>CAXTNN010000029.1:0-22636 GCA_964245545.1 uncultured Acetobacteraceae bacterium | reverse complement strand
GTTTTCGGACCCTGTTGGCTCAATCTTGCTCATGGAAACCGGCATCGACCAACGCAGCCAATGCCGCAAGAGCATCTTTTGCGTCAGCGCCGGTGGCGCGCATCTCCAGGGTGGTGCCAGTTCCCGCCCCGAGCATCATCAGGCCCATGATGGACTGGGCCGACACGGTCTGGCCGTAGGCCTCGACCTCGATGGCTGCGGTAAACCGCTCGGCGGTGGTCACGAACTTGGCGGCGGCGCGGGCATGCAGGCCGCGGCGGTTGCGGACGGTCGCATGGGCCACCAGCGTCGGCGCCGCGGGGGCATCCATCGGGCGCCTAGCTGCCCTTGCCGTTGATGCTGCCATTGGTACGGCAGCCATGCAGCACATGGGACGCGGCAGCGATGTATTTGCGGCCGGCGCTCTGGGCACAGTCGACGCACTCGCCCAGTGGCTGGCGGCTACGCACCTTGGCGAGCTTCACCAGCATGGGCAGGTTCACTCCGGCGATCACCTCCACCCCCGGCCGGTCCATCAGGGAAATGGCGAGGTTGGAAGGGGTGCCGCCAAACATGTCGGTCAGCAGCACGACGCCTTCGCCATCATCCACCCGGACAATGCAGGCTTGGATGTCGGCGCGCCGCATCTCCATGTCGTCATCCGGGCCGATGCAAACGGTGGCGACATGGTCTTGCGGGCCCACGACATGCTCCAGGGCGAGCCGGAGCTCCTCTGCAAGGCGGCCATGGGAAACCAGAACGAGTCCGATCATTCGAACGTCTCAGGCCTCCTGTGCCTGAACAGAGTCGGCAAACTGCATACTTGGGTGTGACGGCTCTGCTTTCTGCAACTCACGGTGCGCAACCGTGACCTGCCATGAGGGCATGTCAAGCCCAGCTTGGGGGGGGCATGCCGCATTCCGGAGCTGTTCGGCGAGTTTCTCCACGATGCGGACGGAGCGGTGCCTCCCTCCTGTGCAGCCAACGGCAATGGTCACGTATTTCTTTCCTTCTTGCACGAAGCGCGGCAACAGGAGCCATAGCATGGCGACAATCTGTTCAAAAAACCGCGTAAAATCGGGGTCGGCCTCGACATAAGCCGCGACATCCGCGTCCAGCCCCGTGCGGGGGCGGAGATGGGGATCATAATGGGGGTTGCGCAAGAAGCGGGCATCGAAGACCAGGTCTGCCTCTTTCGGCAGCCCTCGCGGATAGCCAAACGAAAGCAGGGACACGGTCAAAGCGGGGCGCCCCGCTTGCGGCGCGGCAAAGCGGGCTTCCACCAGGTGGCGCAGATGGGGGAGGGGCGTGTCCGACGTGTCGATCACAAGGTCGGCGGCTTCGCGCAACGGCGCCGTCAGCGCAATCTCGCGCGCAATTCCGTCTGTTACCCGGCCCTCTGGGGCGAGCGGGTGGCGGCGCCGCGTCTCGGTAAACCGGCGCAGCAGGGCGGCCTCATCGGCCAAGGCAAACACCAGCTCTGGCCGCAGCCCCTCCATCTGCCGCAGCCGCTCCACGGCGTCCAAGGTGGCGGCGGCGTCAAATCCACGGCTGCGGGCATCGATGCCGATCGCCACTGGCCGGTCGGCGCGGCAGGCCAGTTCCTCGATCAGCGTCAGCGGCGGGTTGTCGACCGCCTCATAGCCCAGATCCTCCAACACCCGCAGGATTGAGGATCGCCCCGCGCCAGAAAGCCCCGTGACCAAGACGACCCGGCGCGGCGTCACGCAAATGCCCCCGCGATGGCGCTCGCTCGCCCAATCGCACAATCGAGCGCAAGCGACACGCGCTGCGGCGCCGAGGCGCTCGCCGGGTCGATATGCACCAGCGGGCAGCCGGAGGGCTCATAGCGCTCCGGATTGGGCATCCGTTCGCCCGTGCTGAGCGCCACGGCGAGGGCGACCGGTACACGAGCCAAGTGGGGCAGCTTCACTACGCCAATGCCACGGACCTCGAGCAACCCGGCGATGGCGGCCGGGGCTGACGCGACACCGTCCTCCAGCTCAACCCGGTCGTCTGCGACCAGGGCAAAACCATGGTCGAGCAAGCGGAGCAATAGGTCGGATTTCCCCGAGCCGGAGGGGCCTAGCAGCAATACGCCATGACCCTCGCGGGCGGCGCAGCTCGCATGGATGTGCATTGCCGCCGGTATGTGAGCCGCGGCGCGGCGGAAAGGAAGCCTCTTTGAAGCAATTCGTGAACAAGTCTCGGCCTTGCCGGTCCGGCTTTGCTGCAGAAAAGTGACAGATCGCAAGGTGTTTCAGAGTGTTGCGGCCTACACCTGCTATGCTGCCCTAAGTTATTCCACCCGCAAGAAAAAACGACGCTTTGGCTGCGCTGCAACACTCGCGCTAACATAGCGCAACATCGCACGCGCCAATCCCTGAGCCAAAGCGCCCGTGCCGCGGCCGCTGTCGTTTGCATGAGTTACCTGTACAAACCCCGCGGAAACCGGGCGACTTTGAAGCCTGTCTCTGCACAAAATGCAACCATTAACCCGTATTGATACACTAATTGAAGCTGTTATCTGCACAGCTAGATTTCGACAATCGAATCAACGTTTTAGTGAGTGCCAGCTTGCCCCGATACCCTCATTTCTCATCAGAGTTTCAAGGGCACTCCAGATGTCGTGCCCCGGCCCAGGAGGCAGAGCCCGCGCCCAGGCTGCGACAGCGTTGAACCATCTGCGGGAAACGGTCTTGGACGGCTCAGTCCAGTCTTTGGCTTTGACGGAGGCGTAAGCGAGTCCGAGTCCGTCAGGCCAGGATTGCGCGGCGGACAGGCCACGATGCAAAGCCACGTGGGGTTCCTCGTCAAGGTCTACCGGGTTCTCCAAGGAAAAGTGCTTGCGACGCTGACCGGGGGAGAGGTCCATTCCCAGCCGATAGACAAACTCAAGAACAGCCATTTCGGGCATTCTATCGAACACCGGCAGCTCGAGCGCTCCAGCAACATCATCGCCAAAGCGGTCGTCCCCCAGGATACCCCATGCCAGCCGCAGTCCGTCCAGTGTCTCAGACGGCACCGCTGGTGACTGCGCCCGGGTCAGAACGCCGCCGGAGCAACCACACAGCGTCAGGTCTACTCCTCGCCAACGCAGCGGCTCACCACAATCAGGGCATGCATTGACCATCATCCTATGGTGGGCCGGACAGGCAGAGGAGAAGGACAGGTCCCACGCGGCGCGGTGGTATGGACTCTCCACAAGGCATTGCGGGCAGACACGGCGCAACATCGTGGAGCCGTCAAGCAGGCTGGCCGATATGGTTCTGCCGCGGAAGACGGCTCGGCCCGGTTCGTCCGAGCCGTACGAGATGGCAAGCAGATTGGCGAGCGGCACGTCGGCAGCCTCTGCCAGACGAACCAAATAGGCCACATCGTTCGTCCCAGCCCTTGTCTCCAGGCTGACTATCCCCGCTTGCTTGCCAAGCGTGCGGGCACTGCCCATTCCGCGCCGGTGCCCCAGACGGAACACGAAGCCAACCAAGCTCTCGTCCGGCTTGGGCGTGATCCCCAGTGGATGACGAAACGGGCGGTCTGGTCGTGCCAGGACGGTAATCCAGAAGGATATCTGTCAGCCTATTTCCTTCTTGGACAGCCGTCGATCCTCTATAGAACGGGTCAGCCGACATCCCGCGCGTAGAAATTTTGCCTGCCACCATCCACGCCTGGACCGCTGACAGGCACAATGCCAGCCTTGGCCAAGGACGCCGCCAGCGCACGGGGAGACGTCTTGCGAACCCTGGCCAGTTCAGCACCAGTCACGAAGCCAGCAGTGAATCTGTCGATGGCGCTGGCCGGAATTCCTTCAGGGGTCCGCGTCAGGATTCTACGGCGCACGAGATGATCAACCACCTGCCACTTGAGGCCTAGATGACGGGCTGCCTCCTGAACGGTCAGGAGGCGACTGGGGCTGCTGGCAGCGCACAGCGCCACGATATCACAGCGCGCAAACATCAGCCGCTTGATGCCTACAGCCGCCTCGTCCACGCCTGCAGGACAAAGACTGGCCTCCTGCACCCGACGGAGTATCGCGACCATGTCGATGCCACGCCGCCGCAAGGCCTCTACCGCGTAATCGAAGCCACCAAGCCGCTCTTGCGGCCTGGGCACGACACGGGCCTGCATGCCGGACAGAAAGGCATCCACAGCAGCGGTATCCACGGACCACCGTCCGCTCGGGGCATCCGAGGCCGGATTGCGGACAGCGATGAACCCAGCCTCCAGGATGAGGCGGGTGCGTATCTTGGCTACGCCTAGCCGTCCGGCCACATCTAAAAGAGTGAGCTTCCCCTCTTCAGTGTGCGCGAGCGCCAACACTTCTGCCCCGTCCAGCGCCGTCGGGACACCCCGGCCAGCAGGCTGCGCATCCGCCAAGCGGGCCTGCGCCAGCATACGCTTGGTCGTTGTCGTGGATCGGCCCAGCATGTCTGCCGCCTGCCTGAGGTTTACGACAGCCGGTTTCGCTACCCGGCCCCTGGAGAGCAGCTTGGAACGATGCATCCTGTGGACTCCGACAGGATCTGACGCGATGCTCTTTTGCACAGCAGCTAGAACTGCATCCTTCACGAGCCCTGGCTCGACATCACGCACCCACCCGTAGAACGGGCCCAGGACCTTTGCCGCCCCGTACCGCCCGGACCGCTCGCTTGCACGGTGGCGCTCGCCTTCCAGGAACGCGAGCAACGGTCGGGGCCAATCCACCAAAGCCCCGATACCGGCAATGACGACATGGGCCACGGCTTCCGGCCCAACGTCCACAAGGGTCTCGGGTCTGCGCACTTTGGGCCAGCCGGTCAGAAACAATCCGAGCGACATGGCCAGTTGCAACAGGTCGCCTGGGTCACATTCCCGGAGCACGTCGGGCAGCCAGCCGCACTCCGCGGCATTGGCCAACTCAAGAAGGCGACCACATGCCAGGCTCTCGTGGGCAGTCACGCTGGAGCGCGGCCATGATTTCACCTCACTACCGCACCGGCATGTGTCGACGGATGTGTCAGCCCATCCGAGGTGACGGCGGCATCGAGGACAGCGGTCCACTAGGCGGATCGCGTGATCGGGACAGGCCGTAAGCAATGCCACATGCCAAGCCCGTCGATGAATGGTTGAGCGATCCAGGCACGCCGGGCAGATGCGGCGGGACGCAAGGTCGAGCATGTCGCGGTGAAGCAACCCGGCGCCGAACCGGTGGTGAGCGAACCGGCCCGCAGGCTGGTAGGCCAGCGCCTCCAGAACGTCGACCGGCACGCTTGCCAATGCTGCCAGACGTGCAAGGTCGGCCGCCCTCGTCGCGGAGCCAGGCTGCCGTAAACCCGCCTGCCCTGCTACCCGATCAGCCCGGCTGCCCACGCGAGCAGCCAGCCGCATCAGGTAGCCTGGCAGGCTCTCGTCAGCTTGGGGATGACAGCCTAGGATAAAACGGGGAGAGTTATTTCCTGAATGTGGCGTCACGGGCGTTCTTCCGCGTCCTACCCCGTGCACCGCTGGCAATATCGCCGCCCCGGTCCACCCTGAAGGAGGCTTTCGCTGCCTTGGTGGGCGCAGCGCAATCTGGCGGAATACGTGAGGCCGCGGCAAAGGGATTTGTTCGACCTTGGGCTGGAGCCCACTTGGTGAATGCCTCTTCCAGATGCTCCCAGCGGACGCCCGGTGCGGAACCCGCAATCATCTCATCCAGCGCAATGTAGGCGGCCTGCTCAAGCAAGGTTGCCATATGCCCGACGACCCCATTCGCCGCGAGCATGAGGGCTTGTGCCATCTCAGGCTCACACAGCCCAGGAGACCTTCCGAAAACACTGTCGGACAGCTCAGAGTCGAGGTCGCCCAAGATGTCCAGCCAGACCGCGCGGTCCTCCGACTTCGCTGGCTCGAACGGAGCCATTGGATAGATGACGGGCGTACGCGCCTCCATCTCGTCATCGACCCTGATCAGACGGTAGGCCTTGTCGGTTCCGACCAGCAGGATGGAGAATAGCTTGGCGTTGACTAAGTCTTTGATCAAAACCGCAACTTCCCCCACAACGTTGTCCGTTTTGCGGTCGATAAGTTCATGCACCTCGTCCAAGATCAGGAGCTTTGTCCGGCATGCCTCCGCCACGTGGATGATGGCTTTGACGACCTTAGCCTCGGTATATTTTGCGCCGAAGATTGTATTGGGCTCACGCAAGGTGAACGCTTCGTAGATTCGTTCGGCCATTGCCTTGGTGGTGATCTTGCGCGCCGTCACCCTCACGACGGGAATGTGGTCGCTGAACTCTCCGTCCGCTCCCTTCAACGCAGATTTGACCCTTGGGTATCCTTTGAGCAAGCTATCAAGCAGATGCGACTTGCCTGACCTAGCGGGCCCGATCAGGGCATGGATGTTGCCCTCGGAAGACGAGTTGTCACGTTTGATCAGGTCTTTAATACCCAGCTCATAACGCTCCAGGCGCGGGTACGGGGTATGCACGTCACGCAGGCTCGTGATGGCCTTGCGCAGGGCATCCCGGTCGAATGCAGAGCCACTCACTACTCGGCTTCCTTTGCCAGTTCCGACAGTTTCATTCGAGGTTTGGACACACGTCGCCTAAGCCGAGACTGATCAGGGTCAGCTTGAGGCAGACCTCCTGCCTCCAATTCGGGCGGCGTCACAGGAGCAGTTGCGACAAGCGGCACCGGCTCGACGACGCCATCTGCCGGACCCGGCGCGGCCGTCGCTGCCTGCCGCGGATCCAGACTGCCCAGGTCGTCGTCGACGGGTGCCACAGCTCCGATGTTGAGCGCACGGGCGATCCGCTCGCGGGTTTTGGACGAGACCGACTTCATGGTGTGGCTCTCGAGAGCCTCCTTGCGCAGCCGCGCCTTGGCCTCCAGAAGGTCACGCTCGCTTTGCGCACCCTTGCGCTTCTTGGCCACCATCCGCAGCACGAGCTCGTGCTGGTGCAAGGTAAGACCCGGCATGTAGTTCTTCAGCACTGGCTCTAGGGGGGTGTTCTTGCCGGTGACAGGATCGGTAACAAACGCTCTACTGACGTCACCGTCGTCCATGCGGACCAGTACCGATGGCGTGGGACCAGGCTGCGACCGGATGGCCTGGATGATTTCTCCATTCCACCTGAGCCCGCTGTATTGCACGCCTTCCTTGGTCGGCATGCACCGCACGGCCCGCAACAGGTATGTGTCCAGCTTTCGTTTGGACGGCGGCGGACGCGGAGCGCGAACCTCCGCGCTTTCGTTCCACATCTCGAGCGGAACGCCATTTAGCCCCTCATGGAAGTCGCGCACATAAACCGTGGTAATCCACCGCCACAGGCGGGCGTAAAAGTCGCTGAACGAAACGGTCGCTTCGCTCTTCTTTGGACGGCGATCCTCAGTAGCCGGGTTCACGCGCGGCATGGCGCCTTTCAGGGGCAGAGCCACTTGCTTGTGGCCGGTGCCAAAGAAACGCTCCAAAGAAGCCTTGTATTCAGGGTGCTCACCCGGCGCATATCGCAGCTTGATGTCGAGGTTCAGTCCGACCTCGTCGATGTAGTCGTTCTCGAAATCCCTGCCTCGGTCGAAGAAGAAGACTTCGGGCGTTCCGCAGCAGGGATAGTCGTAGTCAAGTTCGGGGAGCAGCAGACGCAGAAAGCGCTTGGGCATCATGGCATTGCGCAAAGCCTGCATGACGGCGTAAAGCGACTGGCCTTCGAAGTGAACGTGAACGCCGACGGGCATGCGGCTGCGCCGATCCAGTGCCGCCGTGATCCAGGGCCTGCCGAGGTTCTGGCCGGTGACATCATCGATGACTTCGAGCTTGGCCTGGGTGTGATCCACCTCTACCACCTCCATGACGCGATCGGCTCCAGGTCCCACACCCACGGGCTTGAAGTGGCGGTCTGCCCACTCCTTGCCTTTGCGCGCGACGGCAGCCTCGTGTTTGTCGATGGACTGGTCCATGTAGTTGTAGATCTGGCGCCTGCTGACCCCAATTTGGCTCTCCGGATGGCGCTGGTTATAGCGGAGAACCTGGAGGTCGACCTCCTCGCAGACCGCAGTCTTCGTTTCCTGGCTCTTGGTCATCCAGATCTCCTTGATGGCCTTGTCAACGATGCGCTTGACTGGACCGACAATGACGGTGCGCTTGTCCGAGCCTCGCTTGTCATAGCGCGGTGCCATCAGCACCCAGCTACGGTATTTTTCCCAATCCCGCATCCAACCCGCAAATGTCGTGAACCCTGGTGCTCGATCGCGGGGCTTGAACGAGTCGGACACTGCTTTCATCAGCGGCATGACCTTGGCCTCGCTCATCCGAGTGGGTGCTAGCTGCTTCTCCGTCGGCACACCCGGTAGGTAGGTCGCATAAAATGATGCCGGATCCAGGTATGCCTCGATGTAGCGCCGCTTGCGCAATACGGCGGCTTGCATGCTTGGCGGCAAAGACTCGAATTGCAGTTCATCCAGGCCCTGCCGGTCTTCGGGCAGGCCTTCGACAGGGCGCTCCAGCATGTAAATCTTCTCGTCGGAGATTCCTTGCTGCCAATCCGCGACCGAGAGCTTGCGGGTGTCTTCTCCTTCGAGGTCATCGAGAAGGAGAGCACCATTGCGGTTATTCCGAATGACCCAGACGACGCCGCGCCATTTGACGAAGTTGCCGGGGGAAGCCGTCCGCCAGTCTTTCATAGCAAGTACCCGAACGGGTTGCAGGAGATGAGCGGCATAGCTGGCCCGACCGCACAGCCCAAGTCCACCACGAGGTAGCCCTGTGCCACAAGGCAAACCACGTCCTCCCATGCCACGGCACCGTGCCCAAGGCATTGGTGCAAGTCACCCAAGGTTGCTGGCAGGGCCACCGCCGAAATGGAGGCCACACGCAGCGGGAGTTCTCGCTCCAGTTCTCGCGAGCGATGGAAGAGGATGTCCTGGCTTGTCCGTAGGCGGGGATGAGCAGCAAGGTCGGCCCGGGTATAGGTCTCGAACGACTTGCCGCGCACCTTCAATGGTGCCGGACGCTTGTCGCCTTTGGGCTCGGTCCCGGGATGGCAGGCCTCGTAGCAAAGGCTGATGTGGCGCATACCACGTGATGTCTCCGCCCACATCGATTGCGGGTATACGCGCACGTGCCCGTCCTCGTATTCCACCTCCATTGGTTCGACCTGTGCCGACCAGCGGATGACATCCGGGTCGGTTTCGAGCAGACATGCCATGTCCTCGTGGAAGTAGTGGCGCAGCCTTTCGATGCGCTTGCCACCCTTCCACGTTGGAAAACGGGAGTCCGAGAGAGTGCCGCGCCGTGCCGAAGCAGGTTCGCCGTCCAGGTCAGTGACAGGCGCCGCACCCATGCTTCTAGTGCGTGACTGACGCGGCGGTTTGAAGCTTTCGCACCAGCCACGCGCAGGGCGGGTGGCGCCAAGCACGTGCTTGCGCATCCGAGGCATCCGTTCTCATCGAGAATACGAACCGCGCCCCCTTGAGGACGCAGCAGCTCAGGCGGAATGCCGAGCTATGCGCAGGCGGGGATTGGAACGCGCAGGCTCGCGCGCAAGATGATGGGCTCCACGGACAACGAGCAGGCAGCAGTGACCCCATGCCATTAGGCCCGATTTCAACCCGCAATTCCTGAACTCGGTTGTAAACATCAGAGACCTCAACACGACCGCCAAGGGCGGCGACAACCTGGAAGCGGTCACGTAATGACCGGTGCTAAAACTTAGCTCAGGTGTCTATCTCTGTACGCATATCAGCCTCTTACACCGGAAATCCCGAAGTTTCAATCCCTAGTAGTAACTAAATTTGCACAGTCAGCATTCTTACGGGCCGTCCGCAGGCTGCGACCTAGCCTGAAAACTGTGTGAAACTGGCTCAGAACAACTTCGAAATCGAATCGAACCTGATGCAAGGAATGAGATTGATAAGATTTCGTCCAGCTCCGTTCCCAGCCAATCAGATTGGGCCGCAATCCAGATATTCGGTGTTGTGCCGACCGTTTGATCCGGCAGCCCACAGTGCTTGCATCGACCGAGGGCAAGGGTGCCGCGCCGAGACGTCGTTCGGCGCGGCACCCAACGGAAGAGCGCGGACTGGCCACGTTGACAGCCGCCGCCGCAGGTTTTCCCCTGCCACTATCCGCTGCATTCGCCATCATAACGACGACCAACCCATCCGGCATGGATGTTTGTGCTGCTCGTAGGTTGAAATGCCGTCGGCATGATGCACGGAACACAACACGAACATCGCTGGCGGAGTCAACTAGGAATATTTTGATCGGAGGAGATTATTTTCCGTTGCGGGCGCTTACTGAAGCAGCTAGGGCTATCCCGTCCAGCTTGCGATGCTGGCCAATAAAGGGGTGCGGTGATGTTGGCGCGGTCGGCTCGAATAGCGGCGGTCTGGAAAGCAAGTGAGCTTGCCGAGACACCGTATTCGTACCAACGCTATCCCAGGACAGCCGTAAATGCCCGGAACAGATTTTGACGACCTAGACCTACCAGATGACACCGACACCGATCGAAAGCCATCGGTTAAGAAACTTCAGCCGCTCGACCCCGCCCGCGTCGTCGCCGATTTTCTTCTCAAGACCGCCCTGCGACAAGCAGGCATCGATATGGTCCAGTCGCAGTCAAGCGGCCTCGTGTTCGTCATCGAGGTGCCGCGCCTTGAGTGGATCAAACTGTTTAAGAAGGTCTGGCAAAAGCGGCTTCAGAACGGTGTTGAGCCCGCAGATGGAAATGGGAGAAATTGGTATCGGGATTCAAGTTGGGTGGCATGGTGGACAGACGAGGAGCCGACTCGCGCCGACCGTAAACGCGAAGCGGAAACCTTCGCCAAGGCAATCGCGGGGGGCCGGAACTGCATCGGTTTCGCCGTGGATCTCGAGTGGCTACCTCGCGATCTCGTCCTAAGCGCCGACTATCGCATCACCGTTCCGCCACCGGATGG
Organism: uncultured Acetobacteraceae bacterium; assembly: GCA_964245545.1. GTDB lineage: Bacteria > Pseudomonadota > Alphaproteobacteria > Acetobacterales > Acetobacteraceae > LMUY01. The sequence goes on along the minus strand of CAXTNN010000029.1, from coordinate 11,761 downwards.
GCGGGTGCTAAACGCGGCGTCGAGGCTGTTGACAAAGGCATCGCCACGCACCGGCCTGAGTGACGAAAAGGCGGCGCACGTAACCCCGCGATTGCTGCGCCTGGCATATCGACCCAATAGGCAGTCGGCTGATGATTACCTGCACAAGCTCGGGGAGCTGCTTGAGCAAGATAGCCAGGCCGAAAAGCCGAAGCCAGCCAGCCTGCGAAATGAACCGACGTTAAACCGGCTGTTTGGGATGGACGAAGCCGTCGCGTGGGGCCTCCGCGTGCGGGACGATCTGCTGGCTGTCCAGGCCGGACAGATCACTTGGTCAGAACTCGACCGTGGCTGCCTTTTGTCCGGTCCGCCCGGCTGCGGGAAGACCCTTTTTGCGCGTGCGCTGGCCGCAACCTGCGGCATCCCATTGATTTCCGGCTCTTATTCGCAGTGGATGGCGACAGGCAGCGGTCATCAGGGAGACTTGCTGCGCTCCTTGCGTGGGGCGTTCACCGAGGCGAAACGGCAAGCGCCGTCCATCCTCTTCATCGACGAGGTCGATAGCTTTCCCGATCGGGAAAGCGTCACGCACAACTGGCGGGACTGGGAGGTGCAGGTCGTCAACGCGCTATTGACTGAGATCGACGGTGTCGACGGCCGCGACGGCGTCATCCTCGTCGGCGCCTGCAATCATCCAGACCGGCTCGATCCGGCGCTGGTCCGAAGCGGTCGGCTCGACCGGCACATTCGGATCGGTCTGCCCGGGCCCCGCGATATCGAGCGTATCTTGCGCGAGCATCTGGGCTCGGAGCTTACCGGCGAAGATTTTCGGCACGTTGTACTATGGGCGACGGGCATGTCTGGCGCCGACTGTGAGCGGGTCGTCCGCGAAGCCCGGCAGCGGGCCAGGTTTGCCGACCGGCCGTTGGTTCTCGAGGATCTGGAATGGGTGGTTTCCGGCAAGAACCATCCCGAGCTCCGTCCTGACGTTCTATGGCTCGTATGCATCCACGAGGCCGGTCACGCCGTCACTGCCCTGGATCAAGGATTCCAGAACTTGGACTCGGTTGCCATCGGCCATGACGGTGGAACGAGCCTCGGACGCACGAACGGGTTCATCGACAAGCCGTTCATGACGGCCCAGGACGTTCAAGCCCGGGTCATGCTGCTGCTTGCCGGTCGCGCCGCCGAGGAGGTCATTCTAGGACAGCCATCCTCGGGGGCGGGCGGCCATCAAGGCAGCGATCTCGCGCAAGCCACGATGCTCCTCCTGTGTGCTCACACAATGCTCGGGCTTGGCAATGACTTGCCTCCACTGTGGCTCGGAGAGGTCGACAGAAGCTCGCTGCCGGTTCTGCTGGCGTCACAGCCGACCATCGCGATCAGCGTCATTGGGCAGCTCGACAAGGCTTACGAGGACTTGAAGCACCTGGTCAGACGCCGCTGGGACGCAATCCATCAGGTTGCGCTGGCCCTGCGGCAGAAGCGGGTGCTGCACGGCGCCGAAGTCAAGGCCATCGTCGACAAGCATCCTCCCCGCATGCCGTCCAACCGGCAAGAACCGCTGGACACCATGGATGCGACCGATGTCGGACGGGAGTGACGCGGCCGAACTCCTGCGCGAGGGCGACAGGGTGGGACGCTACGTCATCCTACGCGACATCGAGGGGCACTGGTATGCCATTGCTGCGGGGGCTGCTTCGGCACTCCGCCAGTGCGAGGACGGGACTACGCTGCTTATGCTGCCCGGTGGCAAGCTCATGCACGTCCCCCATTCCCTGCCGCGCGTTCTTGGATGGTTCGACGGCAAGTCGATATGACCGGCTTGTGAGGGGCACACGCTATCGGGCCAGAGACGTGATGGCGGTCATTTTGTTTTCAGGGCAGGGAATTTTCAGCCGATGAACTCTCAACAACTCAGCGCTGAGCAGGCATGGAAGAAATTGGCCGCGGGCGTCGAGTTCGCGCTTGCGGTGCATGCCAAGCAGGTGCGGAAGGGCACGGATGCGCCCTACGCCAGCCACTTGTTCGGCGTGGCAAGCCTGGTCCTCGAGCATGGCGGCGACGAGGAGCAGGCCATCGCGGCCATGCTGCATGATGCAATCGAAGACCAGGGCGCTCACCTGGAGCCGGTCATCCGCGAACGCTTCGGCAGCCGGGTCGCAGACATCGTCTTGGGCTGTACGGACGCCGATACCGTCCCGAAGGCGCCATGGCGCCACCGCAAAGAGGAGTATATTCGCCACCTCGAACAAGCAACGCCGGACGTCCTGCTCGTCTCGCTGGCCGACAAGGTCCACAACACTCGGGCGATCTGCACAGATCTTCGCATGAGCGGCCACATTGTCTTCGATCGGTTCAAAGGCGGAAAAGACGGCACCTTGTGGTATTACGAGACCCTTGCCGGTGTGTTTGCGCGCCTCAGTCCGGGAGCTTTGGCCGACGAGTTGCGACGATGTGCGGATACAATGCGGATGCTCGCAGCGACCACCTAGCGCTTCTCAGCCACTCGACGCAGGGTTAAGTTCACTTTATGTTCCCGTCATGCGAGACCCGCCTTATGACCGTCCATTGGCTCTCGCCAGCCTGGTGCGCACGATGCGAGATCATTTCCTGGCCGTCCGATGCGGGTGCGGAGCCGAGCGTGTCATTGCCGTCGCACGGATGGCCAGCAACCCCCAAGTGGCTGGCTACACGCTGGCTCATGTTGCCATGAGCCTACGGTGCGAGGGCTGCTATGACGGCCCCGACGAGGTGCACCTGACGGCCACGGTGCACGGGCTCAAACGGGCAGTTGGCAGTGGCGATCTGGTGTGGACGATGCCGCTGGTGGTGAGGGATGGCCGTGGGACAAAGCGGTTGAGACGGCCCCTGGGATAGGATCTTGGGGCTCCGTGACGGCGGGCTCAATCGGGATGGCCGGGAACTTCAACAGCCGGAGGGTTTCTTGTCCGGAGCGCCGCGTCCAGTGCGTTCGAAGCTTGCACCGCGGTCCCGCCAAGAATGCCGACAAGCCACAGCATTATGAAAACACATCCGCCCCAACTTTCTAGTCCATCGCCGAATTTATCTTGGACCTTCTGTAGCAATAGTCTGATTAGAACTGCGAGCCAGCCGAGCAACCCGAGTAGCGGCGGATCAAAGAGATACTCAACTTTCGAGGCATGTTTCGAGCTTGATGGTTGAGCAAAGTGCCAGAAATCGGCTGGATCGGGCGTGTTAATCCAAGCGTAGATCGCCAATCCAAAACTGCAGATCAGCAGCAGTGTTGCGATACAAAACACTGCCACATAACCCGTGCGGACGACAGAAGTCCGGGATTTTGGTAGGCGGAGGCCGGAGTTCTCGTTCATTGCGCGCTCATCCGGGCGGCACCCAATCTCTCGCTCTGAACATATTTAGGTAACCGCATTCGGTCCCGACTGGCTTTCGGAAAGGCCAAGCATTGTATCCGGAGTATACAGCAGAATGCGCTTATCCTCCAGGGCGCGCTCTCGAACACCGGCTTTGAAGCCGGTGCGCGCATACAAAGCGAAGTGGCGCGCCGCTACGTCGCGTCCGTAGTTGGTCCGCACGGCGCGCTCGATGAGCGTCGAGACCACGTCTTCCCCGACCGCTCCGCGGCGCCATTTGCACTTCCAATAGAGCTTCGAGCCGTCCAGGAGCCTTCCGGCGACGTCGATGTCGTAATCGGCACCCCAGATTTGGCCGATTTCCTGAGCCGGTGCGGGCAGGAGTTCGTGCGCGTGGCGGCGTACATGTCCTCGGCAGATCTCTTCGAAGGCGCACCCCATGTAGTCATCCAGTCGGGGTGCTACTTGGTGGCGCCAGATCTCGGGACCGAAGCCCTGCATCAGGCTCGACATGTTGGGGCGGACGAACCGGTGCCAAAATGCGATGAGCGGATCGTCCACGAAGTAGCCGGTCTCGCGACTTCGGCTCGGCGTCGAGAGAACGAACGGCGCGCACCAGCCGCATGCGTTCAAGCCGTTCCATGTAAGGGCCCAATGACGAGGAGTCCTTGATGTCTCGGATCCGGTCGCTGATCTCGCCGAGTTTGGCGCAACCGTCCGCGATGGCGGCCAGAATGCTGGCATAGCGCTGCGTTTCGCGGAGTTCCGATTGAAGCAGCACGTTCGGCTCGCGACGAGCGCTCCGGCGTCGATGAGTGAGTTTCGGTCTATCTTTTGCAAGGCCTAACCCACTGGCAAAGCTGGTCCACCGCGAGCTGCAATAAGTCTTGAGTTTAGCATGGGCAAATCTTATTGCCCGCTGTCATCCCGTTCGACATCTTGATCCGATGAACAGGTTTTTTCACCAAGACAGAGGCGTGTGGACCCGACGTTGGCGAGAAGTTAAGGGAGTAGCGCTCGAGGGCTGGGTCTGGTCTGAGAAGACCCGGTCTTGGGCGGCATCTCATCCGAACTTGGCGTTTACACCGCTGGGTCTTTCTGGCATCGTTATCTTTTTGAAGACTGAGCAATATGCACCGGCTGCCACGTTTGCTGGTGCCTGGTTTGCGTTGACCCGTCATTTTTCGCAAACCGAAGCCGATCGTCGGCGGCGCATCTCGGAAGCCTTTAGCAAGGCAGTCACCCAACTCGCAAGCGATAACATTGAGGAGAGACTTGGTGCTATCTATACTTTGGAAAGCATTTCGAAAGAGAGTCCAGGCGACTATTGGGCAGTAATGGAGACGTTATCCGCTTTCGTTCGGGAGCGCTCGCGTCGATACGAAGTCGAGCGAACAGCACAAGACTTCGAACAAAGGGTGGCGGGTCGCGCATATCTTTTGTGGCAGGAGGCTGGCCGACAAGACGGGCGGGCTGAAGAATTTTGGGCTCGAGCCGTCAATTTGGAGAAGTACGGCGAGCCACCGACAGCAGATATCGCCGCCGTTCTAACAGTGATCAAGCGGCGAGATAAGCGGAGCCGGGATCGCGAGATCGCAAACGAGTGGTTCTTCGACCTTAGTAAGGCATACTTGAGGGGAGCTGATCTGAGAAGGGTTCATCTTGAGCACGCAAATCTTGCTGGAGCTCATTTTGAGGGAGCCAATCTATGGCAAGCACATCTTGATAAGGCGTACCTCGTGGCCGCATGCTTCCAGAATGCCCACCTTACAGATACCCACCTCGAGAACGCAGACTTGGCTGGCGCGCACCTCGAAGGCACTGTCCTGCGAGGGACCAGATTAGACGGCACTAGATTGGCATCAGCCCACCTTGAAGGGGCTGATTTCCGCAGAGCGTTGGGACTTACAGACGAAGGCAATTCGCTTTCCTTGTCGAACGGCGATGCAAAGACGCAACTTCCCGCTGGCCTGACTCGACCAGAAGGGTGGCCTGTCGCCCAGGTTGATGCAGGCCCAACACCACCGAGCCCAGAGGCGGTATAAACCGCCTACGATGGTTGAGCGGAGTAATGGCCTGCCTCGACATTCTTGAGTTTCGGGCATATCGAGAGATTACATAGCGTGCCTCAGTTCAATTACGATCGGCAGGCCAGTCGGAGACGGGATATGCAGGTGGAATCCTATAAGATCGAGAGCAAGTCCGAAACGGACACCTACCTAACTGACCTTTTTGCCACGGCGGGGTATCGAACGATGATCGATATCGAGACCAGGGCAACTATGTACATCATTGATCCTGATCTCCGCCGATACTTCTTGGAGAGGGCATCTGATATGCTTTACGATGCTGAACCTTCTTCCTGATCTAGCCAACTAGTCGTCAACGGCAGGCCGCTGCTCGGCATAATGACTACTTATGCGACTTGCGGCCGTGCTGAAGGCTTGATTTTCACGAGCCCGGCCTGGATTTGCCGCCCGCCACTTACCCGCGGCGAACTCGGTGACCCGCGGGCTGCCGTCGAGCCTGTCGTACACATCGAACGGCAGATCTGGAATCAAGCAGCCGCGCTCCCCGACGTTAAAGAACTTGGGAAACGGGGTCGCAACGATGCGACGTGCGTCCAAGTCGAGATGAGGCCCTACGCCAGCCATCTGTTCGGTGTTGCAAGCCTAGTGCTCGAGCATGGCGTCGACGAGGAGCAGCCAATCGCCGCAATGGTGCATGACGCGGTCGAGGACCAGGGGGCTCACCTGGAGAGCCGGTCATCCGCGAACAGTTCGGCAGCAGGGTGGCAGGACATCGTCTTGGGCTGCACCGACGCTAATACCGTGTCAAAGCCGCCGTGGCGGGCGCTCTGAGGAACAAAATGGACGGCCTAAGCAATTGCCCGAAAACGTCGGCGAGTGCGTTGGAGGCCTCTATCTCACCCGTTTGGCGCGCTGCGGAACACGACAGGGACCCGACAGTGGCTCAGAGAGACTTCTCTATGCTTGCGAGGCGTTCCGGCAAGGGACTCAATTCGTCCCATTCGTTGAAGCGATGCATTAGCTCCAATTGGGTGAGTGTGATATTGTCCTCGGTGTCAACCTCAAGCTCGCGGACTACCACGCCTTCCACGCTCAAGCCTTTCCTCCGGGTCGCATGAAGGTCGCTGAGCGCGTTGGTCATGAACTCGCGCGTCTCTTCGTCCTTGCAGGCTACGAGTAACCGAATGAAGTAGCCTTTGTCGGCGCTGATGTCCTCGTCCGGCTCCCAATCAATAAAAAAGGTCGCGACACCTTCAGCGCAGGGTTTGTCGCCTACGTTCGCCCGCAGGACGTCTAACACAATCTCCCTGATGCCGCCCGCCCGCTTCAATCGCTCCACGAGTCGATCGGGAAGCGAGACACGAATGTAGTGATGGGCGAGCCACCCCCTGAAAGCCTTGGCGACTACGTCTGTCATCCAGACCGATGACGGCTTCATCTGAGCCAGCACCGCTTTCGGGATGAACGCACGACGTCCCATGTGGCAGGCGAGGCCTTCGCAGTCGGGTAGACCACCGACCGGCACATGGAGACATTTGTTGTTCTTCCCCATGGCATTGTCGTGCCGCGGGGCGAGCTTATTAAGCGCCGTGGCAACCATCACCTCGGCATCAGGCTCGGCTGATACGTTCTCCGCACACAACGAGCACGTCTGGGTGCAGACGACGAGCCATTCAGCGGTAGGATTAAAGTTAAGTTGAGCGGGCAATTCCAGAGCTTTGTCGACTGCCGGTCGAAAGATGCTGCACTGGCGCCAGCCAGAAGCAAAGATCGCACCGGCGAGGCCGGTACGGCCTTCGTTGTCCTCGTCCATTCCGTCCTCGTGTTAGACTCCTGCGCGAAGGTGCAGCGTCATCGAAGATGCAGGCGGCTTGGGTCGGTTGGCAAGGTGTTCCCGGCGTTCGACGCCGCGCGACATGGCGCCGTTCACGTGGGGCCGCAGGAAATTCAAGGCGATGCGAGTACGTTCTGCGTCGACGTGACCGTCGGTCAGGATTTCACGCAGCGTTCCTCCTTCCGGGAGTTTGCGCTCCCAGAAGCGATGGAAATAGCGCAGGGAGCCGGGCTCCTCGTGACCAAGCAAGCCATGGACCTGAACGAGGCGGTCGTGGTTCTCCGGTCGCGCCAAGCCACCATCAGCCCAGAGGTAGACCGTCTTCCGCTCAACATCGAGGATGTCAGCTAGTGCTGCCATCGGCAGGCCAAGGTCCCTCAGTGCACCCACCATTTCCCTTGTCTCCATCGAGGTGGGGCGAGGCTGGACCGCCATGAGGCCGGGGATGCAGTCCTCGAGCAGGACGATGACCATGGTCGACGAGGGCAGGCAGACCTTCCCTCCTCTGGACCATGCAGACGGGGCGAACAGGTAGGCGGCCGAGCCATTGCAGGTCGCTGGTGCCTGCCTGGCAACGGGCGGAGCCTCCAGCGCTAGGGACGGCACGAATGCCGGAGACCTGCTGGGCCGTTCAAGTAAGTCGGTTGTCATGCATCTCCCTCCCAAATCTTCTTCGCATAATCGGTCGTTGCTCTCGCGAACAAGCGTGCAGGTGGAATGCGCAGCGAGAGAAGCAGTTTCTTGGCCAATTCGGAACTGAGTACGATGGGCTCCCCTAACGTCGTCCCGTGATCAATGTCCAGGATCGCGAAGTCGCCTTCGGGGCGCTTCTCAACCCACCCATTATCCCGAACGAATTTTGTATCCAGGTCCGGAGGCAGCGTGCCGGGAAGACGTCGGATGACCTGGAGGCGCATGATGCCCTCGTTGGTCTTGAAACTGCCGACGAAAATGCTGTCGAGAGGTTCAACCCCTTCGTCTTGAACGTCGAGCAACTCGCGCGAGAATACCCAGGGCTCGAGGTAATGCCCTAGGGTTTCGTCGGTCTCAGGCCGAGGGACGACAAGATCAACATACCTGTAGCCCGCGCCTACGAGGACAGTCTGAAGGCCCTCCACGTTACAATAGGCATCCACGATTTCACCAAAACGCGCGACAAACTTCTCGTGGCCCTCGTAGTCCGTTCCGGCATGCAGGACGAGGTACTCGCCACCCAGGATGACTGCATGAGACCGGTTTGCCTCGGAAAACTGCCAAATCTCGTCTGCGATCGTCTCAACTTCCGCACCCTCAGGACCAACCTTGAGGTTGACAGCACGATTTTGGAGAGTCTCTACCAACGGATAGCGCCCGCGCACAAGCTCCTGAAAAGCTGGGACGTGATGGGAGAGGTTCATGTTTCGGGGAAACCTCGCCATGGCGAGGGTGTAGCGCAGGGGAGCAAACCGCATCGTCGACATGACCCAATCCTCCCACATGCCGGTAAACACTCTCTTACTCACTCCATAACACACTCTGCAAGACATCTAGGCATGTCAGGACGCCTGCACCATGCCACAAAATCGAACAAATAGCGAACATTTTCCCTGGACGTCGCCCGGCGGGTAGATCTACTGATCCGTCCCGCCTCCGTGGCCACAGGCCCCTGGCCACTGAGGCGGTGCATGTCGGAGACTCTGAAGGAGGCAGAGTTCAGGACCTGGGAGACCCAGCAGCCGCTTAGGTTCGCGCTCATAGATGGCCTCCTGGTGCGCTTGCCGGACGATGCCCGGGGTTTCTCTTGGCTTGCGCGGGTTCCGCAAATCGCCCGGCAGATCCTGGCCAACGAGACGGGGACCACGCTTGGACGGGCAATCCTCAGGTAGAGCTCGCTTCCACTCCGTCTCGGGCAACAGGTAATGCTGGTAGTGGCCCTTGAGGTTACGCGACTGGGGATGGACGATCGCCGTCTTTAGGATGTCCTTGGCCGGTCGGCCTCGTCGGGGCGCAATCGGCGGGCGCCGCCGGTCCGGCTGCCGCCTACCTCCTCTACGACGACCTGCCCGGCGTGCTGGGCGCCTGCCCCCGAGCCCGATCCAGACCCTGAGCCCGATCCAGCCTACCCAGGTCAGGGCGAAGGTGGTGGAAGAGTGCCGCCAGCACGAAATCCAGGTGACCCGTCGGGTGAACCGCACCGGGTTTGCCGGAGGCTCCAACCCTTGAGAGGATGGAGCGATGAGCAAGCCAACGACGAACAGGTTTTCTCCCGAGGTTCGGTCCCGCGCGGTCCGGATGGTTTTCGATCATCAGGCAGATATCGACGACATTGGAGCGGGTGACTTCAATACGAAACCGACCTGGAATCCAAACGGCCTCGCAAGCTTGGCCATGGTCGCGAGCGTCGGATTGGCAACGCCAGCTTCGATTTCCCAGACCTGTCGTGTCGTCAGACCGAACACCTCGCCGAAGCGAGCCTGGGAAAAGCCGAGCACTTCTCGCATTCGGCGAACCGCTTGTGAAAGAGGCAGCCCTCCCGTTTCTACGTCTTCGTGCAGGGATTGCCGCAGACTGAAGATCTCATCGGCCGAGCGTTGCTTGACACGGGCCATCGAACTACTGCTCCAGCCCGGTCAGGGCTTCGGCAAGTTCCCCGCATCGAGACATGGCTCGCTGGATCACCTGTTCGTCGACACCAAGATCTCGAGCGATGTCAGGTAGTCGCCCGAGAATGTCGGCCTTCGACGCCAAGGCGGCTTTCAGGTCCGCCGCGGGCATTACGCCCTCCGCGGCAACCTCGCAGATCTCCGCCCAATCCGGCGCCAGGTCCCGGCTCGGCTTGCCCGACGGCTTCATGCAAGACCATGTCGTCGAACGTCGGACGCCGGTCGGGTCAAGACGCATGGGGCAGAAATCGAATAGAGGGGTTAGTCGGACGTTTCCGTCGACGTCTTTCGCGAGCGCGGTGTTCCTGCCGTGGTTGTCGGGGTTGCCCGTCGCCAAGTTCAGGACATCCCGCAGAACGTATTCCATGATGTCCTCCGCGGGATCGCTGCAGACCCTCTTGATGACCTTTAGGTAAGTCTCGTGGGCTTCCTCATGCGCGAAAGCGGCAATTCCCGCAGCCGAGACGATGCTCTCCTGACCGATTCTGACCACTTTCCCGTCCTCTACCCTACGATCGAAGCGAGGCATGAGCAGGACGTTGCCGCGGTGGTGCAGCGGCCGCGCGCACCTCAAGCCAAACGCCCGGGCAAGCTCAAGGTAAGGGGCCTCGGACGCCAGGATGAGGCGCGTGGACTCCTGCCTGTCGCCGATCCATTTGACGATGGCATGATCCACCGCTTCGTCGTCATCCACGACCGAATCCGGGTACCATCGACCGTCCGTCGATTGCGTCATGAGCATCTTGGGCCATGCCCCCTGGACTCCCGAAGAGCCCGAAGCGGCTGCGGCAAATTCCTTCGCAAGCTCTAAAAATCGCTCGTCAAGTCCGAACACGTCATCGAGCGCCATGCCACCCGTTGGAACGCTCCTGACGCGGGACCGCTCCGCCTCCCACGCCTCGCTAACCCGGACGTTCCCGATCGGGCCGCCGCCTGCCCTGAGCAGAAGCCTGCTCTCGGATTCTGCCGCATCGGCATTGATCCCCATGGTCGCCGCCAGCACTTTCCTGGCATGCCCCTGCGGGAGAACATCAAGCAGAAAAGATGGCCAACGACGTGCCTGCTTCAACTCCATGCTCAGGGGGATGTCCACGCTCAATGCGGCATTGCCAAGAACGGACCCGGTCATGCTCAGGTCGTGACACAGAACGTAGTCAAGTTCGTAGGCTAAGGTGGACGCGGTACCATGCCCACCTGAGGCTAGTTCTACTGAAGCCGCATGCTGCCAGCGACCCTGCAGATGAGTCTCCAAAGTGATCCGTTCGACCATTTCATCCATCGAAAGGGACGTTGAAGCTTACTTACCTCGTGAGTTCATCCATTTCAATGGAATAACCAACCATCCCGCGAGACCGCTTCTGGTGAGGGATGGGGGCGCGGACAGTTCGGGGCTAGCCCGAGTTCTTGTCGGACAACTCCGCCACCGGCACGGCGACCGCCGCAATTCCGCTCTCCATTCCTGCCAGACGTTTGCTAAGCAGGCGCATGGGGATGGGTTACGGTCACATTTTGTGCAAGGCTCAATCAACTGGTTAGGCTGGATTTCGCGATTTGCGAAAAGGTTAAGTTACGGTGCATATGCCCGAACGGGTCGATCGACCCGTCCCGCGTTTGCCTCGACACAGCGCGGGCAAACCCGTGGAGGTAATGCCGCGAAGCTCACCCCGGTCTGCAGACGGCGGCAGGTTGTGGATGTAGAGCGGGCGGAACGCCTCGATTGGCTGCTTCTGTGGCTTGCGGAAGCCTCCGCCGATCCAGAGGCAGGTTTGCTTGCGGTAGTCGTCACAGGCCCCGTCGCGATAGCTGCCAAACCCATGCGGGCGGAAGATGTAGTTCGGCTTGCGCCAGTAGCTCCCAAGCGTGCTGACGTGTTGATGTTCGCTGAGATCTGACCCGGCGTTTTCGTCGAGATTTGACCCGCCT
>CAXTNN010000028.1:0-22684 GCA_964245545.1 uncultured Acetobacteraceae bacterium | reverse complement strand
GCGGCTCGGCGGCTCGGCGGCTCGGCGGCTCGGCGGCTGACGCTGCTATGGGCTGTTAAAGGCACAGTCAAATCCCCACATTTGACGGGGTGTGGCGGCGTTGTGCTATGACGCGCAAGTGCTCGCTGTTCGAGTGCTTGCCGCCATGGCCTATCCGTCGAGGGGGACGCTGGATAAACGGGCTTGAGCAGGCGAACCAGCATGCTACGTAGAGCGCCGCCAGACCCTTCTGGGGGGCGGCACTCATCCTTCTGGAGTTGGCATTTGTGTGCAAGCACACGTGCCCGTCTATCAAACCTTCAACTATTCCGAAAGTAAGATGGCGAACTTATCTGGGCCCCCCGAACTTGATGATGCATCGTTGGAAACGGCCGAGGCCCGCATGCGCCGAGCGCTCGGCGATTTGGAACACCAGGCACAATCCAACGGCCGACCGGCCGCCGAGACCGCTCGGCCGCGGGTGGAGGCACGCGCGAGTGAGCGCCATGCGGGAGACCGCCCGCGGCAGCGCTTCGTGCAGGACGGAGACGTGCCGGTCACCGTGCTGCATCGCACGCGCCCGCACGAGGCGGAGATTGGCAATGGCAGCGGCACCCGGCTTGGCGCTGCGGAGGCTGCGCTGGCCAGCGAACGCACGGCCAGGCAACGGGCCGAGCGGGCGGTGGCGGAACTGCAAGCCGCGTTGCACGATCTGCAGACCAAATGGGGCCATGCGGAACTGGCGCGGCAGGAGTTGGCCGGGCGGAGCGAGGCCGATCGAACGGCTTTCGAGGCCGAACGTGCCGGCTGGCAAGCTCGTGAGGCGGCTTTGGCTGAGGAGCTAGCACTAGAGCGCGCAGCCCGGCTTCAGGCGGAAGCAGCGCAGAAGCCAGCCAAGCGCGCTGCGGCATCGGCGGCCGAGACCATGACAGACCCGCAGGCGTATGCCGCGGAACCGGTGAAGCAGGCAGCAAGGAAGCAGGTTGCAGCAACTGCGCCCAAGCGCGGGCCAGGCCGGCCGAGGCTTGCCAGCCCCAAGAAAGCTGAGCCGAAGCCAGTGAAGTGGTGGCTGACGGCAACGCCAAAGAAGAAGTAGCCCGCCTCTGCGCTTCCGCGGCTAAATTTGCCGGCCGAGCACCTGCCACATCAGGCGAGTTCGCGGACCAATGTCAGCAACTGAGACAAGGCAAACGGCTTTAGCAGCGCACGCTCGCGTTCGCTCAATGGCCGCCGGCGAACCGCCATGTGATTGCCAGATATGTAAATGACGCGCACCGTCGGGTGTTGCTCGAGTGCTTGGGCAGCGAGTTGGAAGCCGTTTTGCCCGTTTTCCGCTGTTTCTATCTGGCGGTCTGCCACCAGGATGGCATTGCCATCGGCGGCGGCGACAGCAGCGAGCGCCGCCTGATTGGTGGCGGTCTCAACCACGGTGTAGCGAGCCGCCCGCAACCCGTCGGCGATCAGCGAGCGCAGTGCCCGATCGTCCTCAAGCAGGATTATGGGTGTCTTTATTTCACTCACCGCCGGACCTTAAAGCGGTTCCTCCCTTCTGGAAATACGCCCGCTGTTGACGCCGCCAAGCCATCTGCTCTGCCTCTACAGTCGTCGGTGATGGCAATGCAGGGAGCAGGACGTTCGCAGGCGCATCACGCATGAGGCGGAGATTGTACGCGAGCGCGGGATGCAAGCGAACCCGGGACCGTTGCAAGCTCTGTAACAAGCGTTCGCCTCGCCGCCTGAAGCCTATTACTTGAATAAGCTGAGAAGACCTTGCGGCGCTTGGTTTGCAACCGAGAGTGACTGCGTTCCCAATTGCTGCTTGATCTGCAATGATTGCAGCACGGCCGCTTCCTTCGAAAGATCTGCGTCCACCAAGGCGCCGAGGCCACTGTTCAAGCTGTCGATCTTATCGCTGTTGAGCGTGATCTGTGCATCGAGGTAGTTCGAATCGCTACCGACTTGGTCAAGCTGGTCGTTAAGGGCGGTTTGCGTGGTATTGTAAGCCCCGGCGGGAACCTGTAAGGCGGCAAGGGCAGAAGTTTGTGCGGCGCTTGCTGTGGGGGTGGCGAAAGTATCAACTCCGCTGGCACTGCGGCTGAATGTGGCGCCGATCAGCCCCGCCAAGGTATTCGGCAAGCCGCTCACATCTTCGGCACTTAGCGTCGTCGTGGCGCCGGACTCATTGCTGATGATGGCTTTGCTGCTGGCTACCACCGGCCCCGAGGCGGCGCCAAGGAGTGTCTGACCATTGTAGCTGGATTCATCCACGGCATCGGCCACGCTCGACACCAGCGACTTGAAGGAGACAATGTATTGGTCCCGCTGATCGCTTGATAGGCTTTGATCGCTGATTTTAACCAACAATCCCTTCGCCGTGGTGAGCGCATTGGAGATGCTGGTCAGTGAGGTCAGTGCCGTCGTGACCAAGCCCTTGGCATTTCCGAGCTGCTGGTTGACGCTGGTCAGCGCGGTCACGTTGGAGCGGACCTGCTGGGCCACGGCAAACGCGCCGCCGTTATCGGTGGCGTCACTGACGGAGTAGCCGGTGGAGATTTGCTTCTCTGCCGCCTGTAACGACGACGTGGTTCCGTTCAGCGACTGTAGTGCGACGACGGAACCGGCATTGGTGTTCAACGAGCCAACTGACATGGTGTTTTACCTGTCTCGCGAAGATGCCCACAGTGGCGGGTCGCGCTGATCTTGCCTGCGAGCGGTTAAGGGCAAGTTAAAGGCGTCGCTGGACTCGCGACATTTTGCCAAGACAGAGTTCCGGCTGTCTGTTAGAACCAAACTAGTTTCAACGAGGAGCTGCCCATGGACGACGCCAACCCCCGTCACGCTGACTACCCGATTGACAAGCTGTTCCTCGACCGCTGGTCTCCGCGCGCGTTCAGCGGCGAGGCCATGCCGGAGGCCGAGTTGATGGCGCTGTTTGAAGCGGCACGCTGGGCGCCCTCCTCTTACAACTCGCAACCCTGGCGCTTCCTGTATGCTCGCCGCGACACGCCGCATTTTGACAAGTTCTTGAACCTGCTTGGAGAGTTCAATCAGGGCTGGGCCAAGAACGCGGCCGTGCTGATTGTTCTTGTGTCCAGCTCGACCATGCTGCCGCCGGGGTTGGACAAGCCTGTGCCCTCGCACAGCCATTCCTTGGACGCAGGCGCCGCTTGGGAAAACCTGGCATTGCAGGCGACCCTGTCTGGCTGGCATGCGCACGGCATGGTGGGCTTCGACATGCCGCGGGCGTTCGCAGAGTTGAATGTGCCGGAAGGGTATCGCGTGGAGCAAGCCATTGCCATTGGGCGCAAGGGCGACAAGGCAACCTTGCCTGAGGCGCTGGCAGCGCGTGAGTCGCCCAACGACCGGATGCCGGTGTCGCAGATCATCTTCGAGGGCGGCTTTCCCGCCTAACGCCGCCGTCTCAAATGCTGCCGTAGGTGCCGGATTTATAGACGAGATTTCGCGCCTCCTGCGCCACGGCAGCGACGATGGCACCGATGAATATGGTGTGCGTGCCCGCCTGCAGTGTTTGCACGACCGTACAGTCGAACGCGGCTGCGGCACCTCGTAGCAGCGGTATTCCCGACCCCAGCACCATCCAGTCGCCCACCTCAAAGCGATTGTCGAGTGAACTGGAGAACGCATCGGCGATCTCCTGCTGCTCGTGAGCAAGGAAGCTCACGCCGAAGCGGCCCGACGCTTCGATCAAGGGCTGCGCGCTGGCGGACCGGTTGATGCAGACGAGGAGTTGCGGCGGGTCGGCAGAAACGGAGCAAACGGCGGTGGCCGTCAGACCGCCACGCATATCGCCATGCAGGGTGGTAATGATGCTCACGGCGCCCGGAACCTGCCGCATGCAGGTGCGGAACGTCTCGCGATCGATCAGCTTCTCAGGGAAGGCAATGCCGGTCGCTGGCAGAGGCGGAGTGTCCATAGTGCCGCTGTAGCATGCAGATTGGGTCTGCACACCTCTGCTATGCGCGAGCCGGCACCTAGTCCGTAAGATCGCCGCCATCTAGAGGGTTCCAGAAAGGTGCCCGGCAGACGCCGATGCGCTATAGTGCTGCGCCGCGCTAGAAGGCAGCCGCGGGTGAACTCGACTTTGATACTAGGATGACTCCTGCATGCCGACGCCGTTTTCCGTCGATGACCTGCGTGCCCTGTTTGAGCCCAAAACGCTCACGCGTGGCCGCAGCCTCGTGTTGTTGGGCGCCGTGGAGGTCGCGTTGGCGGGGGATGCGGTCACGGCGGCCGTCGCAGATGGCGCAGCGAGACGGACCGCGACGCTGACCCCGATGGCTCGTGGCCGCCGGGTCGGCTTTGGCACGCGTTGCACGTGCCGGCTGCCGGCCTGTGCTCATTTGGCAGCCACGGGGCTGGCGGCGCTCGATCGATTTCCGAGCCTGCGCCGGGTGGAGAGTGCGGGAGGGCTGGACCGTCCTGCGACCGAGCCGCCCTCCCGCCGGCTCGTGTTTGAGCTGGCGGCCGCCAGCCCGCCCGCATCCTGCACGGTGCGCGCAATGCTGCTGGAGGAGGGCAGCGGGCGCATAGAGGGCACGGCGCCGCAGCTTATCCTGGATGACCCGGCGGCCAGCGTGGACGCCAAGGCGGTGGCCGCGGTGCTGACCGGCCCGGTGACAACGGTTGGGCCGGACCGGTTGAGCGAGGTGGTGGGCCTGCTGTTGCAATCGCGCCAGGCACGGTGGGCCGGCAATGGCCGCCCGCTGGTGCCCGGCCCACCGCGGTCATTCGACGCCGGGTCCCCTCCCCCGCTGCCATCCCGATCGGCGGTGCTGATGGGCGAAGACGGAAATTGGTATGTGGATGCGTCCAGCGGCGCGACTGGGCAGGCCCGGTTCCGCGCCGCCGCCGCTCCCGCGGTTAAGGCAGCGCGTGGGCGCAAGCGCGCGCCGATCCCGTTGCCGGCGCTGGAAAGCGATCGAGTGATTGTGGAGCGGACGGCCGCGCCTGTGCTGCGGCTGCGCAAACGATACGGCCCCGATGAGTTCGGCCGCGAAATCCTGCTCGACACGCTGGCGCTCGATTTTGACTATGCGGGAGAGAATGGCGGCCGCGGAATGGCAGAAGCCGATGACGAGCGCCAGTTCGTGCCCGTTTCGGGGCCGCGAGGGCAGGAGTTTGTCCGCCGCGACCCAGTGGCTGAGGCCGCGGCAGCGGCAGCCTTGGCGGAGATCGGCTTCGTGCAACTCCGTGTCGCCGATGGCAGCATGGGCAAGGGCCGCCGGGTCCATGTATTACGCGGGCCGGACGCGGCGGAGCAGTGGCACCGGTTTTTGACCGAAAAGCTGCCTGACCTGCAGGAGGGGGGCTGGCGCTGCGTGGTCGAGCCCGGATTTGGGCCGCGAGTGGCCAAATCGGTCGGGCTTTTGGATGCTCGGGTGAGCGATGCTGAGCGCGGCAGCTTCTCGCTGGACTTGGGCATCGAGGTCGACGGCGCCCGCGTTCCGCTGCTGCCGATTTTGGTGCGGCTGATGGAGCGCGGGCCCGACGCGCTGCGCACGGCCAAGGACGAGTTGGTCACCAGCCTGGATGACGGCCGGGTGGTTCGGCTGCCGGCCGAGCGGGTGCGGCGAATTATGGCGGTCATGGGGGACCTGATCGAGGCGGCGGCTGACCGCAGCGAGTCGTCGCTGGTGTTGCCGCAAGGCGAGGCGGCGGCGGTGCTTGATCTTGAGGAGCTGTTAACCACGCGCTGGCAAGATGCAGCCGACGTGGCGGCCACCGTGGAGCGCTTCCGCGAGCTCCCGCCCATTGCGGACGTGCCGATACCATCCGGCTTCACGGCGACGTTGCGGCCGTACCAGCAGCATGGGCTGAACTGGTTGCAGCATCTCCGTGCCCATGATCTGGGCGGGTTTCTTGCCGACGAGATGGGCCTGGGCAAGACCGCGCAGACGATCGCCCATATCGCCGCCGAGCGTGCCGCCGGGCGGCTGGATCGGCCAGTGCTGGTGGTGGTGCCGACCAGCCTGGTGGCCAATTGGCAGGCCGAATTGGCCCGGTTCGCTCCGCATCTGGAGGTCGCGGTGCTGCATGGGCAAGGCCGCGAGGCCACGCGGGCCCGGTTGGACGGGGTTGCGGTGGTGCTGACCACCTATGCCGTGCTGGCGCGCGATGCGGAAGTGATGCGGGAGATCCCGTGGCACCTCGTTGTGTTGGACGAGGCTCAAGCGATCAAGAGCCCAGATGCCAAAGCCACCCGAGCGGTGTGCCAGTTGGAGGCGAGGCACCGGATTTGCCTCTCGGGCACGCCGATTGAGAACAACCTGGACGAGCTGTGGTCGCAGTTTGCGTTCCTGCAACCCGGCTTGCTGGGAGATCGGCGCTCGTTCAGCAAGCGGTTCCGCTCACCCATTGAGAAGGAAGGGGACCCGGTGCGGCGCGGGCAGCTTTCCCGCCGGATCCGGCCGTTCATTCTGCGCCGGACCAAAGCGGAAGTGGCCGCCGAGTTGCCGCCGAAGGAAACCATTCTGCGCCACATCACGCTGGGGCCAGAGCAGCGGGAGCTGTACGACACCATTCGTGCCACGTTGCACGACAGCGTTCGGGACCAACTGGCCGAACTGGGGCCGGGCCAGGGGCGGTTCGTCGTGCTCAATGCATTGTTGAAGTTGCGGCAGGCCTGTTGCGACCCGCGCCTGGTGAAACTCGCCTCCGGTTCCAGCGAGGCGCCATCGGCAAAGCTCGAGACGCTGATGGAGATGGTGGAAGGCATGCTGCCCGAGGGCCGGCGCATTCTGATTTTCAGCCAATTCACCTCGATGCTGGACTTGATCAAGCCGCGGCTGATCCAGGCGGGACTGGCCTTTGTCGAGTTGCGCGGCGACACACGGGACCGAGCCGAGCCAGTGCGGGCATTTCAGGCTGGGGAGGTGCCGCTATTCCTGATCAGCTTAAAGGCGGGCGGCCGCGGACTCAATCTCACGGCGGCTGACACGGTTATCCATTATGACCCATGGTGGAATCCAGCGGTTGAGGACCAGGCGTCGGACCGGGCGCACCGGATTGGGCAAACCAAGTCTGTGTTTGTCTACAAGCTGGTGGCCGCGGATACGGTTGAGGAACGGATCATCCAGCTACAGGAACGCAAGGCCGAGCTTGCAGGAATAGCCTTGGACGCCGAGGTGGATGCAACCGGGCTTGATGCGGAGGATTTAGAATTCCTGCTGGCATCGGAGGTGCGGCGGCGTGCGGCGTAACGGCCGCTGGCTGGATATTGCCGATTGTACAAGCGATGGAAATACACGGGAAACAACTCAGGTCTGCTCCACCTGCTGCATGCCAGGCACCGTTAAAACCAGGCCGGGTGTGAGTTGGCCGGCAACGGCCGGACACAGGTGAGCGGTCTTGCAGCGAGGGGGTTAATCAACAGCCTATCACTTCGGCTTTGCGGCCAGTCAGGCTTGACGTGCGTATGGACGAGAGGGCGGGGCGGTACCTGGGCGCTCTGGCAACCATCGAACCTGCTGGCAGCGCTGCCAGCAGTGGTTCACAGCGGCCTCTCTCAAGCTAAAACGGTAACAACGCATCGAGAACTTGTTGGCCATATCTTGGCTGCTGCAGGTCTGTGAGAGTGCCGCGACCACCATAGGCAATCCGCGCTTCCGCCATCCGGTCGTGCACAACAGTGTTGTCGCTGGCGATATCCTGCGGCCGCACCACGCCACTGACCTGCAACTCCCGCAACTCACTGTTCACTCTCACTTCCTGGCGGGCCTGCACTACAAGATTGCCATTCGGCAGCACCTGCGTCACCACGCCGGCGACGCGAAGCGTGACGGTTTCATCGCGCTTGATAGTCCCCGTTCCTGTGTTCGTATTGGTGCTGTTCGTGTTGATTAGGCTGCTCGGACTGAGATTTTTGTTGATGAGCTTTGGCAACTGCGCTTCAAGCCCGAATAGGTTTGATGTACCAGCGTTCTCAGTGCCAGTTCGAGTCGCGCCGGTCGCGTTGTCCAACACGCCCTTGTCCGCGATGTTAACGAGCACGGTTAGAATGTCACCGACCTGAGCAGCTCGCTGGTCTTTGAAGAACGCCCGACTACCGGAACGCCAGAGGCTGTTTGCTTCAGTCGGTGCAGCTTGTGGACGCGGCATCGGCATCGTGACCGGCCGCCAGTTTGGGTCTTCGGTCGGATTGGCGGTAGGCGTCATGGCAGGGGGGCGGCCGATTTCAGAGAGTTTGGTAAGTGTGCCGCACCCTGGGAGCAGAACGACAATCGTGAGCAGAACTGCATTCAGCGCTTTTCGATAAGGCTGGCTCATCGTGTTGCCACCAGGAGAGAAGATCCTTGAACTGCCGGAAGCGTCGCCGCGCCACCTACTGGACGAACTTTGCCTGCGCCCATAACTTTGGCCCCCAACACGGCGCGAGAACTGGTGTTCATCACCCGGATTGGATCACCCGCTGCCCCACCTTCGAGAGCCACGCCCTGTGTCGAGATGAGCAGCCCGGGAGACTGCAACTCTACCTCTACGGCTTCCCCTTTTTTCACCTCCAAAGGCCGGCCCAACTCCGTAAGCGGAAATGGGGCGCCCGGGCCAACGGGTTTTCGTACTTCCATCCCGACGGCTTGCCTCGGGTCTCGTGCGACGTCTGCGCGGATCGTGTCAGCACGCAGCCGGCTCATCTTCAGGTCTGCAAGTCCTACAACATCGCCCGGCAGCAGGCGCCGCACGGCCACTGGGATATCCAGCATGTCTTCCACCCGCCCGGAAAGCCGGGCGTGAACTGGTTGAATGTCCGGCGCTGCTAGAGCGAGCAAAGCAGTGAACCGGCCCGTTGTAGGGTCATAGTCGAGTTCGCCGATATCGGCTGACACTACGGCGTTTGGTGGCAACATGGGGGGAGCGTAACCGGGCAAATCAATGTCCGCATCGCGCGAAACGCCAACGGTCTGCAGCGCCGCTCGCAGCACCGCCAGGGCCAGTTCGCGGGGATAGGGGCGCCCCGGCCGTTCAAGCACGGTCCGGTCTGCCGGGTTTGTGCTGCGCCAATCCACACCAAACTGCCTGGCAATGGCGGTAAGCTGAGCCGCCTCGACGAAAATGCGCCCGCCGATCTCGGGCGCTGGACCAATTGCGCGGTCATTGTCGACACCATCAAAAAGGTCCGACAGGCGAACGACGTCGCTTTGCAAGAGGGTACTCACTCGCAATGTCGCAGCGCGGCCTTGCGCGCCAGCGAGCGTCGAGACTGCCAGCAAAGCAATGAAGAACGAACGCATCGCAATCACCGCAAGTTCGTCAGCGTGGAAAGCATTTGATCGGACGTGGTGATTACTTTGCTGTTCATCTCATATGCACGTTGCGCCGTGATAAGGTTGCTGATCTCAGTCACAACGTTCACGTTGGAACCCTCGACGAAGCCTTGCAGGACCGTGCCAACCCCTGCAGAGCCTGGCGCTCCAGTTGTGGGTGTGCCACTCGCGCCGCTTTGCAAAAACAGGTTGTCACCCTGCGCATCGAGCCCGGCCTCGTTTGGAAACACGGCCAGTTGCAGCGTACCAACTGTTTGCGGCGCCACTTGACCGGCCACGCTGGCTTGAACTTGACCCGTCGTGCTGATTGTGATTGCGGTAGCGTTGGTCGGAACGGTGATACCTCCACCGACTGGATAGCCATCCGCAGTGACGATAGTTCCATCGGGAGAAAGACCGAACGTCCCATCTCTTGTATAAGCGGTATCGCCGGACGGCAGCGTGACCGGGAAATACCCGTTGCCTTGTATTGCAAGATCAAGGCTGTTGGAGGTCTGCTGCAGGGTTCCCTGCTCGCTAATCCGATAGATTGCTGCCGTCCTAACCCCCAGACCAACTTGCGCCCCCGCTGGCACCACTGAGCCACTGTCTGACGTATTAGACCCGACCCGTCTTAAATTTTGGTAAATCAGGTCCTGAAACTCGGCACGTCGGCGTTTGAAACCGGTGGTGGTCATGTTTGCGAGGTTGTTAGAAATAACGTCAACGTTGGTTTGCTGTGCCTGCATGCCCGTGCTGGCAATATCAAGTGATCGCATTCTCGCTAGCCACTCCTAAGCTGTTAATTACTGCAGTTACTTCAGGATTGCCGCTGTGCCAGCTTGTCGATGGCGGTCTGTTGACGCTGGCTTTCACCTTCAACGAACTGACTTACAAATTGAAACTCACGTAATTCGTTCATCATGCTGGTTGTCTCAGCAATGGGTTCGACATTGCTTTCTTCTAATGCTCCCTGCAGCACTTTCGGCTGCGGCACGGCGGAGGTCGGGCTTTGCGCTGAAAGCAGACGCGCCCCTTGCGTCTGCATCTGGTTCAAGTCCGCCGGTGCAACAAGGCCGATTTTGCCGAGCTGCCCATTCTCACTGCTGAGCGCACCATCGCTCCCGACCGTCAGCACGGTATCAGCCGAGCTGACCCGTAGCGGTTTGCCTTGAGTGTCGAGCAACGCATCGCCGTCGGCATCGCCAATGGTTCCATCAGGCTGCAATTCAAATCGGCCCGCCCGTGTCAGCATAGGCCCGGCCTTGGTTTGCACCGTAAAAAAACCGGATCCGGCAATCGCTAAGTCGAGCGGGTTGGCGGTGTTTGAGACACTCCCCGCTGATTGCTCCCGATAGGTCGCACGGTCTTGAGTGTAGCTCATTACTTGACCGCCACGGACTGCGTTTACGCCGGACTGGCGGCTTAACCAATCTGCAAACAGCGTCCGTTCCGCTTTAAAGCCGGGCGTGTTAGCATTTGCCAAATTAGACGCAGTAACATCCATGGCTCGCTGCTGCGCAACTAGGCGCGACAAAGCGATCGTCGTAGCGTTTTCCATCGGCGTCCTCGACACTGTTCGCAGCATGGTGGGGCAAGCCGCGTGCCACCGACAGAGTGGCTGCTTTCTGCCGCATTTCCATCGGCTCAACGGCCGCGCAACGCAGAGTAGGCATATCTTGCCGGGCCCTTCTCGCCCCATCGATCACATCAAGCCGCCGCTACGTCCTTGCATCGGCTTCGTCGTTTCCATTCCGTTAACCTTTCACAGCCATGATCAAGCCACGAAGATGGGGCCAGGTCATGAGTTCGGCGGCGGCGATAGTGGATGAAGCGGAAGGCACTGGCGGCGCGCCCAAGAAATCGGGAAAGAAGAAACTTGTCTTCATAGCCGTCCCGCTCTTGGTGATTGCCATCGCTGGCGGGCTTTGGTTCACCGGCATTCTTCCTAGTTTGTTGGGCATGAAGAAGCCGCACGCGGAGCAGCAGAAGGACGAGCATGAGAAGGAGGCCGCACACTCGACACCCGCGTTCGTCGACCTGCCGGAGATGGTGGCGAACTTAAATGTGCCGGGACGTCGCCCTTCTTATGTGAAGCTGAAAGCGCGCATAGAACTCGCGAAAGCCGACGATCAGGCGGCTTTCACCGCAGCGCAGCCTCGCGTGATTGACCTCTTCCAAACCTACCTGCGCGAAATGCGTCCGGATGAGCTTCTTGGCTCCGCTGGAACATATCGCCTCCGGGAGGAGTTGATGGTTCGAGCAAATATTGCCATAGCTCCCGCAAAGATTACTGACGTGCTGTTCAGTGAGCTTCTTGTCCAATGAGCGAGTCCGATGAAGCATTAGCGGCAACATGGGCCGCGGCTGCGGACGATGCGACGTCCACGGGCCGTGTGCTAAATCAGGCCGAGATCGATAGCTTACTCGGCTTTGATGAGACATCTGATGCCGAAGACAGCAGATCAGGAATGCATCGGATCATTTCGTCCGGCCTCGTGTCATATGAACGCCTGCCGATGCTGGAGATTGTCTTCGACCGGCTCGTGCGAATCATGTCGACAAGTCTAAGAAATTTTACCTCCGACAATGTTGACGTCTCGATCGACAATATTCTCTCACTACGCTTTGGCGACTACCTCAACTCCATCCCGCTGCCAGCGATGCTAGCCGTATTCAAGGCTGAGGAGTGGGACAACTATGGGTTGATGGTAGTCGACTCCGCAATGATCTACTCAATAGTAGACGTGCTGCTTGGAGGGCGTCGCGGAACGGCAGCCATGCGCATTGAGGGGCGTCCTTACACGACCATTGAGCGAACGCTGGTCGAGCGGCTCATCCAAGTTGTGCTCACTGATCTCTCCGCCAGCTTTGACCCGCTATGCCCGGTCACCTTCAAGTTCGAGCGGCTAGAGGTAAACCCACGCTTTGCCACTATCAGCCGGCTTTCCAATGCGGCGGTTCTAGCGCGCCTGCGTGTTGATATGGAGGACCGCGGCGGTCGCATGGAGTTACTCCTGCCCTATGCGACATTGGAGCCCGTTCGTGAGCTGCTCCTCCAGCAGTTCATGGGAGAGAAATTTGGCCGCGACAGTATCTGGGAGACGCACCTGGCCGAAGAGTTGTGGGCGACCGACGTTGAGCTGGACGTGGTTCTCGACGAACAAGTCATGAGCCTTTCAGACGTTATGGCACTACAGCCTGGTAGCCAGATCACCTTAGGCGCAAGCCCAGGCAGTGCGGTAAAGCTACGATGCGGAACGGTGACCCTGTTCGAGGGCCGAGTAGGCAGGCGAAAGAACCGAGTTGCCGTTCGCATCGATCAAGAATTTGCTGGAACACAGCGAGGTGAATAGCCATGGGTAAGGTTGACTGACATGGCAGGGTGGCAAATTCTGCTCGAAATCCTGCTCACCGGTCTGCTGGGCGCGATGCTAGTACACGCCATGCGACTGGAGCGTGCGCTCGGTATCATCCGACGAGATCGCGCCGATCTCGAATTGCTGCTGAGGAACTTTGGCGAAAGCACGCAGACCGCGGAAAGCGGGATTGCGCAACTGCGCAGTGCGGCCGACGGTGCAGGTCGGCAGATTGCGCGACAGACCGAGATTGCCCAAACGTTAAAGGACGATCTTGCCGCTTTGATCGAGCGTGGGGAGGGTGTTGCGGATCGCTTGGACACTTTGGTCCGGTTCAGTCGCGCATCGGAGCCGGAGTTGGGGAGGCTGCCTGTCAAGGATACGTCGGACTCTAACCTTCTTGGTCAGTCGTCCCCAAGGGTGCGTAGCCAAGCTGAACGCGATCTACTACGCGCGCTGAAGGTGTCCAGGTAAATGCAAGACTTTCCGCGACCGCGCCTGCTTCCAGCTATTATGACGTTTAGCACTCTCCTACTGGGAACCAAGCTATTTTCCCTCGGTGCTTTCTTAATCTCAGGCGTGGCACCCCTTCCGACTTCTATGGTCACGCAGGCCGTTGCGGCACCAACCTCTGAGAAGGAGAGTTCTGCAAATCAGTCATCCTTGCCTGGCCCGGCTTCGGCCGCAATCAAACCATCAGTCGCCACGACTGAGTCGCTGCAAACACCTCTCCCACCGGTGGTGAGTGACGCCGAGCGACAGTTGCTTCAGGATTTACGCGCGCGGCGAGAGGAACTTGATTCGAGAGAACGCACCTTAGCCGAGCGGGAGGGCGTCCTAGACGCTGCTGAGGAGCGCCTCAAAGCCCGCGTCTCGCAACTGAGTGATCTGCAAGCGAAGTTGGAGCAGCTTGAAGCTCAGCGTCATCAGCACGAAGAGGCGAACTGGGCTGGCCTTGTCAAAGTCTACGAGGTTATGAAGCCGCGCGATGCAGCAAACATCTTCAACGATATGGATATGCCTGTTCTTCTGGAAGTCGTTGACCGGATGAAGGATACCAAGGTCGCACCAATTTTGGCCGCAATGCAGCCGGATCGTGCCCGTCTTGTCACGACCCAGCTTGCCACTCAACGCACCAAGGCTCTTGATTTGCCTCCGGCAAACCCGAACGCGGGTTAAACAGCGAGAATTGACATGGATCACACTGGCGCCGTTTTGATTGTTGACGATTACAAGACCATGTTGCGGATCGTTCGCAATCTACTCAAGCAGATAAACATTTTAAACGTTAGCGAAGCGAGTGACGGCACGGAAGCCTTGTCACTGCTCCGCTCTGGAGACTTTAGCCTCGTTATCAGCGACTGGAACATGACTCCAATGAGTGGCCTGGAATTGCTGCAGGAGGTCAGGTCGGACCCAAGGCTGCAAGCGATCCCCTTCATAATGATCACAGCCGAAAGCAAGTCCGATAACGTCATTGCGGCAAAAAAAGCAGGTGTGAGTAGCTATATTGTTAAGCCGTTCAATGCAGAGACCCTGCAAGGTAAAATCGAGAAGGTCTTTGCTCATGGCTGAGCTAGCAGGCTCGACTCACGCCGCAACTGGCTCCAGGACATCTTCCGAAAGCTTCGAATCATCCTCGGGCACGACTGGGAGAGACCAAGTCGCACTTCTCGGCGAAGTCAGACTGCTAGCGGAATATATTGATCGCACACGTCGTGACATCGCAGCACTTGGGGCTGATAGAATTCTTAAGTCGCATGTACTCACCGCGACCGACCAGCTTGACGCTATTGTCATCCATACCGCGGAAGCGACAAGCACAATTCTTGATGTCTGTGAAAAGCTTGATAGCAGCCCAACACTTGCAGCGCACGAGATGGTTAGCGCAGCGACAGCGCGCATCTATGAGGCTTGCTCGTTCCAAGACATAACCGGGCAGCGGGTTGTCAAAGTTGTAGAGACGCTGCAGGCAATCGAAAGCAAAGTAACCGAAATCTTACATGTATTTGGAGATGGGTCGCAGCCGAAGTCCAGCCCGCGGGCGCAGCAGCCGGCCAATACCTTGCTGAGTGGACCGCAGCAGCCCGGAACCGCGATGGATCAAAGCGCCGTTGACGCTCTGTTGGACAAACAAGCATGAGGCTGGGCGTGCTGCTATCGCTCGTCTTCTTGACTCTCCATGCTCATGCCGAAGAGTCAGTGAAGGTTCGTATTGGCAGTCACGATGGTTTTGATCGTGTCGTATTCGAGTTTACTACTCCCACAAGCTACGAGTTGGAGCGGACGCCAGATGGCGTCACATTGCATTTCAACGCGGCAGGCCAAATACCAAGCCTCAAGTCTGATACCGCGGCGATTAAGACCGTGACGGGCGGCGACTCGACGGCAAGCATCGTGATTGAACCCGGCTATGATGTCCGATCAATGCAACTCGACCGCCGCGTGGTCTTGGACGTCAGGCGCGCAACGGTCATCTCGTCCCCGTCCACGCCCGGTGCAGCCGCGGTCAAGCCGCGTCCTATGCGGGCCGCCAAGACCGCGTCGCCTCTTAGTACTCCTAAACTAGCCACTCCTCCACCTGCGGACACTGCGAAGTCAGGGGGAGCGTCCCCTATCCCCGCGATTGCTCAACCCACCGAGGACGCCAAGGCTGCAACTGGTGCAGATGCCATAACCACGCCGGCGCCCTCGCCCACTACGAACAGCGTGACCCCGTCCGCTCCAGCCGCAGCCCCTCCCGCGTCTGTAGGGGGATCGGATCTGGGCGCGAAATTGGCAACAGCGGAGCCAATATCGATTGCTGCGATCCCCTTGGATGAACCAACTCAATTAAGCTCGAGTTCTATTCTTCTACCTTTCAGTCAGGACGTTGGAGCCGCGGCGTTCCAGCGTGGGTCTGAGGCTTGGGTGGTGTTTGACGAAGCTCGACCTGTTGAAGCCTCTTCGTTCCAAGACCAGCCTGCCTTCGCCAGAGCGACCGTTCAGGTCCTCGCGGCGGGAACCTTGCTGCGCTTTCCCTTGCGAGACGGTGACGCGGTTGGCCTGCGCCGGGTCAATCGCGGATGGATCGTTACGGCCGGTCCGCCGAACTCTCCGGCTTTGCCACCATTGCTGCCAAGCGTTCACGCTGACCACTTGCTCTTTCCGGTTGCTACCACCGGGCAGGTGGTCAATGTAGCAGACGGGTCAACCGGCCAAAATCTTGAGATTGGAACGCTGCGGGCGGCTGGGCCTGGCGTGCCTGTGCCGTTTCGTGCCCCGGAGTTCAACATCCTACCGAGCTGGCAAGGCGTTGCGGCCGAGTTGTTGTCCGATCGGGCAAGCTTGCGAGATCTACCTGATGGTATATCCGTCGACACGGGGGCGCCGCTTTCTGCCACTCCAGATAGCGCTCGGGCGTTGGCTGATGCCGCGGTGCTGACCCGCCGCTTTGACTTTCCTGCCCTGCCCGTTCAGAGCTTGCTTCACCGTCTCCAGTTGCAAATGGCGGATGAAGGTGCTGCACCTGCGCAGGGCCGCCTTTTGCCCCGCAAGGCGGCTGCACAAACCATGCTTGCGCTCGGCCTCGGCGCTGAAGCGGAATCTTTGCTGCATCTGGCCCAGGCGGAAGACCCTCATGCATCGGATGACCCGGACATGCAGGGCCTGCTTGGCATTGCGGCTTTGATGAGCGGCCGGCCGAGCGAAGCTGATGGTTTGCTAAACGCCGGGCTAGACGGAAGCGATGAGATATCACTTTGGCGAGCAGCGCTTGCTGCCACTCGGCACGAGGGATCGCCGGAAGCCGCCTCGCTTTTCGCAACAACGACAAAACTCATCCTGTCCTATCCCGCTGCGTTGAGAAACCGGCTTCTTCCACTCGCGGCGGAGACAATGGCCAGCGGCGGCGCGCCAGCGGCGGCAGATGCTTTGCTCGACAAGCGGCCGGATGATCCAAGACTGGCGTTCGCCCGTGCGATCCGGTTGGAGGACAAGGGGGACGCTGCTGGAGCCTTGACGTTGCTTGATGCTCTAGCGGTTGGGCGGGATCGCCTCGTGAGCGCCCGTGCGGGCGCGCGTGCTACGCGGCTGCGGCTGGCCACGCACGCGATTGGCCCGGCAGAAGCAGCCGACGAACTCGAGCGGCGCTTCCTGGATTGGCGCGGAGATACGCGCGAGCGCGACCTGCGGGTCGAAGTGGTAAAACTACGCGCTCAGGTCGGCCAATGGCGGCGTGCGTTCAATTTGGTGAAGGAAACCACAGCCCTCTACCCAGACGACCAAGCGATGTTCCACAATTTGACGAC
The DNA here is from genome assembly GCA_964245545.1 of uncultured Acetobacteraceae bacterium. GTDB lineage: Bacteria > Pseudomonadota > Alphaproteobacteria > Acetobacterales > Acetobacteraceae > LMUY01. The sequence continues at coordinate 5,797 of CAXTNN010000028.1, read as the reverse complement.
GCAACTGCTGACGACATTGCTGCATGGAAATGGAGCCGCAGCGATCTCGCCGCTAGACCTCGTCACGTTAGCGGAAGAGAACGCCGAGGAGGCTGCCAAACTGGCACCTGACGAGGTGACTGCCTTGTTGGCAGATCGTCTTGTGGCACTTGACCTGCCGAAACAGGCAGCTCCCGTGATTGAGCGCATGCTTGTGGCTTCTGCGCCTGGAAATGGCCGCGCAAGCCTTGGAGCACGCTTAGCAGCAATGCTGCTTGCGGAAGGTGATTTAGACAAGGCTGAGGCCGCCCTTGTAAAATCGGATGCGCCCGACCTCTCGCCGAATCTCCTCGAGGAACGCGGCATGATCGAGGCACGCCTGCGTGCCAAGCGGCATGACGTGGCGGGGGCCGCATCGCTGTTGGCAAACTTGAACAGCGCTGGCGCGGACGATTTACGTGCAACAATCCTTGCCGATGCCGGAGATTGGCACGGAGCGGAGGCAGCCCTCAAGTCTCTGGTCGAACGAGTAATACCGGCAGCGGGCTCGCTCACGCCCAATCAGCAGGACATCGTGCTGCGGCTTGCATCGGCTCAGGCGCATGCGGGAGATGACGAGGGCGCTCGCGAGTTGGGTATTCGGGAGACTGCGCGGATGGTTGGGCCTCGGGCAGACTTGTTTCGCGTGCTCACCGCAGCGCCTTTGAACGGGATTGGCGATCTCGGCCGCTCAGCCGGTGAATTGGCAATGGCGCGCGCAATCCCTGCCAGTTTGGCCGCTGTAGGAAGCCGCTAAATTTTAATTGGTGGCTGTTGTAACGCCGAGAATGAATAGCCTGGTGCGGCAGTAAGGCTTCTGCGACGCGGGCGGCGTATGATCTACCTAGCTCTCTTGATTTAGGAGAGGCGCGGACGATGCTGGCAGTCGATGGCGATCTTTCGGCGGAGCAACTGCGACCTGCGCGCAGCGTGCCAATTCGCGCGAGCGGCAGCGCGATGTCGCGGGCAGAGGCGGTGCGGCTGACCGGGATGGAGCGGCAGCCACTGCGCGATGCCGCGGTGCGCTATAACGCCGAAGGATTTGACGGCCTGATGCATCGTCCTAAGCCTGGACATCCGCGGTGGTTGACCGAGAGGGAGGAAGCGCTGCTGCGGGCGAAGAGCCTGCGCGAGCCTGATCCGGGGCGCATCGGCATGGACGCGCGAGGACATCGCGTAGTCGATCAAGCAGCGATTCGGTCAGCGCCACCATGCCTTCAGCATAAGCAGGCTCCTGCGTAGCTGCATTTCTCGCGACAGGAAGCCCGCCCGGTGCGTCCCAGGAGTGACCCCACAGCCCAGGTGACCTGGCTAACAAAGGAGATGCCTGCAGCCTTGGCCGCGGCGACACAGCCCTAGACGGACAGGCGGGTCATGCTGGTGTTCCAGGATGAAGGGAAGGTCGCCAGATGGGGTGTGTGTCCTACCACCGCTGGCGGCTGCGCGGTCTACGCCCGCCGGGTCAAGTCGTTCAGGGCTCCAGCTACGCTTACCTCAACGCGGCAGTCGAGCCGGCAAGCGGGCGAAGCTTCTGCCTGACGACGCGCATGCCGTCTTGGTGCTCGACGGCTCGGGCTGGCACACCAGCCATGACCTGGCCGTGCCAGGCGCTACCTCGCCGCTGCCGCCCTACTCGCCGGAGCTCAGTTTGGTCGGCCGCGTGTGGGAGTTCATGCCCAAGCGCCATCTCAGCCACCGCCTGCACCCTCATACGGCGCAGTGCTCGACGCCGCGACCAACGCGTGGCGCAAGCGGACGCCACAACTATTGTACTCGCTAAGCCACTTCTCGTAGCTCGAACGGTTTAGCGTTTACACCCGGAGGTAGAAATTGACTTGCGCCATCTCCCCGCGCCCTCTATCTGAAGGCGTCTTGGCCCAAGAGGACGCCTTTGTCCAACCGGCTGTCTACTGGTTTAGGGGTACGTGATGAACGCACTTGCTCAACTGGGGATGGTCTCGGAGCTTCCGAGCGAGAACCAGACACATTGCATGACCTTTAACTTGGCTGGTGGCGAGGCTGGCAAGGACTACTTTATCGAGAAGGACGGGATCCGTTTTGCAGGAACCCACCTGCTGGTCGATTTATGGGAGGCCGACAACCTTGCCGACCCGGCGCATATCGATGCTGCCTTGCGCGCTGCGGCGACCAGAGCAAAAGCGACGATTTTGCACAGTCACTTCCACCATTTCTCACCAAATGGTGGGGTGTCCGGAGTGGTCGTGCTGGCAGAGAGCCACATTTCCATCCACACCTGGCCTGAACGTAAGTTTGCCGCCATAGACATCTTTATGTGCGGAAGCTGCAATCCATACGATGCTATTCCCGTACTGCAGGATGCTTTCTCTCCCGGCCGGATTGACTTGGATGAACAGCGGCGCGGTCGGTTTTAGCCAGCTTTTAACAAAGGCGTGCCGTTATCGCTGGCGTCGGCGGCCTTGAGCCGCTTGACGGGGTCGGGAGACTTGGCGGTGATCAGCGCCTTGGCTGCAGCGACGACGCGAAGTGGTTCGCACCTTCGAGGTTGTGGGCCTGTCTGCCAGGGGAGGCGGAGCCCTACATGGTTCCCGAGCGATCGCGTGCTAGCTTGGTCCTCGTTGGCCTGTTGGGCGCCGGCGCTGTGCTAATGGGCACGCACGATCGAGCGGTCACTTGCCGCGTATTCGTCATCCGGGTCGGTTGCGAAGCAACGAAAGACGCGCGCTCGCACATCTCGATTGGCCGAGCGGGTGAACCGCGAGTACATCAGCATTCCGTCACCACACCGGCCGGTCACGCCAGGCGACACCGGCGCGGACTCGGTGGAGCACCGCATTCACGAACAGCGGGTTGTCGCGCGCCATCAGCCCACCGGTCCAGCCCGACCCGGCAACAGGCTTCCAATGCGCTCCCGTTGCTCGCTACGAAGGGCGTCCGCTCCACGCTGGCAGACATCCTATGACGCGAAGGCTCCGTTGTGCCGGCATCCTTGAAACGACGACACGCCCCCGTTTAGAGACATGACTTGGGTTGAAGAAACTCTCTATGATGGCTGGCAGCAGGGCTTCCGTGTCAAACAGGTGTTGGCACGGGAGCGCAGCCCGTTCCAAGACATTGTCGTGTTCGAGAGCTGGTCTCACGGCCGCGTCATGATGCTGGACGGCGTGGTCCAAATCACCGAGGCTGACGAGTTCGCCTACCAGGAAATGATTGTTCACGTGCCGCTAATCGAGCACGGTGCGGCCAGGCGCGTGCTGATTATTGGCGCGGGGGATGGCGGCGTACTGAAGCGAGTTTTACAGCACGGGGGCGTTACCCAGGCGGTAATGGTTGAAATTGACGAGGCTGTCATCCGGCTTGCTCGCCATCACCTGCCGAGCATCGGAGGCTCCGCATGGACGGATCAGCGCTCCAAAGTGGTCATTGGCGACGGCATTGATTTTGTAAAGAGTCAACCTGCACAGTCTTTTGACGTGATTATTGTCGACAGCACAGACCCGTCCGGTCCAGGCGAATCCTTGTTTACAGAACCTTTTTACCACGCTTGCGCCCGAGCCCTCACCAGGGACGGGATTTTTGTCAACCAGAGTGGCGTACCATTTCTGCAGGGGGCAGAGCTGCGGGAGACAACCAAGTATCGGCGTGCGGCCTTTGCCCAGGCCAGCCTCTACCTGGTGGCCGCACCAACTTACATCGGCGGATTTATGGGTTTGGGCTTAGCAAGCAATCGCACTACTAAGTCTCTCACTGAGCAAGAATTGGCGGATCGCGCCATATCGGCTGGGATCAATGGAAAGACTAGATATTGGAGCACAGCAGTACACCTAGCTGCATTTGCTCTTCCACCGTATATTTCCGACCAACTGCTACCTGCGGCATCCGAGCTTAACCTGTGAAGCTCACTGCGGGCTATGGTAGAGGTGATGCAGTCTGGTTGTGCGGTCAAGTTTTTCCAAGCGTTGCAGCAGGCCGATGAAGCTGTCCCGCCCACTGCTCGCCGCCCTCCTGTTCGGCTATGCCTTCCTGTTTATCCCCGTGGCCCTGCTGGTGCTCACCAGCTTCAACGACTCGCGCATGACCACGGTGCTGTCCGGCTTTTCCGCCCGGTGGTACGTCACGCTCTGGCACGACACTCAATTGATCAACGCCGGGCTGCTTTCGCTTGAAGTCGCCACCCTCTCCGCCACCGGCGCCACCATCCTCGGCACGGCGGCAGGCGTCATCCTGGCGCGGTTCGGGCGCGTGCGCGGCCGCGGCGTGCTCGACACGCTGCTGGCCACCAGGCTGGTCCTGCCAGACGTGCTGATCGGCCTGTCCCTGCTGCTGCTGTTTGTTTCCAGCGAGCAGCTCCTCGGTGTGCCGGCCACCCGCGGCGCGATCACCATCGCGGTGGCGCATGTCTCGTTCTCGCTGTCCTACGTGGCGGTGGTGGTGCGCGCCCGGCTAGAGGGTTCGGGCACGGAGCTGGAGGAGGCGGCGATGGACCTCGGCTGCAGCCCGGCCGGCGCCTTCTTCCGCATCACCCTGCCGCTGCTTGCCCCCGCCCTGCTCTCCGGCTGGCTGCTTGCCTTCACCCTCAGCCTGGACGACCTGGTGGTGGCGAGCTTCGTCTCCGGGCCGGGCGCTTCCACCCTGCCGATGGTGGTATTCTCCTCGCTCAAGCTCGGCGCCACGCCTGAACTGAACGCGCTGGCCACCATCATCCTGCTGTTCGTGTCCACGGCGCTGTTTGGCACATGGCTGCTGCAACACCGCGCGGTTGCTGGCGGGCGCGGGCGGGCATAGGGTCGGCCTACTCCGTCGGGCAGAGGCCCGCCCACCTCTTGCGAGGCTTGAAAGACCAACCATGAGCTTGACTGCCGAACGGCTGGACCGGGTCAGCCCGAGCAAAACCATCGCCATTTCTACCAAGGCGCGCGCGCTGAAGGCGGCCGGGCGCGACATCATTAGTCTGTCGGCCGGAGAGCCGGATTTCGATACGCCCGACAACATCAAGCAGGCGGCGATCCGCGCCATCGAGGCGGGCGACACCAAATACACCGACGTGGCGGGCACGCCCGCATTGCGCCAGGCGGTTGCGGCCAAGTTCAAGCGCGATTCGGGCCTCGATTACACGCCGGACGAGATCATTGTCAGCACCGGCGGCAAGCAGATCATCTACAACGCCATGGTCGCCACGGTGAACGCCGGCGACGAGGTGGTCATCCCCTCGCCCTGCTGGGTCAGCTACCCCGACATCGTGGCGCTGGCGGACGGCACGCCGGTGTTCGTGCCCTGCGGCCAGAACAATGGCTTCAAGCTGCTGCCGGAGGACCTTGAGGCGGCGATCACGCCCCGTACCAAGTGGTTCATGCTGAACAGCCCGAGCAACCCGACCGGCGCCGCCTACAGCGCGGCCGAGCTGCGCGCCCTGGCGGACGTGTTGCTGCGCCACCCCCATGTCTGGATCATCACCGACGACATCTACGAGAAGCTGATCTATGGCGACGCCCAATTCGCCACCATCGCGCAGGTCGAGCCGGCGCTGAAGCCCCGCACGCTTACCATGAACGGCTGCTCCAAGGGCTACGCCATGACCGGGTGGCGGATCGGGTTCGCCGGCGGCCCGGCGCCGCTGATCCGCGCGATGGACAAGCTGCAGTCGCAATCTACCTCCAACACCTCCTCGATCAGCCAGGCCGCCGCCGTGGAGGCGCTGAACGGGCCGCAGGACTTCATCCCGCACATGGTGGAGGTGTATCAGCAGCGGCGCGACATGGTGGTGGACATGCTCAACCAGGCGTCCGGCATCACCTGCCAC
>CAXTNN010000027.1:6082-22982 GCA_964245545.1 uncultured Acetobacteraceae bacterium | reverse complement strand
GTTCGGCAACGGGCGGGTGCTGCCCGCCGGGCCGCTGCGCGAGAGCGCGGCCAACGCCGCCGCACGCTGCCGCGCCGCCGTGCTGATCGGGCCGGACGAGCATGCCGCACGCAATGCCCTGCCCCCCGGCCTGCCGCTGCTGCGGGCCCGGCTGCTTCCCTGCCCGGCGGGACTGGTGGGCGTGCGCGCCGTGGCCTTTGCCGGCATCGGCCGCCCTGCCAAGTTCTTCGCCACCGCCGCCCAGGCCGGCGCCATCCTGGTGGAGACGCACGGCTTTCCTGATCACCACCGGTTCCGCCCGGCCGAACTCGACCGCCTGAGCCAGCGCGCCGCCAAGCTGGACGCCGCGCTTCTCACCACCGCCAAGGACGCCGCGCGCCTGCCCCCCGATTTTCGCGCGGCCGTTACCGTGTTGGAAGTCGAGCTGCAATGGCGCGACGAGGCGGCCTTGGCGGCGCTGCTGACGGAGCTGCTGTGAGGGCCTGGCTGTTGCGCCTGGAAACACTGGGCGCCCGGCTGCTGCTGGCGCTGTTCCACGCCCTCGGCCCGGTTCGTGCCTCCAACCTGGGCGGCGGGGTTGCGCGGCGGGTCGGCCCCATGCTGCCCGTCTCGCGCGTGGCCGACATCAACCTGCGCCTGGCGCTGCCGGAGCTGGACGCCGCCGGGCGCCGCCGGGTCATTCGCGGCGCCTGGGACAATCTGGGCCGCACCGTGGCCGAGTTCCCGCACCTGGGGGGGCTACGGCGCGACGCGCCGGCCGGGCCGGGCTGGGAAGCGGTCGGGATCGAGCACCTGGCCCCCCTGGTTGCTCAGGGCGGCCCCGGCATCTTTTTCTCCGGCCACCTCGGCAATTGGGAGATGCTGCCGGTTGCCTGTGCCGCCGGCGGGGTGCCGCTCGCCTCCATGTTCCGCGCCGCCAGCAACCCCGATGTGGACACGCTGATCCGCTCGCTGCGGCGGCAGGCAGTGGGAGTGGACGTGCCGATGTTTCCCAAGGGCGCCAACGGGGCCCGGCAGGCCGTCTCGCACCTGCGCGCGGGAGGGTTCCTGGGACTGCTTATGGACCAGAAGATGAATGACGGGATCGAGGCGCGGCTGTTCGGCCGCCCCGCCATGACCGCTCCCGCCCTCGCTTTGCTGGCCCTGCGCTTCCGCTGCCCGGTGATCCCCGGCTACGTCGAGCGCATCGGCCCGGCGCGCTTCCGCCTGGTGTGCGAGCCGCCGCTGCCGCTGCCGAACTCCGGGGACAGCCGGGCGGACATCCAGGCGATCACCCAGGCGCTGAACGACACGCTGGAACGCTGGATTCGCGCCCGGCCGGAGAGCTGGCTGTGGATGCACCGGCGCTGGCCGAAGGAGCTCTACCGCTCGGCACCATGACAAACGCAAGCGCTGTCTGGACAGTTGCCTCTCTCTCCACCGCCGGCGTGATTGTGCGGCCTTGGCGATGGCCAGAAGCAGTGTGGGCTGCCGGCGGCGCCGTGCTGCTGGTGCTGGCCGGCCTACTCCCCGCGGCGGACGCTTGGCGCGGCGTGGTCAAGGGCACCGACGTCTACCTATTTCTCGCCGGCATGATGCTGCTGGCCGAATTGGCTCGGCGGGAAGGGCTGTTTGACTGGCTGGCCGCTCAGGCAGCCAGGCGGGCTGGCGGATCGGCAAACCGCCTGTTCACGCTTGTCTACCTGGTCGGCACGCTAGTGACCGCCTTGCTGTCCAACGACGCCACCGCCGTGGTGCTAACCCCGGCGGTGGCCGCCGTGGCGCGGGCGGCACAAGCGGCGGACCCGCTGCCCTACCTGCTGATTTGTGCCTTCGTTGCCAACGCCGCCTCCTTCGTGCTGCCGATCAGCAACCCGGCCAACCTGGTGATCTATGGCAGCCAGATGCCGCCTTTGCTGGAGTGGCTGCCCCGCTATGCGGGGCCCTCGGTGCTCGCCATTGCCGGCACCTACGCCGCACTCTGGGTCACGCAAAGGCGGGCCTTGCGCGAGAGCGTCGCGCGCGAGGTCGCCTTGCCCAGCTTGTCCGTGCCGGGGCTTATGGCTGCGTGCGGCATCGGGGTGACCGCGGTGGCGCTGATGGCCGCATCCGCACTCGGCTGGCAATTGGGGCTGCCGACGGCGCTGGCCGGACTGGGGACCGCGGCCGCCGTCCTGCTCATCGCGCGACGCTCCCCCTGGCCGGTGCTCGGGGCAATCTCCTGGAGCGTGCTGCCGCTGGTTGCCGGGCTGTTTGTGCTGGTGGAGGCGCTAGACCATACGGGGGTGATGGCGCAGCTCGCCACCTTGCTGCGCACCGGGGCCGGGGCCGGCTCGCGGGAGACGGCCTGGGTGAGCGGCGTGGCCGTAGCGCTGCTGTGCAACGGCACCAACAACCTGCCAGCAGGCCTAATCGCCGGCACGGCCGTGCGGGCGGCGCAAAGCGGGCCGGACATCACGGGCGCGCTGCTGATCGGGGTCGATCTCGGGCCCAACCTGTCGGTGACCGGGTCGCTAGCGACCATCCTCTGGTTGGGCGTGCTGCGCCGCGAGGGGCTCCATGTCGGTGCTGCAACTTTCCTCCGGTTGGGGGTGATGGTCATGCCGCTCGCGCTTCTTCTCGCTTTGGCCGCCTTGCTCGGACCCGCACTGTTGCGCTGAAGCCCTATCACTGGAGGGCGAATTTTTTTCGTCTGGCTTAGCGGGACTTTACCCGCGGCTTAAAAGCTCTGGCCGCCATCCACCACCCAGGTCTGCGCCGTGCACATGCGGCTGTCGTCCGCCGCCAGCCATAGCGCCATGCGGGCGATGTCCGGCGGGTAGAGCTTTTCCTGCAGGCATTGCGAGATCATCAACTGGCGCTCGCCTTCCGGAGTGAGCCAAAGGTCGATCTGCCGTTGGGTCATGATCCAGCCCGGGATGATGCAGTTCACCCGGATGCCGTCCGGCCCCAGATCGCGCGCCAGGCCGCGGGTGAGGCCCTCGATGCCGGCCTTGGCCGTGGTGTAGGCCGGCATGCCGCCTTGGCCCAAATGCCAGCTCACCGAGCCCATGGTGATGATCGACCCGGCGCCGGCGGCGCGCATCATCGGCACGACGGCTTGGGCGGCGAAGAATTGGTGGTGCAGGTTCATCGCCAGCCGGTCGTGCCAATACTCCACCGTCACGTCTTCCAGCTTATGGCGCTCGTCATGCGCGGCGTTGTTCACCAGCACGGCGATGTTGCCCAGCCGGCGGCCCGCTTCCGCAACCGCCCCCTGCAGCGCCGGGATGTCGCGCAGGTCGAGCGCTTGAAACCAGGGCGCCGGCAGCCCCTCCCCGGCCAGCCGCTCCGCCAGCGCATGGCCCTCCTCGGCCTTCAGGTCGACGAATGCCACCTGCGCGTGCTGGTGGGCAAAATGCTCCACCAGCGAGGCGCCGATGCCGCTGGCGCCGCCGGTGATGAACACCACGCGGCCACGCAGGCTCCCATAGGTTGCGAACTCGGTCATGGCACCCTCTCAGTCTCGCGCAGGGAACGGTACTCGCGGCGGACGATCTCCATCAGCTCGGCCACCGACGTGGAGCGGGCGTGGTTCTCGTAGGTCACGGTGCCGCGCTGCATCAGCATGATGCGGTCGGCGATCTCCAGCGTCTGCGCGTAGTTGTGCATGATCATCACGATCGACAGGTTGCCCGCCGCCTTCAACCGCAGGATGAGGTCGACGATCAGGCCCGCCTCACGCGCGCCCATCGCCGCCAACGGCTCGTCCAACAACAGCACCCGCGCGTTGGAGTTCACTGCCCGCGCCACCGCAATTGCCTGACGCTGGCCGCCCGACAGGCGCTCCACCGGCAGGGTGACCGAGGGGATATTTACCCCGATCTGCTCGAGGCAACGCTCGGCCGCGGCGCGCATGGCGCGGTTGTTAAGGATTTGGAACGGACCTGGGTAGAGGATTTCCCGGTTGAGGAACAGGTTGTGGTAGACGCTGAGCGAATTGGCCAATGCCAGGTCCTGGTACACGCACTCGATGCCGAGCGCGCGGGCATGATCCACCGAACGCAGCGCCACCAGGTCGCCGCCGACGAAAAGCTGCCCTTCGGTCGGCGGCTGAAACCCGGTCAGGATTTTCATCAGGGTGGACTTGCCCGCCCCGTTATCGCCCAGGATGCCGAGGATCTCGCCTTGCTGCAGGTGCAGCGAGACGCCGTTCAGCGCCGTGACCGCGCCGAAGCGCTTGACGATGCGCTCCGCCCGCAGCGCCTCGGGCCGGGCGACCGGCTGCACGGCGGCGCTCATGCGCTGCCGGTGCGGCGCAGGCGGCCGACATGGATGTTGAACAGCATGGCCGCCAAGATGGCCGCGCCCAAGATAATGTTGAAGGTAAAGGCGTTGATGCCGATCAGCGTGAAGCCGTCGCTCAGCACGCCCAGCACGAAGGCGCCGAGCAGCCCGCCCACGATCGTGCCGGACCCGCCTGCCAGCGGCGTGCCGCCGATCACGCCCGCGGCCACCGCCAGGAACATGATGCCGTTGCCGCCCGCCTGCGGGTCGATCGAGGAGATGCGGAAGCCTTCCAGGATGCCGGTGAGGCCGGCCAGGGTGGCGGCGATCATGAAATTGCCGATCTTGAGCCGGCTGACCCGGATGCCGGCTTCGGCTGCTCCTAAGGGGTTGGCGCCGGAAGCAATCGTGTGCAGGCCCCAGCGGGTACGGCGCAGCACGGTATGCATGATCGCCACGATGGCCACCGCCCAGATGATCTCGCTGTAGCCCCAATTGCCGAAGATGGCAGAGAACACCGGGTTCTCCGGGGTTTCCACCGGCGTGCCGTTCGAGATCGTCAGCGTCAGCCCGTTGAGCAGGAAATTGGTGCCGAGCGTGGTGATGAACGACGGGATGCGCAGCGTGAGCGTGACCACGCCGTTGAGCAGCCCCACCAGCGCGCTCGCCACCAAGCCCACCAGCACCGCGAGCAGCAGCGGCACCCCGGCCGCATTGGCGAAATGCATGATGAAGGGCGCCAGCGCAAACACCATGCCGGTCGAGAGGTCGATCTCGCCGCCGATCATCAGCATGATCTCGCCGCAAGCGATGATGGCGGCCGGCGCCACGAATTGCGACAGGTTCTGCAGGCTGGCGTCGCTCAGCAGGAAGTCGGTGTTGGCCCACTCGAAATATGCGACGAGGATGACGGCGACGACCAGGATGCTGAGTTCCGGCCATCGCAGCACCGCATCGAGAGCGCCCGAGCGTTGGCGGCTCATCGGGGTTCAGGTGCCGATCGGACCGCTCCGGGGCACGATCTCGGGCGTCTCCGAGTTGCCCTCATAGCGGGTCTTGGTGGTGAGATACGGCCCGACCGTGTCCTTGGTGACAAACTTAAGCCCGGTGTCGCAGCTCGCCGGGCCGACCAGCCCGCCGGATGCGAGGAAGGTGAACATCTGCATGACGGTGTAGAAGCCCTGCAAGTACGGTTGCTGGTCGATGGTGAAGTGCATCGCACCCGCCTGGATCAGCGACAGCGTGCGCGGCAGCAGGTCGAACCCGCCCCCGATCACGCCTTTCTGCGCCAGGCCATGCTTGCTCATCGCCTCGGCCACGCCCTGGGTGGTGCCGCCGTCCACGGCAAACATGCCGCGGACGCCCTGGTGGCCGAGATAGTACGACTCAACCTTGGAGATCTCTTCGTTGACGGTGGCGCCGGTGGCGATCACCTGCACGTCGTAGCTCTTGCCGGACTTCTTGATCGCGTCCTGCACGCCGTCGATGCGCGGCTGCAGGTTCAGCGCGCCCGGCGTAGCGATGAACAGCGCCACCGTGCCGCCATCCACCATTTGGACGATGCGCTGGCCCATGAGTTGACCGGCCTGGAACAGGTCCTGCCCGATATAGGCCAGACGCTTGTTGCTGCTGCCGGACGGCGCGTCGGCGTTGTAGGCAAACACCGGAATGCCGGCGGCCAAGGCGCGGTCGGTCGGGCCGTCAAACGCCTTTGGGTCGATCAGCGGCACGGCAATGGCCGCGGCCTTGGCGGCGATTGCCGAGTTCATCGCGTTGACCATCTCGGACACGTCGGAATTGGCCGACCCGGTCCATTGATGATCACAACCGAGCAGCGCGCAAGCATCGGCCAAGCCGTTCTGGGTCGGGACGAAGAACGGGTTGGTGGTGACGTGATTGACGAACACGAAACGCCAGCGCGGATGGTTGGGGAACGGCCCGGCATCGGCCGCCCGGGCGTGGCGCGCCACAAGGCCGAGCGAGGCGGCCAGGGCGGCGGAGCCCAGCAGGCCACGGCGCAGCAGGCCACCTTCAACCAGGCCGGAGGGTGCGCCCGGGCCGCCGCCGAGTTCTTCCACGGTGTGACTGATCCTTGCCTTGTCGTCCACGGCCAGCTCCTCCGGTACGGGCGATTATTGCGCCCCTTTTGCGTATCCAGGCTGGCCAGCGCTGTTGCCGCTGTCAAGGCATCCGGCGGCGGCTGGCTTTGCTGCATGGCAGCAAGAAAGCTGCCGTTGCGCGAAGTAAACACTGGTTAGAAACACTGCTGTTTTGCCATCGCAAGCTTGCGCGCAAGACTGCAAGCCCGGCTGCACGCTGTCCGCGCAAATAAGTATCGCTGGATAGTGGTGCATCCTGCTGTAGCGCGATCTTTTTGCAACAGTGTTGAGCTCAACGTGTCGCAATCATCCAATAAACACACCTCAAAGGGAGATTGCGCGCGCGCGGCATGTCATGGTCAGGGCCGCTGCCGCTCAAGCCGGGGTTCGCCGCTGAGTGGTGGAGCAGTGTGGGAGTGAAAGAATGAACAACAATTTCAACCGACGGCGCATCGGGGCGCTTTGCGCTGCCGCCACGGCTGCCATTTGGCTTTCGGCACCCTATGCCCAAGCGCAAACCGTCAACAGCGGCGTCAGCATCGGACCCAGCGAGGCGTTGCAGCCGCCGACCCAGGCGCCGCCACCGGGGCCCGAGCACCTGATTACCCAACTCGACCCGCTGCGCCAGCAACTGTCGAATTATGGCGTCACGCTGTTGCTGGACTGGGTAGCCGAAGTTCTCGGCAATCCCACTGGCGGCGTGAAGCAAGGCGCAACCTATGCCGGGCAGGTCGGCTTCGAAGCCGACATCGACTGGAACAAGCTGGCCGGCATCCCGGGCCTGACCACGCACACGGTTATCGTCAACCGCGAGGGCAGCAATGACGGCGCCCTTGCCGGCGACAATCTGAACCAGACGCAGGAAATCTACGGCGCCGGCGGCGACGTGGTTGTCCACTTAGTTTATGCCTATGCCGAAGAGAGCCTCGCCAATGGCCGGGTCGATATTGCGGTCGGGCGTATGCCCGAGTTGAACGACTTCTCGGCATCGCCGCTCAACTGTAACTTCATGAACAACTCACTCTGCGGCAACCCCAAGGCGCTGCCTGAGGATGACGTGGGCATCAGCTCCTATCCGGACGCGGTTTGGGCTGGCCGGGTGCGCGTGCGGCCAACGCCGGACACCTACATCCAAGCCGGCATCTACGAAGTGAACCAGGGTCTTTATAACGACGCGAACTTTCGCACCGGGTTCAAGTTCGACGACTCGCAGGATAGCGGCGTCGAGCTGCCGATCGAACTCGCGTACGAGCCACAAATTGGGCCGGACAAGCTGCCGGGCCACTACAAGATCGGCTTTGCCCATGACACGACCGACTACAACAAATACCTGACCACCCCCGCTTCGGTGCTCACCGGAGCCACGCCAAATCGCGGCCAAAAGGAAGAGTGGTGGGCGCTGATCGACCAGATGGTGCTGCGCACCGGGCCGGGTGCGACCGACGGCCTCATCCTGCTTGCCGGCTATGTGCACGGCAATCCGGAGTTCTCGGACTACGCCAACCAGGTCTATGCCGGCCTGTTGCTGCGGGACTTCTGGAAGGCGCGGCCTTTGGACACGATCGGCTTGCTGTTCAACTACGCCAATGTCAGCAGCCAGCTCGGCAAGGAGCAGGCGCTCGACATTCGCTATGGGCTGCCGATTGCCAATGGGGCGACCGGCATCCAGACCCACCAGGAATTGGTCGAGCTGAACTATGACATCCACGTGTTCCGGGGCGTGAACTTCGAGCCGGACTTCCAGTATTACTGGCGCCTGAATGGGCAGTCCAACATCCCGAATGCTGCCTTTTTCGGCTTCAAGTCCCACATCAGCTTCTAACTGCCTTAGGGCCGGCCTGTTCGCAGGCCGGCCAGCCTACAGCAGCGGCCGGTGCGGCTTCACCGGCGACAGCACGTAGAGCGACCCGGCCGGCGTCATGTCCGGCAAGCCGTTCCGATCCACCGGCCGCAGCGTACCGTTTGGCTCCAGCGCATAGACATCGATCTCGCCGGAGATCAGCCGCTGCAGCGTGATGGTGGTCACCATTTGCCCGCTCACCACCCGGTCGGCCTTCACCCAATGGCCGCCCCATTGCCGCTCGCCATGGTCGGACAGCAGGGTTGGATCGTTCTCCTGGCTGGTGAAGTAGTATGATCCAGAGGTGGCGCCCGGCGGGCCGCTCAGCGTCACATCGACCGTCTTGGGCGAATAAAGCGAGCCGCCTGGCGCTTGCCCGCGCCATTCGCCCAGTTCGGGTCCGCTCGGTTGCGTGCAACCGGCAAGCGTCGACGCTCCCAGCAGAAGGGTCAGCAAAACCTTGGGCTTCAACGTCACAATCCCGTCCTCTCCTTTGCCGCCGGGCCGGCATTGTCGCGCGGCCGGAACATCTGCATGCTGTTCGGCGCTGTGCCCAGCGGATGCGTCTTGAGCTTCGCGCCGGAGGCGGGGCGCGGCTTCTGCGCCATCCGGATCGCGGTGAATGCGGCCAAAACCAGCAGCACGGCGCCGATATAGCCAAACAAGAACCGTTCGCCGCGCCGCATGAGCACGGCCGCCATTGGCGGGCCAAGCACAGTGCCGGCGCCATAGACGATCAGCAGCTCGCTGGCGACCTCCGAAAAGGACTGCTCGCGCACCCGGTCGTTGGTCATGGCCACGCAAATGCCGTAGAGCGGATACTGGCAAAACCCCAGCGCTGCAACGACAGCCAGGATGCCGATCTGCGACAGGTAGGGGTGGAGCACAAGGTAGGCGCAAAGGGCGGCGCTGGCGCAACTCAGCGCGATGATGATGACCCGGCGATCCGTGCGGTCCGACAGCGCGCCCGCCGGATAATAGGCCACCGCACCCCCCACCAGCGAGGCGGCAAGCAGCGTGGCGACCTGGTGGGTCGACAGATTCATCGCCAGCCCATAGGCCGGCAGCAACCCGCCCAAGGCGCCGCTGGTCATGCCCACCAGGAAGCATCCGGTCACGCCCGTGGGCGACACGCGGTAAAGCGCCGGCAGGTCGATGCCATAGGGCTCGATCGGGCTCGGCGCCGGGGCGCGGCTGAAGGCGACCGGGACGATCGACAGCACCACGGCCACCCCCATCAGCGTATAGCCAAGTGGCTGGAATGGATCGAGCACGACCAGGCTCAGCGTGCCGCCCAGCGAGGCGATGAGGCTCACCGTCATGTAGGCGGCAAAGATGCCGGCGCGGTGGCGGCGGCTGCTGCGCTCGTTCAGCCAGCTTTCGATGATCATGGAGAGCCCGCCAAAGCAGAACCCGATCACCACCCGCAGCGCAATCCAGAGCACCTCGTCGTCCAGCGGCAGCAGCAGCAGGCTGGCCGCCGCACTCACCGCGGCCAGCCCGGCAAAGCTGCGCACGTGGCCCACCGCGCTGACCAGCCGTCCGACCACCAGGCAGGCGAGCACGAAGCCGGCCGACCAGCCGGAAGAAAGCAAGCCGATCTGTTGCGTGGTCGAGCCTGCCATCTGGCGGTGGATCGGCAGCAACACGCCCTGCAGGTTGGTGCCGGCGGTGAGCAGCAGCACGCTGGCCAGCAGGGCGACAACGGAGGCGAGCGGATGCGGCTGTACCTGCCCGGAGGACGCTGCAGGTTCAGCCGCTGCCGTCACTGGGAGGCGAACTGGGCCACGTTCGCCTTCGTTACCTCGTCAAGGCCGACATAGTTGATTGCGGGCACGCTCTGGCCCTTTTTCAGCGCCAGCAGGATCTCCATCGCCTTGGCGCCCATTTCGGTCGGGCGTTGGCCCACCAGCCCCGCCACCGTGCCGTCCTGCACATCGTGCAGCTCGACCGGCAGCGTGTCGGCGGAGACAATGGTGAACTGGCCGTCCGCCATGGCCGCCTTATGCGCGCGCACAAAGCCGTTGTAGGCGCCTTGCGTGAACAGCGGCCAGCCGCCCACGGGGACGATGGCGGCCAGGTTCGGGTTGGCCGTCATCAGGTCGGTCATCTGCTGCACGGCCAGGGCGGAATCGTCGTTGCAGAAGGTGGGCGAGCCAGCGACTTCCTTCCACCCGGCCGCATTCAGCGCATCGCGCACGCCCTGCACCCGCTGGTTCAGGTTCTCCGCCGCCGGGCCGCCCGACACCAGCGCGTATTGGCCCGGCTTCGGGTGGTGCTTGATCAGCATGGCGCCCAATGCGTGGCCCAGCGCCTTGTTGTCAGTGCCGACATAGGCTTGGCGCTGGCTGTCTGGGCTGTCGGCGTCGAAGGTGACCACGGGGATGCCCGCCTGGCGCGCCTGGTCGATCACCCGCTTGACGGAGGCGGCGTCCGCCACCGAGATCGCCAGGCCGTCGATATGTTGGCTGATCAGGTCCTGGATGATCTGCACCTGCGCTGCCGGCTCCTGCTCCACCGGGCCGGTGTAGGTGCAGGTGACGCCAAGCTTCTTGGCCTCGGCCATGCAGCCGTTGCGGGCCAGGTCGAAATACGGGTTGTTCATCGACTTCGGCACGATGGCGAAGCGGTAGTCGTCGGCGGCCCGCGCCTGGCCGGCAATCAGCGCCAGCCCCGACGCCAGGAGGCATGCAAGCGTTCTTGGTCCCATGGTCGCTCTCCCTGTTGCTTGTTCTTGTGTTAGCGGCCGACCCGGCGGCTGCGCAGCCGATCCGCGAAAACGGCCGCAACGATGATGACGCCGACCAGCGTGTCCTGCCAATACGTGTCGACGCGCGCCAGCACCAATCCATTGCGGATCACCTCGATCAGCGCCGCCCCGACCACGGCGCCGGCGGCGCCGCCGATGCCGCCTGCCAGGTTGGCCCCGCCGATCACGGCGGCCGCGATGATGCGCAGCTCGTAGCCCTGCGCCAGGTTGGCCGGCACCGAGCCCAGCCAGCCCGCCATCAGGATGCCCGCCAGTCCCGCCAGCAGCCCCGAGGCGACGTAGACGCCCACCTTGATGCGCGGCACCGGCACGCCGGTGAGCTGCGCCGCCTGCTCGTTGCCGCCGATGGCGAAAATGTAGCGCCCGGTGGCAGTGTGGTGCAGCAGCACCGCGATGCCCACCGCCAGCACCACGAGGTAGACCAGCGGCATCGGCACGCCCCCTACCGTGCCATCGGTCAGGCGGCTGAACAGGTCGGCGTCGCCGCCGTCGATGCTCACGCCCTGCCCCCGGGTGATCACGTAGCAAAGCCCGCGGGCGATGCTCAGCATGCCGAGCGTGGTGACGAAAGGCGTGAGCTGCAGCACGGAGATCAGCAGGCCGTTGATCAGGCCAATCGCGCCCGCCGCCACCAGGCCGCCCAGCACCGCCACCGTCATGGCCAGGCCGGGCACGCTGGCGAGCGGGGTGGCGCCCGCCCAGCGGAACAGCAGCGCCGTCAGGATGGCCGTCAGCGCCATCACCGATCCGACCGAGAGGTCGATGCCGCCGGTGATGATCACCAGCGTGGCGCCGAGCGAGACGATGGCGACGTAGGAAAAGTTGGTGCCGACGTTGACCAGGTTGCCCCCGGTGAGGAACACGGGGGCAAACCCGGCCATGGCCAGGCAGATCAGCAGCAGGGCGGCGCTGACATAGGCGGTCTGGCTGGCGAAGAACCCGCGCATGTGCCAGGGAGCGCGCACGGGGGCGCCGGCGGCGGCTTGCGACATGGCCTAGGCGGCCTCCAACGCGCCGGTGATCAGCCCGGTCACTTCTTGTGGGCTCGACTGGGCGCAGGGCTTGTCCGCCACCTTGCGCCCGCGCCGCATCACCACCACGCGGTCGCAGACATCAAACACGTCCGGCATGCGGTGGCTGATCAGGATCACCGCGACCCCGGCCTCCTTCAGCCGGCCGATCAAGGCCAGCACCTCGGCGATCTGGCGCACGCTGATGGCCGCCGTCGGTTCGTCCATGATCACCAGCCGGGCGTCCGACAGGCGGGTGCGGGCGATGGCCACCGCCTGGCGCTGGCCGCCGGACATCTGGCGCACCAGGTCCGCCGCACGGGTCTCGCTTTTCAGCTCGCGGAACAGGGCGGCGGCGCGCTGCTCCATGCGCGGGTGGTCGAGGAAGCGGAACGGGCCCAGGCGGCGGTGCAGTTCACGCCCCAGGAACACGTTGGCGGCGGCCGACAGATTGTCGGACAAAGCGAGGTGCTGGTACACCACCTCGATCCCCGCCTCGCGCGCCTCCACCGGCCGGGTAAAGGCGCACGGGTGGCCGCCAAACGACATCTGCCCAGTGGAGGGTGGGAAATTGCCGGCGATGATCTTGGCCAGCGTGGACTTGCCCGCGCCGTTGTCCCCCATCAGCCCAACCGCCTCGCCCGCAGCGATTGTGAGGTCCACATCGGTCAGCGCCTGGATCGCGCCGAACGAACGGCCGACTTGCTCCAGCACAAGCAGGCTCATAGGGGTTGGCGCCTGCGCTGGAGCCTCGCCGAAATCGCTATGTCTTGGGGACTAAGCACCCGTCCCATGCTCCCTGGCTTATGTCTCAAGCGGTTCTCTGCCGCTTGTTCAGAACGGGAGCGTAGAGCCGGTGTGCCCGCTCGCCAAGCCGGTGTTTACGGCAGGGACGAACCTTGCGGCGCCGCCGACAGGGCGCGGCGGATTGGCCGGGCCGGTGCACGGCGGCTTGCTCCGGCTTGGCAAAGCGGCGGCGCCACCTCCTCAAGGCTGCAGCGGCGGACCTCGATGCCAAGCACGGCCTGAATGATGCCGGCACCCACCATGAGGACGCCGCCCAGCACGTAGCCGTAGAAGATCGCCTCGCGTGAGCCGCTTTGGATCAGCCAGCCAAACACCGCCGGGCCGCAAACGCCGCCTAGCCCCGTGCCAAAGGCGTAGAACATGGCGATGGCGATGGCCCGGACTTCGAGCGGAAACACTTCTCCCACCGTCAGATAGGCCGAACTCGCCGCCGCGGAGGCGAAGAAGAAGATGACGGTCCAGCAAACCGTCTGCTGCACAGCATCCAGCACGCCCAGGGAAAACAGCCAGCCCGTGCCGACCAGCAAGACGCCGGACAGCACGTAGGTGCCGCTGATCATGGTCTTGCGGCCGATGCTGTCGAACAGCCAGCCCAGCATCAACGGCCCGGCGAAGTTGCCGGCGGCGAATGGCAGGATAAACAGACCGGCCGAACCGGCGTCGATGTGGTAGAACTTGGTCAGGATGAGCGCATAGGTGAAGAACACTGCGTTATAGCAGAACGCCTGCGCCGTCATCAGCGCCACGCCCACGACCGTCCGGCGGCGGTAGCGCTGGAACATGGATTTCAGCCCCGCGATGAACCAGGACTTGGTGTCGGAATGCAGGCAGAGACGCTGCTCCGGCACGGCCGGCAACGGGCCGTGAGAATTGGACACGGTCAGCTCAATCGCCTGCATCACCCGCTCGGCCTGTTCGGGACGGCCATGCGTCATCAGCCAGCGCGGGCTTTCGGGGATCCAGCGGCGGAACAGCAGGGTCACGAAGCCAATGGCGCCGCCGATGAGAAAGGCCAGCCGCCAACCATAGGCTTGATTGATGATGGCGGGGTTCATCACCAGCACCCCGCCCCCGGCGCCCAGGGCAGCGCCGATCCAGAAACTGCCGTTGATCACCAGGTCGGTAAAGCCGCGCCGGCGGGCGGGGATCAGTTCTTGGATGGTGGCGTTCACCGCCGCGTACTCGCCGCCGATGCCGGCGCCGGTGATGGCGCGGAACAGCGCGAACGACCAGAAGCTCCAGGCCAGCCCGCTGGCGACGGTGGCCAGCAGGTAGGTCAGCACGGTGATGGTGAACATCGCCTTGCGGCCGATCCGGTCGGTCAGCCAGCCGAAACCGACCGCGCCCACGACGGCGCCCACCAGGTAGAAACTGGCTGAATAGCCGACTTCGGCGTCGGTCATATGCATCGTGCTGTGCTTGAACGCGCCCGCAAGCGAGCCGACCAACGTCACCTCAAGCCCGTCCAAGATCCAGGTGATCCCAAGGGCGCAAACGACCAGCCAGTGGAAGCGGCTCCAGGGCAAGCGGTCGAGGCGGGCGGGTATGTTGGTTTCGAACACCGCTTCTTGGTCCTCAAGCGAGTGATGGCACTGTGAGGGCGCCGTTTGTTTCCTCTTGCCGCGATGACCGCAGCCTGTTCTGTCAAATAGATATCGACATCAGCGGACTTGGAACAAGCCCACACCGGCAACGGGTTGAGGCCCGCCGCCGCCGAACCAGTCACGCTGGATTGAGCAAACAACCAGTGCTTGGTTCGGGACGGGCGAGGTCACGCGACCGGCGGCACGCCCTGCGGGTCCAGCCGGTAGCCGCCGCCCTCGGTGACCAGCAGCCGGGCATTGCCCGGGTCGGGCTCGATCTTCTGCCGCAGCCGGTAGATATGCGTCTCCAGCGTGTGCGTGGTCACGGCGGCGTTGTAGCCCCAGACTTCGTTCAGCAGGATCTGGCGCGCCACGGGGCGGGTGCCGGCGCGATAGAGGAACTTCAGGATCGCGGCTTCTTTTTCCGTCAGCCGGATGCGCCGGTTGCGCACCGGCTCCTGCAGCAGCTTGGCGGATGGGCGGAACGTATAGGGCCCGATGGTGAATACAGCGTCTTCGCTGTTCTCGAAGATGCGAAGTTGGGCGCGCAGCCGGGCCAGCAGCTCGGCCAAGCGGAACGGCTTGGCGATGTAGTCGTTGGCACCCGCATCCAGCCCGCGGACCACATCCGCTTCATCGTCCGACCCGGTCAGCATGATGATGGGCATGCGCATGCCCTGCCGGCGCAACGCGGCGCACAGGTCGCGCCCGTCACCGTCGGGCAAGCCGACATCCAGGATCACGGCGTCAAACCGTGAGTCGCGGGCATTGACCTTGGTCTCGGCCTCGCCGATTGAACCGGCTTCTTCCGCGGTAAACTCGCCGTCAAATTGTAACTGCTCAACTAGCGTTTCGCGCAACGACAGGTCATCGTCCACGATCAGGATAGGGCGCTCGCCCGCCATCAGCGACTTCCTTCATACCAATGGGCGGCTCCCAAGAGGGGACCGCCACCCCAACATCTCCGGCCACGCATCAAGCAGCCGTTATGGTGTGCCCAACATTTCGTGAGCTTGTCCAGTTCGGCAACACAACGCGGCGGCAGCCCCGACCAATCTGGCAGAGCCTCGGGTTGGCCGCACACATTTCCGTGATTTTTCCCCTGGTTCTGGGGGGCGAAAACCATATCTCACTCGTGTAAACAATTCGGTATTGCCGGCGCGCCGGTGAAGCCCTCTCCAGACCTGGCGCCCTTCATGCCCGATGTTCCCACTTCCCTCACCGCCCCCACTGAGCGGCTGCGCGCCGTCGAGCAGGCGGTGGTGGCGCTTCGGCGCGGCATGCCCGCCATTTTGGGTGGTGAAGCGGAGCCGCCGCTCGCGCTGCTGGCGGTGGAAACCGCCGATTTGGCCGGTCTAGCCGCGCTGGAGCGGAGCGCCGCCGGGCCGCGGCAGTTGCTGCTGTCGCATGAGCGGGCCCGCGCGTTGCTGCCGGACGGTTTGCCGCCGGGCGCGGCGGTGGCGCTCGATGCCGCGGCGCTAAGCCTAGAAGACGTCCGTGCCCTTGCCGACCCGACGCATCGATTGTCCGGCGACCGCCCGACGCTGAGGCTGGCCGCCGCGCCGGACAGTGCGGAAGCCGGGCTTGCCCTGGCCGTGCTGGCGCGCCTGCTCCCTGCCCTGCTCTGCGCCCCCACTTTGGGACGGGTGGGGCCGCCGCCGGCCGACGTGCTCCGCCATGCGGCGCTGAGCGCCAGTGCCCTGGTGCGGGTCAGCGAGGCAGCCGTTCCGCTGGCCAACGCTCCCGACACGCGCGTGATTGCGTTCCGCTCCAGCGATAGCGGCGCCGAGCACTATGCCGTGCTGATCGGCCGGCCGGAACTCTCGCCGGCGCCGCCGGTCCGCGTGCATTCCGAGTGCTTCACCGGCGACCTGCTCGGAAGCCTGCGCTGTGACTGCGGGCCGCAACTGCGCGGCGCGATCGGGCGCATGGCGAGCGAGGGGGCCGGCGCGCTGCTGTATATGGCGCAGGAAGGCCGCGGCATCGGCCTGCCCAACAAGCTGCGTGCTTACACCCTGCAGGACCAGGGGTTGGACACGATGGATGCCAACCGGGCGCTGGGCTTTGCCGCCGACGAGCGGGACTTCCAGGTGGCCGCCGCCATCCTGCGCGACCTGGGGCTGGTCCGCGTGCGCCTGCTCACCAACAATCCGGACAAGATTGCCGCCCTGGCGGGCCATGGCATCGATGTCGCCAGCCGGGAAAGCCTGCTGTTTGCCGGCAATGGCGTGAACGACCACTACCTGAGCACCAAGGCCACCCGCTTCGGCCACATGCTGTAAGGATGGAAGCGGTCGTGTTCCCGGATGGCTTCCTGCGGCTGGGCGGCGCGCTGTGGCGCTGCGCGCTTGGCCGGGGCGGCGTGCGGGCCGGCAAGCAAGAGGGGGATGGCGCCACTCCGGCCGGGTTCATGCCGCTGCGCCGCGTACTCTACCGCGCCGACCGCGAGGCCATTCCGCGGGCGGCCGTTCCGGTCGAGCCGCTTGCCCCGGATGATGGCTGGTGCGACGCGCCCGGCGACGTGCGCTATAACTGCCAAGTCCGCC
>CAXTNN010000027.1:0-6072 GCA_964245545.1 uncultured Acetobacteraceae bacterium | reverse complement strand
CGGTGCGAGGAGCTTTGGCGCACGGACGGAGTATACGACCTGATTGGCGTGTTGGGCTGGAACGACGCGCCCGTTCGCTCGGGATTGGGTTCGGCGATCTTCTTGCACGTCGCGCGCCCGGATTACGCTCCCACGGAGGGCTGTGTGGCGCTGGCCGCGCCCGACCTGCGCGCCCTGTTCGCCGCCGGGCTTACCGCCTTGCGCGTGGCGCCCGGCTGAGCCCGCGCACCGCGAGCGCCTGCAGGTAGGCCTCCCAGCGCGCCGCGTGATCCCGGCCCAGCGTGTACAAGTAGGGCCAGGTGTAGATTCCCGTGTCGTGGCCGTCATCGAACAGCAGGCGGATGGCATAGTGACCGATTGGCTCGGCGCCGCTGAGGCCGACCTCCTGCTTGCCGGCAACCGTTACCTTCTCCGCTGGCGAATGGCCCTGCACCTCGGCGCTGGGGCTCTCCACCCGCAGGTACTCGGCAGGCAGGCTGAACTTGACGCCGTCGGCGAAGTCGATCTCCAGCCGGCGCGACGCCCGCCGCACCCGGATCTCCAATGGTGCCGGCGCCTCCGTCATTCGAGCGGCCGCGCCTCGTCGGGCAGCATGATCGGCACGCCGTCGCGAATTGGATAGGCCAGCCCGGCGGCGCGGCTGATCAGCTCGCCCGCCTCACGGTCGTACACCAGCGGCTGCTTGGTCACGGGGCAGACCAGGATCTCCAGCAGCTTCGGGTCAACTGCCTGGCCGGGATTGGGAGTGTCCGTCACGTGCGTGCCTCTCGCTAACTCGGCGTGCGTGGGGTGTCGTCGTCCTCGCCGGACGAGCGGGCGGCGGATGGGCTGCCGTGGGCGCCCATCTGCAGCAGCGTGATCAGGGTGTCGGCGCGATGGACCGGCGTCGCGGCCTCCAGCAGCGCCTGCTTCTCCGCCGGGTCGAACGGGCACACCATGCAGAGCGTGATGACCAGCTCGTCATCGGCCATGCCCTCGATCGCGTCCCAGTTCGCGTCAAACCCATTGGCCGCGAAATACGCCCGCAAGGACTCCAGCATGGCGGCGCGGCGCGGCAGCGTTTCGGGCGGGGGCGCCAGGTCGATGGCAAGAAAGCGGTCGAAATTGCCGGCGACCCGGCGATAGCCCCGCCGCATTTCGAGTTCGGCGACCACCTCGAAACGGACAATGCCGGTGAGCGCGATAAGGTAACGCCCGTCTTCGGTCTCGCTGAACGAGGAGAGCCGGCCGAGGCAGCCGACCCGGAACAGCCCTCCCCCGGCCCCCGGCACGGCATTCGGCTGGATCATGCCGAACATGCGCTGCTCGGCCAGCGAGTCCTCCACCATGGCCTTGTAGCG
Organism: uncultured Acetobacteraceae bacterium; assembly: GCA_964245545.1. GTDB lineage: Bacteria > Pseudomonadota > Alphaproteobacteria > Acetobacterales > Acetobacteraceae > LMUY01. Next base: position 4,732 of record CAXTNN010000027.1, on the reverse strand, counting down.
CGGCTCGAAGATGTTGAGCGGGAGCTTGCCATGGGGGAGCAGGAGCGCACCCGGCAGGGGGAACACGGCGAACTCGGCCGGTAATTCCCCAGGCTCCGGGTGCCACCCGTCCATGGTCAGCTAAACAGCAGCGCGGAAAGCTTGCGGCGGGCAGACGCGGTGGCCGGGTCGGCATTGCCCCAAGCCTCGAAGAACTTCAGCAGTTGCAACCGTGCCGCGCCCTCGTTCCAGCCCCGGTCGCGCCGGAGGACCTCAAGCAGCGCCGCCGCCGCCTCCGCCCGCTGGCCTGATGCGTTGAGGGCGGTGGCCAGGTCGTACCGCGCCGCGTGATCGTCCGGGTCGGCGGCGACCCGGCGTTGGAACACAGCCAGACCAGCCGCGGCCTGACGGCCTTCCTCGGCCAAGGCGAGTGCACTGCGAGCGCCGGCGATCTCGGCGTGGTTGGCAAGTTTGGCCGGGACTTGGGACAGCAGGTGATGCGCCTCGTCCATCTGGTCGGACGCCACGGTAGCGCGCACCAGGCCAGCCCAGGCGGCCGGGTTCTCCGGCTCGGTGCTGAGCACGGCGGTGTAGAGCTCGCCGGCTTCCTCCGCCTGCCCCCCGTCCAGTGCGGCCTGGGCTTCGGCCAGCAAGTCCGCCGCCGGCATGGAGCCGCCGGCAAGCTTCAGCAGTTGCTCGACGAAGCGCTTGACCTCGCTTTCCGGCAAGGCGCCCTGGAACAGGTCGGCGATCTGCCCCTGCCAGAACGCGGCCACCGTGGGCACCGATTGCAGCGGCAGGCCCATGCGGGCCAGTTGCTCCACCAGGGCGCGGTTCTTGTCGATGTCGAGCTTGACCAGCTTGACCCGGCCCGCCGCGGCCCGGGTGACGCGCTCGAGAACGGGGGTGAGCTGCTTGCAAGGGCCGCACCAAGTCGCCCAGAAATCCACCAGGACGGGGACGGTGCGGGATGCTTCGATCACTTCACGCACGAAGCTGGCCTGATCGGCGTCAACAATGCTGGCGGCGGCCGTGGCAGGCTGTCCTGACTGCCCGATAATGGTATCCATGGTGTTCATCCTGTCCGCGCCTGTCTGCGCGTCATATGAGATAGATGGAGCAGGTGGGCCCAGCCGCAACCGGGCTCCCCGCCACTGCGACCATGCCGCCCCGCCGCCAGACCGTCCAGCCTCGCACCCATCTTGCGTGCTGGCCGGCGCACAAGCCGCACGTCTTGCAATCGCCCGGGAAGCCGACTAGGACCGCGCTCACGGATGCGGGCGTAGCTCAGGGGTAGAGCACAACCTTGCCAAGGTTGGGGTCGTGGGTTCGAATCCCATCGCCCGCTCCAGATTTCATCGTAAGACAACGGGTTGATAATGCTTCCTCGTCGTTGTGCTGCTTAGAATTGCATTTGGCGGAGGTGTTCGGAGCGATATCTAACCTCCAGAAATCGTGGCGCAGAGTGCCACAGCGCACCACCGGCGACCTTTTCAAAGCAAGACCGTGCAACTGATGACCACGAACTTCCTTGCCGGTGGTAGTGCCGAGTCAGGTGCCGTCCTTACCCGATAGCAGGTGCAGGCTGAGCACGCTCGCCTCCTGGTCCCACGCCGGTTGCTCGACATCTCGCCACGGCAACGAACATTAACTCGTTGGCCGAGTTCCAGTGCTCCAGCACGTTCAGCCCATGCCGGAACCCAGCGGCCCGCAACACCTGTGCGTTGTACACGCGCGTCGAGGAGTAGCGACGAATGGATGCTGCCAAGGTCGTGCTGATCACCGGGTCGTCGCGCGGGATCGGCCGGCAGCTCGCGCTTGATTGGGCCCGCAACGGCCTGGCCGTGGCAGTCAACTACGTCGCGAACGCGGCGGCGGCGCAGGAGGTGGTGGACCAGATCGGGGCATTGGGTGGCGAGGCGCTCTTGGTCCGGGCCAATGTCGGCATCGGCGCGGCATCGGCGCCGAAGTCACCGCCATGGTCGCCGCCGTCATACAGCGGTTCGGCCGTACTGACTGGGTAATTAATAACGCCGGCGTGGGCCGCATCATCGACGGTCGCAAACCGGGCGAGCGCCGTGACCCGGCCTGGCGGCACGTGATCGATGGTCGGCCAGCCCAGCGTCAGAACCCGAACCTCGTCCAGGCGACTGACGGCGCGGGACACCTCGGCACTGCTGCGGAACTCACCAAAAAAACTCAGCACCTAGTGGACATCATCCGAGAGGGCGACGAGGAGGCAGGACCGACAGGCCCCCCGATCATGGTAAGCAGCAACTGTAATTATCAGCGTCAGTGGTGGTATGAGCGATGCGGTAAGGAGGAAGCTTTAGTTCCATTTACTACTTCAGGTCCGGGAAGTGCAGTATGGAATTACGTGGCTCTGTTCCGGAACTTGCCAAATGAGACAGATATGAGTGCCGAGATGCGACGCTGAATCGAACTCTCGGTTCCGCTGCTACCAGACCCCCCACCCCGACGCGGATGATGCCGTCCGCACCGGTCCCATCGGCTGTGCCCCATCACCGTAGACGGGGCTCTTTAGACAAGCTTTGAATGTCGAACAGGTCGACGCTTAGCGATGAGAGATGACATGAGCGGATTGGTGATCAGCGGCGGCCGGGTTGTCTATCCGGCCAGCGGGATGGAAGCCTTCGGCGACGGCGCGTTGATGTAGGGCGGGGTCGTTGCCGTGGGCACGGGGCTGGGCGGGGCGGAGCGGGTGATCGATGCCGCCGGCCTGGTTGTGGCGCCCGGCTTCATCGACCTGCACGCTCACGGCCAGTCTATCCCCGCAGACCGGATGCAGGCTTTCGACGGCGTGACCACCACGCTGGACCTGGAAGCCGGGGTGATGCCGGTGGGTGCCTGGTATCAGCGCCAGGCGGAGCAGGGACGGGTGCTGAACTATGGCGCCTCCACCAATTGGGCCTTCGCCCGCATCGGCGCCATGACCGGCTCCAACGAGGAAGCGTCGCTGGAGGCGTTCGGCCGGGCGATGCGGGACCGCCGCTGGATGGACAACGTGGCCAGCGACAGCGAGGTGACTGGCATCCTGGAGCGGATCGAGCGGGGCCTGGCGGAGGGCGGCATCGGCATTGGCATCCTCAACGCCTACGCGCCCGGGGCGGGGGTCCAGGAGCTGACGGCAGTCTGCCAGCTCGCCTTCGCCCAGAACGTGCCGACCTTCACCCATGTCGCCTATATGTCGCGGATCGATCCGGAGAGTGCCGCCGAGGCCTACGTCCGGCTGATCGGCTATGCCGGAGCGACCGGCGCGCACATGCACATCTGCCACTTCAACAGCTCCAGCAAAACGGACATCGCCCGCTGCGCCGTGCTGGTGGCCAAGGCACAGGCGCAAGGGCTGCCGATCACGCTGGAGTCCTATCCCTACGGCACCGGCTCCACCGTGATCGCGGCGGCCTTCTTCAGCGAACCCGACTTCGAGGAGCGCAGCGGCACCGGCTACGATGCCGTGCAGCGCGTGACTGACGGCTACCGTTTTCACGACCGGGAGGAACTGCTGGCGGCGCAGAAGGAGGACCCCTCCACCCTGGTGCTATGGCACGTGCTCGACACGGAAAAGAACGAACGCCACCGGGAGCTGCTGGACATGGCGGTGCTGTTCCCCGGCAGCGCCATCGCGTCGGACGCCATGCCCTGGTCCATGCCCGACGGCTCCACCTACACCGGCGAGGCGTGGCCATTGCCGGCGGAAGCAACGTCCCATCCCCGCTCCGCCGGTTGCTTCACCCGCTTCCTGCGCCATTGGGTGCGGGAGCGGCAGGCGGTGCCGCTTCTGGAAGGCATCCGTAAGTGCACGCTGATCCCGGCGGAGATCTTGGGGCCGAGCACGCCCGCCATGCTGGGCAAGGGCAGGTTGGCCGTGGACGCCGATGCGGATGTGGTGGTGTTTGATCTGGCGACGCTGACCGACCGGGCCGAATTCTCCGCCATGAACCGCCCGGCAGAAGGCGTGCGGCACCTGATCGTCAGCGGCCACCCCGTCATCACCGACGGGGTGATGGACGTGGCCGCCCGGCCCGGCCGCCCGGTGCGACGGCCCGCCTCGGCGCGGTGAGGGGGTGACATCCCCCGTTCCCGTGCTGCTCGTCACGGGCTACCTGGGCGCGGGCAAGACCACGGTGGTGAACGCGTTGCTGGCCCATGCGGACGGGCGGCGGATCGCCGCCGTGGTCAACGATTTCGGCACCATCAACATCGATGCGGAGCTGATCGCCGACGCGTCGGACGGGGTGGTGAGCCTGGCCAATGGCTGCATCTGCTGCACTCTGGAGGGCGACCTCCTGCGCACCCTGGCCACCCTGCTGCGGCGCGACCCGCGGCCGGACACCATCGTCATCGAAACCAGCGGCGTCGCCGACCCGGCGGAGATCGTCCGCAACCTGATGGACCCCGTGGTCTGGCGGGAGGCGCCGCTGGAAACCGTGCTCTGCGTCGTGGATGCGGCGGCGCCGGTGGCGCAGCGCGACGACGCGCTGTTCCGCGCCCAGTTGCGCGCGGCGGACGTGGTAGCGCTCAGCAAGGCCGACCTGGTGGACGCGGCCGCGCTGGCGCACACCCGGGCAGCGGTGGCGGCCGTGAAGCCGCAGGCCGTCGTGGTGGAGGCGGCGCAAGGCGTGTTGCCGGCAGCCCTGCTCTTTCCCGCCGACCCGGTCCACCCGCCGGCGCCGCGTGCCCCCGCCGCGCGGCGGGGGCCGGTGGCGGACCGGTTTGAGACGCTGAGCTG
>CAXTNN010000026.1:19241-23255 GCA_964245545.1 uncultured Acetobacteraceae bacterium | reverse complement strand
GGGCTCGGGGCCTTTTGGCCATGCGCACAGCCGGGGCTCAGACCTTCGGTCAGGATGAGGCCAGTTGCGTCGTCTACGGCATGCCGAAGTCGGCGTTTGAGCTCGGTGCTGTCGCAACGCAGGTTCCGCTTCAGTCCGCCGCAGCCGCAATGCTTGCCGCTTGTCACGCAAAATCCGGAGAACGTACATGCCGTCCGCAGCCAGCCTCAAGGTATTAATCGTGGACGACCAGCAATCCATGCGCCTGTTGATCAGGGGCGGGTTGCAGCAGCTCGGCTTTCGTGAGTTCGACGAAGCAGCGGATGGAGAAGCCGGACTGAAGGCGCTTGTTGCCAGCCCAGCGCATCTGATTATCAGTGACTTCAACATGCCAAAACTGGACGGGCTAGGCTTGCTTCGCGCCGTTCGGGTTTACCCGCCCACGGCAAAAACAGCCTATATCATGTTGACTGGCCGTGGTGACATGGATCTCGTGCAGCGAGCTGTGCAGTTTGGGGTGAACAACTTCCTTGTAAAGCCGTTTACCGTTGCAACGCTGCGCGAGAAGATCGAAGCCGTTTTCGGGCCATTGCAGTGAAAGCATTTGCTCAGTCAGCAGGTTCAGAACGGCGCCTTAACATCGTGCAGGGCGAGTTCCATGTTAGCGATGACGAAGGCCTCGTCCTGACAACCATACTTGGCTCCTGCGTCGCTGCGTGCTTGCATGACCCCATTGCCGGTGTCGGCGGCATGAACCATTTTTTACTACCGGGTGACGACTCCGCAACAACCGCGAGTGACCGGCACGGCGTTCACGCCATGGAGCTACTTGTCAATGGGCTGCTGCAACGAGGCGCCCGACGAGAGCGGTTGCAAGCCAAGTTGTTCGGCGGCGCTCGGATGCTGCAGGGCTTGACCGATGTGGGCACCTTGAATGCCGAGTTTGCAGAACGTTTCGTCAAACGCGAGCGGATCGCTTACACCGGAGGTAGCTTGCGTGGGGAGCGCGGCCGACGCCTACAATTCTGGCCGGTCGCCGGAAGAGCTCGGCAGCTAACGATTGCCGGTTCGGACGCTGCGGTTTTCGCGGCGGAGCGCGCCCGTCCGACAGTGCAGCCTGATCAAGGCGGTTTGGAGCTATTTTAATGGAAGCGTCTCCAGGTTTGCATGCCGTGTTGCGGGCGACTGCGGTCGAGCTTGAGGAACTGGCCCTTCTGACAGACGATCTCGGAGGTGCGCGTATTGTCTCTGCAGAGCAGTGGCAGTCACTTGACCTGATCAGCCAGAGGCTCGCCGGCCTTGGATCATTTCTTCATACATTGATCCCCGAACTACCTGATTGTCAGCCACAGCTTCATGGTGCGCTGGCGACGGTGAGAGTGGGAGCTCTTGTTGGCCGGCTTCTTGGTCAACGCGGCGAGATGGTTGAGGAGTCTGGCGAGCTGGATTTTTTTGAAAGTTGAGCGAAGGGCGGCCCGAACTTGATACGCGCGTCTACTTCGGACGGCTCTCAGTGTTGCTGGTAGAAGCCAATGCACTTGAAGCCGAAATCGTGGCGCAAGTCCTTACCGGTTTTAAGGTACGGAGTGTCGCCCGCTATGAGACGGCTGCACAGGCGCGCGACCACCTGCAACACGATCAGGCAGAGCTTATAATGGTTGGGACATCTCAGCCAGGTTCTGGCGAGATGGACGAATATGATCTCATTCGTTGGCTGAGGCGCAGCAAGACCGAAGCTATTCGAACCGCCTCTATCATACTCCTGGCCGGGCATACATCTGAGGTCAACGTCCTGCGCGCTAGAGATTGTGGCGCTAGCTTTGTTATTGCAAAGCCGATAACTCCTCGCGTCGTCTATGATCGGGTTGTTTGGTTGGCCCGAGACACACGTGCCTTCATCAGTTCAGAGAAATATGTCGGCCCGGACCGCCGGTTTCAAAAGCTAGGGCCGCCACCTAACACGGAGGGAAGACGTAAAGACGATCTTTCACTCCAGGTGGGGGATGCAAAAGAGCCAAACCTCTCTCAGAACGAGATTGATGCGCTGCTTAACTCGAGAGGAGCGCTCCGCGTATGAGTAAGCCATTGCCGAGTCACACCCGCCGACTGGCAGAACTTGTGCATCGGCCTGGAGGTCTCACGGCCGCTGAGGCTGTGCAGGCTGCTGAGGCGCGATTAGACACCATACGGGAGTCGAGCATCAAAGAAATCACCGCAATGGTTGACAACATGATTGTAGTCGGTGAGCGTTTATTGCAGTCCCGAGCTCAGGAGGACTGCGACTCTTTATATGTCGCGAGCAATAGCGTGGTTGGGGTCGCGGGGGTTTTCACGTTGAATGAGCTGGGAGAAGTGGCTTTCAGCCTTTGCAAACTCCTGGATCATAAGCGCACATATGGCACTTGGAGCGCCCCCGCCCTCCGTCTCCATCTCGATAGCTTGAGGCTTATGTTCGGAGAGGAAGATGGTGCAGCAAAGCGTGCCGTGATCGATGCGTTGCATAAGATAGTGGATCGGGTGTCTCGTCGATCAGGGTCTTAGATGTCCTAGGTTTAGCCAGCAGCAGCGCGGGGGTTGACTGACGGGAAAACAGCGTGCGGCGCCCGTCAGCAAGTGTCGGAACTCTTCAAAGATAAGCAACGAGGCGCTGCCCAGAGACCGGTTGCGCTCGCCCGGCGTGCCCTTAGGCATGGCTCTGGCCAGCGAGGTGACGACATCGACCGTCAGCGAGAACGAGACGTTACGTCCAGCGCGGACGGCCTCGACGGAAAACCGCGGTAAAGTGTAGCTCGCCAATACAGGCGGTTTGAGCAGGTGCAGCAACTTGTGAGCGCTGAAATCGATCTGCGCCACGGCCTCGGTGTGGCTGCCTCTACGCGGCGTCCACTTCTGAGTTGGCAGCGCGTGCGTCAATCGCGTGGAAGTCTGAAGTTCGTTGCATGCGGTCTCGCGCGCGACGCAGTGTAGCGCTTCAAGGGAACGCGGCAGTTAAGCCGTGGCGGACGCGGTCCGGCATGGTCGGAGCGGCAGCAATCGGCGACATAAATCTCGCGCCCCCTCGCGCGACCGCGTTGCCGGGGCTCGACGGCGTGAGGCACTCTCTCCCAGCGCATGACGCTGTCGGGTGACGGACAATGTGGCCGGTAGCTCCTGCCAATGCGCCGCTGGCTGCCGCTCGATCGCCGGATGAGCCAGCAATCTGGCGAAGCTTCTCGAGAATGTGGACCCCAGGATCAGCGTATGCACCTGCACGGCAAGCCTACCGGTGCGATCGGCATGCTGTAGCGATTGACACTGACGGAGAACATGCCGTCATAGGGAGGCACTGCTCCAGCCGCAGCATCGCCTGGAAGGGCCCAGGAGGGCTTGGGCGTGGAGCCGTCATGGCGAGCCAAGCCAGCAAGCTGCGTCGTAGCTGATGCGTTTGTCACCTTCGCCTGTGATCGCAAGGTGCATGCTTGAGTGGCCAATCACGCCGTGAGCCTGCATCTCGGTCAGCAAGGTGGCAACGTACGCTCATGCCGTGCTGGTGTTCGGTGGCGCCAGGTGGCATCAAATGAGTGGTCGGTTGCGAGTGCCGGACACCATCGCCCCGCTGGTGCTGCCCGCACCGCCCTACCCCGGTGCCAACACCAAATCTCCCACTGCTGAAGCAAGGAGGAGACTTTCAGAACTAAACAGGTCATTCAATGGAAACGTGAGTATCTCACGTCCGGACTCCGCAGCTTCCACAGTCAGAACAGCAGAAGGGGAACCTTGATGGTTGTATGGTCGGGCTGGGGCATCTTGGCCGTGGTGTTCGCGGCCTTGGGCGCCATAGCGGGGATTGCGTTGGTCGATGGCACGGGCGGACTGGGCTACGGCGTTTCGGAGGAGGTTGGCTTTGCCCTTGGCCTGATCGTAGCCGCTGCCGTGAACTGGTTTGTGGGCGTCTGGCTCAACCGCCGGCCGGGCCGGCAGATGGTGGATGTCGACACCGGCGAGCGGATCATCCTGCGCCGGCGCCATCGCCTGTTTTGGGTTCCAATGCAGTAT
>CAXTNN010000026.1:17973-19231 GCA_964245545.1 uncultured Acetobacteraceae bacterium | reverse complement strand
ATGCTGGTGTTTGCGGTCCTCGCGGTTACCAGCAGCCACGTACCCCAAGAACCCAGCGCCGCCGGGTCACAGCAGCCGGGCTAATCCACTAGCTTAGCGGAAGCTGTCCTTGCGTGCGCGAACAGCGCCAAGCTGGGTTGCGTCACCGGCATGCAGAAAGGGGTTTACCCTCAGTTCCTCTTGCAACTGCGGGGGCACCGTCGGTTTTCCCGCAGCCCGTAGTTGATCCACTTGCGCCGCACGATCTTGCAAGGCTGCGTTGTCCGGTTCCTCGGTGAGGGCAAATCGGGCATTGCTCTGCGTGTATTCATGGCCGCAGCACACCCAGGTGTCCGGCGGCAGCGCCGCCAGCTTGTGCAGGCTGCCATACATGTCGGCCGCCGTGCCTTCAAGCAACCGGCCGCAGCCCAGGCTGAACAGCGTGTCGCCGCAGAACAACACGTTGTCTGGCTCGACAAAATAGGCAATGTGCCCAACGGTATGGCCCGGCGTATCAATAATGCGCGCTGTCGCTCCGCCAAGCTCGATATATTGACCTTCCTGGACGGCAAGATCGAGCTTCGGCAAGCGATGGGCATCGGCCGCCGCCCCCACCACGGTGGCGCCGTAGCGTTGCCGCAGTGGCTCAACCGCCGCGATGTGGTCGTCGTGGTGGTGTGTGATCAGGATTGTATCCAATCGGCCACCCGCGGCGATGATGGCAGCGTCAACTGGGTCCAATTCAGCCGGATCCACGATGGCGGTGAAGCCCGTGGCAGCGTCGGTGAACAGCCAGGCGTAGTTGTCCGACAGGATTGGAATGGCACGGACTGGCATGACGGCGCTCCTCTGGCTGACCCGGCCACCCTACGCTTGGGCGACCAGGCCATCCAGAGCAACCTTCCGGTTAGATGGTGCTGCCGGGTGTGCTCATCCGCTGCCGCTCAGCCGCCATCTCCTCAGGCGTGAGATCGGCCTGGGACGGGTCGAAGCCCTTCCAATCGCTTTGCCGATAGGTCGCCTCGCGCTGCGAAATATCAGCCGGGTTGTGACGCATCATGATGGCTTCCGCCTGGGCGGACTGGGCGTCTTCAGCCCGAACCGTCACCAGCGAGCCGCCTCGGCGCACGCCCTCGGCATAGACATGGGCTTGCTGCTCCGGCACGCCCGCACCAGTCAAGGACCCGAGCAAACCGCCGGCGGCGGCCCCGGCGCCCGCGCCGGTCAGGGCCGCAACCAGCCATCCGGCCGCCACGACGGGGCCGACGCCTGGAATTGC
>CAXTNN010000026.1:0-17963 GCA_964245545.1 uncultured Acetobacteraceae bacterium | reverse complement strand
CCGATGCCGGCCAGCAGGCCGGCGCCGCCGCCGACGAGAGTGCCGATCGAAGCTCCGGCTCCGGCCCCCGTGCTGGCTTCACCAGTGGCTCCGGTCGAGCCGCCACTCGGGCTGGTCGAGGACTGATTGGCGACCAAGCTGACCTGATCGTGTGAAAATCCGGCCGATTCCAAGTCTGAGACGACCTGTTGGGCCACCCCATAATCATCATACAGATGAGCAACCGTGCGCATGGCTGATTCCTTTTAAAGAGACGAGGTCATTGCGTTGAGACATTGCCCTTGAAGTCCAGCGACACATTCACGGTGTTGCCGTCCTTCTGGGCGGTGCCGCGCCAGATACCTTTGTTATCCTTCTTCAACCCGGCGACATTGGTGTAGCCCGCCCGGCGGATGCGGTTCATCGCCTGGCGTTGGGTGAAGCTGTTGCTGCCGGCCGCCGGCGCTCGGGTCGAGGCCGGAGTCGACATCGGTGCGCCCGCCGGGTTGTTGGTCGTTGGGGTCGTGATACCGGGCGCAGTCGTAGTCTGGTCCGCGGTTGGCGGCGAGGCCGAGCCGGCAGTGTTGGGGGTGTTGGGTGAGGTTTGCGCCATTGCGACGCCACTTGCCACCACAAGGGCGGCAGCGGTTATAGCCAGTCTCATAAGCGTTCCCTTTTACGTTCAGTCTGGTTATCCAAACGAGCCCGCGCCGCCGCCGTTCCCACCCAACGCTAGACCAATGACACACAAGCGAGATCAGCCATGCCGAAACCGCTGACCGTTGCCGTCCAGATGGACCCGATCGAGCCTATCAACATTGATGCTGACTCCACCTTTGCCCTGATGCTGGAGGCGCAGCGCCGCGGCCATGCGCTCTGGCACTACGAGGTACGGCATATGAGCTTGGCGGAGGGCAACGTCGCTCCCGGCGCGCCGCGCAGCGAACGGCTGACCGCCCGCGCCCGGCCGGTGCGGGTGGAGCGGGTGCGCGGCGCCCATCACCACTTTGCCCCGGAGGAGACGATCGATCTCGGCCGCATGGACGTGGTGCTGATGCGGCAAGACCCGCCTTTTGATATGGCCTACATCACCGCCACGCACATGCTGGAGCACGTGCACCCCCGCACCCTGGTGATCAACGACCCGAAAAGCGTGCGTGACGCGCCCGAGAAGCTGCTGGTGACGCATTTCCCCGACCTAATGCCGCCCACGCTCATCACCTGGGACGTAGCCGCCATCCGTGACTTCCGCCGCACCCACCGCGACATCATCATCAAGCCGCTGTTCGGCAATGGCGGAACCGGGATTTTCCGCATCAAGGAGGATGACGAGAACCTGGGCTCCCTGCTCGACATGCATTGGGCACGCTCCCGCGAGCCGCTGATGATCCAGCGCTACGAGCCCGCGGTGCGGTTCGGCGATAAGCGCATCATCCTGGTGGATGGCGAGCCAATGGGGGCGATCAACCGCGTCCCGGTCCAGGGCGATGCGCGTTCCAACATGCATGCCGGCGGTAAGCCGGAGCAATCCGCCCTGACCGCGCGCGACCGCGAGATATGCGCCCGCATCGGCCCGGCCCTGCGCAACGCCGGGCTCATCTTCGTCGGCATCGACGTGATCGGCGACTGGCTGACCGAGATCAACGTCACCTCGCCGACCGGGCTGCAGGAAGTTGCCCGCTTCGACGGGGTGGACCTCGCGGCCGCCATCTGGGACGGGATCGAGGCCAAAGTGGCCGCCCGGGCGGCCTGATGGGGTCCTGGTAAAAGCAGCTCCGGCTGACAACATGGAAGGCACCCCGTTGCGGAGGTCACGCCATGTCCGCCTACGCCAGCTATGCCGACACACCCGACGTCACCGCCCGCTTGCGCCGGCTGCGGCAACTCGCCTGGCTCGTGGATGGCGCGTTCCGCATCCCTGGGCTGCGCTTCCGCTTTGGCCTGAATAGCCTCATCGGCTTGGTTCCGGGCGGCGGGGACGCGGTTCTGGGGCTGATCTCGCTTTACATCGTGTTTGAGGCCTATCAACTCGGCCTGCCCCGATCCAAGCTGCTGCAGATGCTGGCGAACGTGGCGCTGGAAGTGGTGGGCGGCAGCGTGCCGGTTCTGGGTGACATCTTCGACATGACGCTGAAGGCCAATCTGCGCAATATCGCAGTCCTGGAGCGGCATTTTGGCGTGCGAGAATAGGGTGGGGACAAGGTAGCTGGTTAGTCTGGCTGAGCTCTGCCCTGCACCCGGAAGGGGACAGCCGTCTCCTTCACCCCTTTAAGCTGCCATCTGGGGCAGCGTTTTCAGGATGATCTGCATCGCCTGTGCCATAATGCGGTCTAGGAGGTCCTGCACGGACGGGATGTCGGTGATAAGGCCGGCCACGAGCCCACAGCTCCAGGCGCCCGCGTCGACATCGCCATCCTGCATGACCCGCGGATACACCCCGGCGACCTGATCGTGGATGGCGTCGATTGGCAGCGCGCTGCCGCGCACGCGCTCAATCTCAAGCACCGATGTGACGGATGGATTGTTCAGCACCCGCTCGGTGTTGCGCAGGCTGCGCATGATCAAGCGGGTGTCGAGTTCAGTCGCCTTTAGCAGCGCCTGCTTGACGTTCTGGTGAACCGGCGCCTCCCGCGTCGCAAGAAAGCGCGTTCCCATCGAGATGCCGCCGGCCCCGAGTGCCAGGGCCGCAACCAGGCTGCGGCCATCGGCCATGCCGCCCGAGGCCAGGAATGGCACCCGCAATGCAGCAGCGGCAGCCGGCAGCAGGATCATGTTCGGCACGTCGTCCTCGCCGGGATGCCCGCCGCATTCGAAGCCGTCAACGCTCACGGCATCGCAGCCGATCCGCTCCGCTTTGAGCGCATGCCGCACCGAGGTGCATTTATGGATCACCTTGACCCCGGCCGACTTGAGCGCGGGCAGGTATGCTTCCGGGTTGCGCCCGGCGGTTTCCACGATCTTGATGCCGCCTTCGATGATCGCCTGCACGTACTCGGCGTAGGGCGGAGACGCAAAGGCCGGCAGGAAAGTGAGATTGACGCCGAATGGCTGGTCCGTCATGGCGCGGCAGCGCCGGATCTCTTTCGCCAGCAGCTCGGGGGTCTTCTGCGTCAGGCCGGTCAGGATCCCGAGCCCGCCGGCATTGGACACGGCGGACGCCAACTCGGCGAGTCCCACATAGTGCAGCCCACCTTGGACAATCGGGCGCCGGATCCCGAGAAGCTGAGTAATTTTTGTGTGCATGACGCCCTCCAAACCCAGCATTATCACGGCAGACCATGGTCATGTAAGAGTTACGGGCCAGTCTGTTTGCGGTAGCTGGGTGGCGATATTCCGTGCGCTCGGCGTAGGCGTGGCCTAACAGGGTGCCGAAAAAGTCTAGCGGTGCGAAATTCTATTCTATCATGTCATGGCTGGGCTTGAGCCGGGCCATCCACGCAGCGCCGACGACACTGGCTAAGCATGGGGTAAAGTACCATACCTCGCGTGATGTGGTTGGGTCAGGGCGGACGTCGTGGATACCCGCGTCAAGCGCGGGCATAACAGGATAGAATGTTGTTCTACGACATCGCTGTTTCAGCAGCCTTGCTAAGCTTTCCTCGGCGCGGCCCGGTTTGATCACTTCCAGCAAGAGTTGGACGTCGCGCCCAACATGCTGTGCCGCCGCTTGGCACTCCCGGTCGAGGCCGGGTTGTTGGAGCGGCGCCGCTACAACCAGCGGCCATCCCGTTACGGGTATGAGGGCTTGCAACTTCCGCACCCAGACCTTGCTCGACGCCCTCGTCGAATGGTTCAACGACGCCCGTTTGCTGGGCCAAACTCCCGATCCCAGGCAAGCCAGGTTTAGGTAATCCGGCCCGCCATGCTGAGCCGGTCTAGCTCGTCACCTCCAGCACCATCCACGCCGTGTGGCTGCGGCCGTACTCGTCCGTGGCGTTCACGGTGATGCGGTGCGCGCCGGGGGGAAGATCGGCGGGAAGCGGCGCCTGCCAGATATGCGTCGACATGTCGGACGTGACCCAAGGCTTCTTGGTGGCCCGGTTGCGGGCATAAACCTCGTCCACGAACGGGTCCCGCCGTTCCACCTTCTGCATCGTCACCGGCTCGCTGCCGCGCCCGGCGGACAGGGTGAGCTTGGACCGCGGGCCGCCATCGAACAGGTTCACCACCACGCGGGTCGACCGGCAGGCGGACTGCTCGATCGGCCCGGTCAGCAACGCGCCCGCGTGATAGTCGCGCAGGATTTCCGGGCTGGCCTCGTGCATCTGGCTGTCCAGCACCATGCGCATGGGGGAGCGCGCCGGGTCGCGCGCAGGAACCAGCGTGGTCTCGTAGCGGGCGCCGTCCACCGCGAGGATGTGGAAGCCATTCGGGCTGCCGTCGCTTTCCAGTGCAACCGGGATGCCGCGCTCGTCATACGGGCCGCTCCACCAGCTTCCCGACACCGCGGCCAGCACGTGGTGGTGGTGCGATCCGGCGGAGAACCCGTCGGCGGCGCCAAAATACCAGTGCTCGTTGGTATGGGTGTGGCCGCTGAAGCTCACGCTGTTGGAGTGGCTCGAGATCGCCTCCAGGAAGGCGCGGGTGTCGGTGTTGGCGGTGCCGGATTCGCTGCCCTGCAGGGTCTTGAGCGGGATGTGCAGGCAATACACCACTAAGCTATCGGCCGGCACGTTGGCCAACACGTTGCGGATGAAGGCCAGTTGGTCGGGACCGAAACGGCCCTGATACTTGCCGTAGCCGTTGGGCTTGCTGGGGTCGGTGCCGAGATACTCCACGTTGTCGAGCGTGAAGAAGGTGGTGCCGCCATATTGGAATGCGCTGTAGCGGGCGCCGAACACCCGCTTGAACGTGTCGCGCGAATGGGCGTTGTCGGGCGCTTCCAGGTTCATGTCGTGGTTGCCGGGACAGTTGTACCAGGGCAGGCCGATGGTGCCGACGATCCGGTTGTAGCGCTCGTAATGAGCCAGGTCGTCAAACATCAGGTCGCCATGGGTGATGCCGAACGCGGCCTCCATCCCCGCCGTCTGCGCCACCACGTCGTCACGGATGTAGCCAAGCTCGGCCAGGCTCTCCGGCTGGGGGTCGGTGAACAGGATGGCAGCGAACTTGGCAGGCTCGGACTGGGGGCGCAGGGGAAAGTCGATGCTGGCGGGCAGCGGGCCGGTCGGCGCGATGCCCTCGAAGCGGGTGTTGAGCGCTGCGGGCGTGCCATCCGGCAGGTAGAGCACCGAGAAGCGGGGCAGTTGCGTCACCGGGTCGATTTCGGTCATCCACCCGCTGGGCTTGACCACGAACACTGCATCGCCGGGGCGCACGGAGAGGCTCCAGCGCCCGCTGGCGTCCGTCTGCACGACGTCGCGGCCGTTGGAGACCAGCACGCCGGGCACGCCCTGGCTGCCGGCGGTGCGGCGGCCGGTGCCGTCGGCGTCCTTGAACACCGTACCGGATGCAGTTACGGCAGCCGGGACGGTGGCCGCCGCCTGGGCATGGGCTACGGACACCGTACTGGCCAGGGCAAGGCCTGCGGCAATGGCGTCACGACGGGTGATGGCTGAGCCCGGCGCTGGCGGACGACTCGACATGGCGTGCCCCTGCAAAGTTGAGGCAGCCTTACCACGCCAGCGCAGCCTGGTTATGACAAGCCGGTTGCACTCGCGTGGCGTATGCGGGCTATTGGCTCGGTGTGATGGGAACGCAGGTGGTGCTGCCGGACATGACGCAATCCTGGATGGCCGCCTGGCTGCGCAGCTCGCGGACCAGCAACAGGCTGACGATCACCAGCGCCAGGACCACGGCCAGTGCCGCGAGGCTGGCGGTTTGGCGGTTCGCTCCCGCCTGTTCGTCTTCGGGCGTAACCCAGTGCTCAGCCCGTCTCATCCCATTGCCGGCACCAGCCGATTGGCTCGGCCATGACCGTCCCTCGTTATCTTCCGGTTATAGTTTGTCTTTCGCCATACCATGGTCAAGCCTGACGAGATGCAACATGGTTCAATGATGAGAGAGATGCAGCTTCGAGCGGTCCGTCATCTGTCTGCATGCGACCCGGCGTTTGCCGCATTAATTGAGCGCATCGGCCCTTGCGGGCTCCTTGTGACGCCACGCGAGCCCTATGAGGCTCTGGTGCGGGCGATCTGCCACCAGCAACTGCATGGGCGGGCGGCGGAGCTGATCCTGAGCCGCTTCACCGCCCTGTTTCCAGCAGCCCCGTTCCCGCCGCCAGACGCCGTGTTGGCCGCCGACCCGGCGAGCCTGCGCGGCTGCGGCCTGTCGGGCAGCAAGGTGGCCGCCATCCGCGACATCGCCGCCCACGCGCTGGACGGCACCGTGCCAACCGCTGCCGCGGCCGCCGCCCTCGACGACGCGGCCTTGATCGAGCGCCTCACCGCCATCCGGGGCGTGGGCCGCTGGACGGTGGAAATGCTGCTGATCTTTACCCTTGGCCGCCCGGACGTGTTGCCGGTGGACGATTTCGGCGTGCGCGAAGGCTGGCGCCGGCTGCAGCAACTGGCGCTGCAACCGCGGCCCAAAGCCCTGGCCGAGATCGGCCTCGCCTGGGCCCCCCACCGCTCCGTCGCCGCCTGGTATCTTTGGCGCGCGGCGGACGAGCACAAAAAGATCAAGCAAAGCGTCTGACTTGCTGCCGCAGCCGGCTTCGGCGACATTGCCGGCCCATCTGAGGGAGCCATCATTTGCAACAATTAAGCGTGGTCTGTGCGATGGCTGCCCTCTGTTTGCTGACCGCCAAAGCAAAGGCCGATCCCGGATTGCTGGCGCTCGGTGCCGGCGGAACCGACGTGCTGAACCAAGAGGCCCGCGCGGCCGCCGATTTCCGGCTGGAATACCGCTCCAACATATCGCTGCTGCCGTTCTTGCAGCAATACTTCCAGCTCAAGCCGTGGGCCGGGGTCGAGGTTACGTCGCGCGCGTCGGTTTGGGGCGGTGGCGGGATCTGGCTCGACATCCCGATCGGCCGGCATTGGGTGCTGTCGCCCAACGAGGGTGTCGGCGGCTATAGCCAGGGCAAAGGCAAGGATTTGGGCTCGGCGGTGGAGTTCCGCTCCAGCTTCGAGGCGGGCTACGTCTTTGACAACGGCACACGGCTGGTTGCCGGCTTCGGCCACACCTCCAACGCCGGTATCACGCGGCGTAATCCAGGCACCGAGGCAGCGTATATGTCCTATCAAATCCCACTTACCACACTGATCGGGCGCTAGGTGCAGCCCCGTCCCGCCCTGCCGGGCATGAGCTTGGACGAGGTGGACACCCCGGCTCTGGTGGTGCAGCTCGACGCGCTGGAGGCCAATCTCGACCGCATGGCGGCGCTGCTGCAGGGCACCGGCGTGCGGCTGCGGGCGCATGCCAAAACGCACAAATCGCCGGTGATTGCGCATTGGCAGATGGCGCGCGGCGCCGTGGGCCAGTGCGTGCAGAAGGTGGGCGAAGCCGAAATGCTGGCCTGGGGCGGCGTGCCGGACATCATCGTGACGAACCAGGTGGTGGGTGCGGCCAAGCTGGCGCGGCTGGCGGCGCTGCACCGGATGTGCCGAATAGCCGTTTGCGTCGACGACCCGGCGCAGGTGGCGGCCCTGGAGCAGGCGGCGGAGGCAGCGGGGGTGCGGCTATCTGCCCTGGTGGAGATCGATGTGGGGATGGGGCGCTGCGGCGTGGCAGCCGGACCCGAAGCGGTGGCGCTGGCGGAGCGGATCGCCCGATCGCCCCACCTGCGCTTCGGCGGCCTGCAGGCCTATCACGGAGCCGCGCAGCATATGCGCACCCCGGAGCAGCGCGAGGCAGCCATCAGGCAGGCGGCAGACGCGGCCCGGCGCACGGTGGAGCAGTTGCGGCAGCGCGGGCTGGACTGCGCCATCGTCGGCGGCGCTGGAACCGGAACGTTCCCGCTTGAGGTCGCCAGCGGCATCTACACCGAGGTGCAATGCGGCTCCTACTGCTTCATGGATGCGGATTACCGCCGCAACGGCGGCCCGCCTGGATTCTCCCAGTCGCTGTTCGTCCTGGCCACGGTGATGAGCGTGGCGCAGCCGGGCGTGGCGGTGGTGGATGCCGGGCTGAAGGCGCTGGCGGTGGATAGCGGCCTGCCGGAACCATGGCAGCGGCCCGGCGTGGAGTTCGTCGGCGCCTCGGACGAGCACGGCAAGCTGCAATGCGAGCCAGGCACCCGACCGGCACTTGGCGAGAAGCTGCTGCTGGTGCCGGGCCACTGCGACCCGACGGTGGACCGCTATGACTGGTATGTCGGGGTCCGGGCCGGGCGTGTGGAGTGCGTCTGGCCGGTGGCGGCCCGGGGTGCCATGGAGTGATCCGGCTGGCATGTCGCTTGCGAACGCCCGCGCAGACCCGGGAGCGCGGCGATGGACATCGGCATCTTCATTCCCATCAACAACAATGGCTGGCTGATCTCGACCACCTCGCCGCAATACATGCCGAGCTTCGAGCTGAACCGGCGCATCGTTCAGCGCGCCGAGGCGTTCGGGGTCGAATTTGCGCTTTCCATGATCAAACTGCACGGCTTCGGCGGCGCCTCCGAGTTCTGGGACCATGGGTTGGAGAGCTTCACGCTCATGGCGGGGCTGGCGGCCGTGACGTCCCGCATCCAGCTTTATGCGTCAGTGGCGGTGCTCACCATTCCGCCGGCGATCGTGGCGCGGATGACCAGCACGATCTCGGACATCTCCGGCGGGCGCTTCGGCGTGAACATCGTGTCGGGCTGGCACAAGGTGGAATACAGCCAGATGGGGCTCTGGCCGGGCGATGAGCACTTTGGCCGGCGTTACGACTACAGCACCGAGTATGTGCAGGTGCTGCGGCAGTTATGGGAAACCGGCAGCTCCAGCTTTCGCGGCGATTACTTCCAAATGGACGAGTGCAAGCTCAGCCCGCGCCCCGCCGCCCCGGTAAAGCTGGTCTCGGCCGGGCAGAGCGATCGCGGGATGGCGTTCGCGGCCGCCTTTTGCGATGTGAATTTTGCCCTCGGGGAGGGGCTCAACCAGCCCACCCTGGCCGCCGGCCTGCCCGCCCGAATGCTGGAGCATGGCCGCCGGGCCGGGCGCGACGTCGGCAGCTACGTGCTGTTCATGATTATTGCCGATGCGACCGATGCGCTGGCGTTGGCGAAGTGGGATCGTTACAACGAAGGCGCGGACCAGCAGGCGCTGGCGCATCTGCTCGGCAAAGCGGCCGAAGACCCGGCGCCGGCGGCAACCTCCATGGCCGCCGCCGTCCTGCGCTCGGCCTCGCCGATCAACTTCAACATGGGCACGCTCGTCGGCTCCTACGCGCACGTGGCGGCGTTGCTGGACGAGGCCGCCGCAATGCCAGGCGTAAAAGGCATCATGCTGACGTTCGACGATTTCCTGCTCGGGATCGAGACATTCGGCACAGAAATCCAGCCGCTGATGCAATGTCGCGCGGGGCGCCGCCTGCCCTAGGGCGGAATGACATCGCGTTCGCTCAGCCATCCTGCCCTAGCTTTGTTTGAGAGGGCGACTCAGACGTTTGGCAAAGCGGCCAAACGTCATCGCGCTCGAGGCGTCAGGCAGCGATCAGGTTCGGCTGGAACACGGCATGGATGCCGGAGGGGTGGGGAAGCATGTCACCCAACTCACCGGAGGTTTCGGCCAAACCAAGGTAGAGCAAGCCGTCGGGAGCAAGCTGGCGCAGCAACATGGCCAGCACGCGCTTACGGGTGAGTTGGTCTAGATACATCAGCAGGTTGCGGCAGAAAATGATGTCGAACTGACCGAGCGGCGCCGGGTCGTCCAACAGGTTCCATTGCCGGAACTCACACATTGACCGCAGGATCGGCCGCACGCGCCAACCCTCGGGTTCCTGGCTGAAGTGCCGCAGCAACCGGCGGATTGTAAGGCCGCGCTGCACCTCGTATTGCGAATAAAGCCCGAGCTTGGCGCGCCGGATAGGGGCGGCCGCAAGGTCGGTGCCAAGAATACTCACCCGCTTGCTGTCTTCGAGCCCACTTTCGAGCGCGGTCATGGCGATGGAGTAGGCTTCCTGGCCGGTCGCCGTGGCCGCCGACCACACCCGGATGACCGCGTCACTCGGCCGTGCCCGCAACAGCATTGGCAAGCCGGTGGTATGGAGATGCTCGAAGGGCTTGTTGTCGCGAAAGAAAAGCGTTTCGTGGGTGGCCATGGCTTCGGCAATGGCCTGTTCAAGCCGCGGATCGGGGCTGGCGGCAAGACGGTCGGCCAGCGCGTCCAGGCTGGCAAGGCCGGCCTCGCGCAGCAAGGGGGCCAGCCGGGTCTCAAGCAGGTAAAGCTTCTCCTCGCCGATCACCAGGCCGGAGCGCTTAAGCAACAGATCAGCAAGGAAGTGGAATTGCCTCATTGCGATTGCGTCCTGGGCGATTGCGTCCTGGGCGATTGCGTTCTGGGAGGCTGCGTCCGGGCTGGCTGCATGCGAGATAGCTGCCTCGGAGGCCACGGTCGCCGCATTGGTGCTAGGGCGGTCATTGCGCGGCTTACAGCAAGCCGATTTGGGCGAATTTGTCTGTCAGTATGTCTTCATCGAACGGCTTCATGATGTATTCCTGGGCGCCCGACTCCAAGGCCGACATCATCTGGTCGACCTCGTTCTCTGTGGTGCAAAACACCACCACCGGGTCGTCGGCACCAAACTCTTCCCGCAGCGACTTCAGGAATGACAAGCCGTTCATGATCGGCATGTTCCAGTCGAGCAACACGCAGCGCGGCAGCTCCGACCGGCATTGTTCGAGCGCGTCTTCGCCGTTGACAGCCTCGGCAACGATGAAGCCATGGCTCTCCAAAATACGCCGGGCCACTTTGCGGACGATGCGGCTGTCATCGACCACCAGGCAGGTGGATTGGTTGGCAGTCATGCCGCTGCAGCCGGAAGCGAAATGAGCCGTGTCAGGTCAAGCACCATCATCAAAGCAGTCTCCAGCCGGTAGAGACCCGCGCAGTAGCGGCTCCATACGGGCGACAAGGTTGCTAGCGTTGGCTCAAACAACTGCTGGGCAGGCCAGATCACCTCACACACCTGGTCCACCAGCAGGGCGTAGAGCTCACCCTCCTGCTCGGTGACGACCGCCATCGGACGGCTGCCGGCAGGGGCGGGGGGAAGCTGTAGGCGCCGGCGTAGATCAACCGCGGTGACGATCCGCCCGCGCAGGTTGAGGCTGCCGGCAACTTCGGGCGGTGCCAGCGGAACCCGGGCAATCGGCTGTTCGCGCAGGATGTCCCGCACGCTGGCCACGGGAACGCCGCAGAGCTGGCCAGCCAGCAGCAGCGTGACAAAGCCGGCTGGCTGGCCATGCTCAACAATCGATCCGGGCTTTGCGGGCTTGGTCATGCGGCGATCCGTGAGAGGGTTCCGACCTGGCGGTTGAGCGCCGAAATCAAGGCGTCTCGATCGAACTTGCCGACATACTCATCAAAGCCGGCGGTCTGGCCGCGGGTGATATCGGCCGGGTTAAAGCGGCCGCTCAGGGCGATCAGCGGCACGGTGGCCCACCGCCCGCCGGACCGCACGTCACGCGCAAAGGAGAGCCCATCCATCCCGGGCATTTCGATGTCAGAAATGATGGCATCGAAGACGGAGACATCGTCCCGCTCGCGCAGCGAAAGCGCCATCTTGGCACTGTCCACCGCCGTAACCTGGTAGCCGGCGGCGGACAGGGTGGGCAGCAGAAGCTGCCGGAAGAACGCGCTGTCTTCCACCACGAGCAAGCGGTTGCGGGGAATCCCGCTGACCGACTGGCCGCCATCGCGGAACCAGTCGTGCCAGGCTTGCAGCAGCCAGTGTCCGGCATCCATCACGTCGGTGACATGGCCGCCGATCAGCGCCGTGCCGAGCACGCCGGGCCGGCTGGCGGCAAGCTCGATCATCAGCTCGTCCTCCACGACGTCGACAATGTCATCCACCATGAGCCCCATGGAGCGCCCGCGATCGGTAAACACCAACACGGGAGCGTGGGTCTGGCCCGGTTTTGGCGCACTGCCGAGTTCCACCATCGGCATAAGCTGGTCGCGGTAGCATGTGACGAGGCGGCCGGACGAACGCTCGATGGTGGCCAGCTCGACGTTTTCGATGCGGGCGACCAGCCCGAGCGGAACGGCGACGGGGCTGCTTTGCTGAGCGATGCGCACGAGCAGCATGGAGCGATGGTCACCCGTGCGTTCCAACTGGTCCTGGCTAGGCGCTTCGCCCTTGCGCTCGCCCGGGTTGGAGGCAGCGCCCACCGTGCGGGCAAGACCGTTTGGGTCTAGGATCATGATGACCGAACCGTCACCAAGGATCGTGTTGCCGCTGAACATCGGGATGTGGCGAAGCAACGGCGAGACCGGCTTGACCACGATCTCTTCGGTGTCGAACACCTGGTCCACCATAAGGCCCAGCAGCGTGCGTCCGACATTGATGACGACGACGGTGACCGTCTCGTCGCGCTCCGCCGCGGGACGTTCCGGAAGCTGCAGGATGTCCCTCAGGTAGATAAGCGGCAGCAACTGGTCCCGCAGGCGCAGCACGGGAGTGCCGTCCACCCGCTCGATCACCAGGCCGCTGACGCCGTTCTCGTTCTTGTCGTCGGCCCGCACCAGTTCGGAGACGCAGAGCTGCGGCAAAGCGAAACGCTCGCCCTCCGCCTCGACGATCAAGGCCGAAATGATGGCCAAAGTGAGGGGAATTTTTATGGTGAAGACGGTGCCGCTGCCGGCCTTGCTGCGCACGTCCACGGTGCCGCCGACGCGCTCGATGTTGCTCTTCACCACGTCCATCCCGACGCCGCGGCCAGAGACGGCCGTGACCGTGGCGGCGGTGGAGAGTCCTGGATGGAAAATGAAGCGCTGGATTTGCTGCTCGCTCATGGCCTGCAGCTCGGTCAGTGTCGCCAGGCCCTGTGCCACCACCCGCTCGCCGATGCGCTGGGTCGGCAGGCCGGCGCCATCGTCCGAAACTTCCACGATGATGTGGCCGCCCTCGTGATAGCTGTTCAGCGTGATGGTGCCGACGGCGTTCTTGCCGGCGGCAGCACGGACATGCGGCGGCTCCAGTCCATGATCGGCGCTGTTGCGTATCATGTGGGTGAGCGGGTCGCGGATCAGCTCAACCAATTGCCGGTCGAGCTCGGTGTCCTGACCGAGCATGACCAGCTTCATCGGCTTGCCAAGCTCGGCTGCGAGGTCGCGCACGATGCGGGGCAGGCGTGTCCAGGCATGGCGGACCGGCTGCATGCGCGTCTTCATCACGCCTTCCTGCAGGTCCGACACAATGTGGGAGAGGCGCTGCAGGGGAGCGGCGAAGCGGCTATCCTCCTCGTTGCGGGCGAGCTGCATGAGCTGGTTGCGGGTCAACACCAGTTCGCTGACCAAGGTCATCAGCGTTTCCAGCACGCCGAGATCGACCCGGATGCCGGTTTTCGAGGCGGCCGCATGATCGGCCGCGGCGGCGCCGTCTGCTGGCGGGGCAGGCGCGGCTGCAGCCGGCTGCTGGGCGGGCGGTTCGGGTTCTCTGGGCAGGGCAGGTGGCACAGCCGCCGTTGTGGCCGGCACGGGGCTGGCCAGCGGCTCCGCCGGCTCGCTCCCGGTCTCGCGCAGGACGGCGACGATCAGCTTGATATGGTCCACCTGGCCCAGGAGCGTGGTGATCAGTCCCGGGGTGACGGCACAGCGGCCATCCCGCACCGTGCCAAGCAGTTCTTCGGCAGCATGCGCGGCGCGCTCCAGCTTGGGGAGGGCCAGAAAGCCGCAAGTACCCTTAATGGTATGCACCAGCCGGAACACCACGGCCAACGTGTCGGCGTCCCCCGGAGCGCGTTCAAGCGTAAGCAGCGCTTCATCCAGCGCCACCAGGCTCTCGGTCGCCTCTGTCAAGAAC
Organism: uncultured Acetobacteraceae bacterium; assembly: GCA_964245545.1. Classification (GTDB taxonomy): domain Bacteria; phylum Pseudomonadota; class Alphaproteobacteria; order Acetobacterales; family Acetobacteraceae; genus LMUY01. The sequence continues at coordinate 4,112 of CAXTNN010000026.1, read as the reverse complement.
TCTGCCAGAAGTTCGTCCATGCACCCGCTCCAATCCGAGCGGATGATGGCAGAAGAACCCGAAGAGAAGGTTAAAGCGGGGAGAGCAAGAGTGGCGGCACGCCAGTCGCCATCGCGCCCGGCGACAACAATAGCGACAGACGCAGCCCGGCGGCGCGCGCCATCATGGCAACCAGCGGCGAGGACACCGTGCGGGGATCATCCAGCGGCACGTCAAGCGGGTCGATGATGGCGGCCAGCAACGCATCCGGCCAGGCAGCCGCTGGTCCGTCCACCACCACCACGACATCGTCATCGCCCATGAGCCGGACCACGCCGCCGCGGGGCAGCGCTTCGGCCCCCAGCAGCATGAGGTTCACCAGCAACCGCGAGGTCGCCTCATTGAACGGGCCCGGCGCCAACTGGCTGACGTCCAGTTGCACGCGGGACGGCAGGCCGGCGGCAAGGCCGATCAGCTCCCCTGTGCTCACACTGCCGCACGGCCCACCCCAGGCGGTGCGCAACAAGCGCAGCCGCTGCGTCATCGCCATGGCCGTCTCGCTGGCCAGCGGCAATGCCTCGGGTAGGTAGGACGGGTCGTCCGCCGCCAGGTCCAGCACGCCGGTCAGGGTGCCGAGGGAGCCGCTGAGATCGTGGCACAGCCGTGCACACAGTGCGTCCGCCAGATGCAACGCATCCGCCAACTGCACGATGATAGCCTGCTGCCCTACGCTTGCCTGGTCCATCGCCATCCGCCCGTCACTTTCGCGCGTCACATTCACGTACGATACCATGAGTGCTGGAACGATTTACGAGCCATTAAGGAGATTATCCGATGTTTTGCTGGCGGCGGCGATGACCGGGGTCGGCTTGCCCATCGAACCAGGCCAACGGGTGCGGCATCCCGGCCGTCCGGATTGGGGCATCGGCCAGGTGCAATCCGCGATCGGCGGGCGGGTGACGGTGAATTTCCCCCATGCCGGCAAGGTCCTGATCAACGCCGAGGTGGTGGCGCTCGATATTATTGAGGCCGCGCCACGGTCAGAGTTCGACTGAGAGACCAGCCAGGGGTTGAACCCGGAGTGACGGCAGCCGAGACTATAGCCATGCTCCAAGAATCATGCCCGCGATGATCGACCCGTTCGGCCGACGCATCAGCTACCTGCGCGTTTCCGTCACCGACCGCTGCGACCTGCGCTGCGTTTACTGCATGACCGAGGACATGGAGTTCCTCCCCCGCGCCGACGTGCTGACGTTGGAGGAGCTTGACCGGCTCTGTGCCGCTTTCATCGGCCTGGGGGTTCGCAAGCTGCGACTGACCGGGGGCGAACCGCTGGTGCGGCGCGACGTGATGCACCTGGTCCGCTCATTGGGTGCGCGGCTTGGCCATGGGCTGGAGGAGCTGACGCTCACCACCAATGGCACCCAGCTCGTGCGCCTGGCCGAGCCGCTCTACGCCGCAGGCGTGCGGCGGGTGAATGTGAGCCTGGACACGCTCGACCCGGCGACCTTCGCCCAGATCACGCGGCGCGGCCGGATCGAGCAAACGCTGGCGGGCATCCGCGCGGCCAAGGCGGCGGGGCTGGCGGTGAAGATCAATGCGGTGGCGCTCCGGGGCGTCAACGAGGACGAGTTCGATGACATGCTGGCCTGGTGCGGGCGCGAGGGGCTCGATCTCACACTGATCGAGACCATGCCAATGGGCGATGTGGCGGATCGCGCAGACCAGTATCTGCCGCTTTCGATAGTGCGGGCGCGGTTGCGGCAGCGCTGGAGGCTTATGGAGTCACAGCACCGCACCGGCGGTCCGGCGCGCTACTTTGATGTGGCGGAGACCGGGCAGCGGCTCGGGTTCATCACGCCCATGACCCATAACTTCTGCGAAAGCTGCAACCGGGTGCGGCTGACTTGCACCGGCACGCTGTTCATGTGCCTGGGCCAGGACGACGCGGCGGACCTGCGCGCCGTGCTGCGCCGCGGTGCCGATGATGCGGCAGTGGAGGCGGCGATCCGTGAAGCAATCACGCGCAAGCCGAAAGGGCATGACTTCATCATCGACCGGCGGCGCCCGGCCGCCGCGGTGGGGCGCACGATGAGCCTCACCGGGGGATAGACGGGCGGAAAGGGCTGGTCGGCCGGACCAGCCCCATGGTCAGCTACGCGGGGTCCGGCTTGGCTGGGCCTGGTTCACCTGAGCGTAATGCGACCGCGACTGCTGTTGCGCAAACCACCGCGTGGTCGCTTCGGCGCGCAGCTCTTGCACCGTGCCGTTGTAGAAGCCCGGCGGCAGCGAGTTGGGCGACTGCACGGCGCCCTGCGAGCCATTTTCCGGCAGGGTGGTGTTGTCGAACCCGTAAGAGGTTATGGCTGAAGCAGGGGCGGGCGCTGCTAGATCTCCGCCAGCCGCGAACGCAGTGGTGGCAAGACTCATCACTGCCACTGCAGTGGCAATCATCAACTTCGATTTCATAGGCGTGGTCCTCTATAAGAGGTCCGTTCGCAAGGAGCGGGCCGATCATCGTCGGGCGAGGGAAGCCTGCCGTTCGATGACAGAGAGATAATTCATGCAGCGCTATGCGCCATCCGACGGCAGGCGGTGTGAGCTATGCGGCGTAGTATGAAGTGAGCGCGCGAGCGGCTAACCCTTGAGAGCGTCCGCCAGGCTAATCTTGCCGCTGCCGCGCGCTGCCGCCTTGGGCTGTGTGGCGGCGGGCGCCCATCCGGTCAGCATCGCCAAGTCGAGGGTGGCGGCAACCCGGCCGCCGTGCTTTGGCAGGCTGGCCAGCGCGGTGGCGAACAGGGCGGGCGGGGGAATGCGCCGGTCGCGCAGGGCTACGGCGTTGGCCTCCCCCGCCGCCCGTAGGTCGTGCAGCAAGGCGAGCGGGTCGGCGTAGAGCAACGTCAACGCATCCCGGTCCACCACGGGCAGCGCAAAGCCGGCACGCTGCAGCAACCCGGCGCAATCGGGCAGCCCCGTGAACGGCGCTACCCGCGGGCTGGCGCCCCCGGTCAAGCCGGCCTCCGCCTCCGTCAGCGCGCTGCGCAGGTCGGCGAGGGTGCCGAGCGCGGGCATGCTGGCGAGGAACAGCCCGTCGGGGGCCAGCGCGGTGCGGATTTGGATCAACGCGCCGGGCAGGTCGTTCACCAAATGCAGCGACAGGTTGGCAACCACCAGGTCGAAGCTGGCGGGCGCGAAGGGGAGCCATTCCGGGTCGGCCACCACCGCGCCATCAAGCCGGGCCATGGCAGGAGCCAGCTCGCAACTCGTCACCGCGACGCCCCGGGCCCGCAGCATGGGCGCCACCACGCCGCGGCCGCCCATGTCCAGCGCGTGCGAGAACCGGCGAGTGGTGTCATCCAGCCGGTCGAGCAGGCGGTCAGCCACCTCGGCGAGCACCGGCCGCACCCGGCCGACCAGGGCGGCGGCGCGGTCGCGATGCAGACGGACTGCGCGGCGGTCGAATACGGGTTCGGTCATGGGCGAGATGTGCGGCGGGCTCGGGCCGTGCCAAGGGGGGGCGGCATGGACGCAACCCTGTGCTTCAGCATACAAGCGTGCGCATGCATGCACTGGATTTGGGGCGCGCGATGGGGCGCGTGGGGCTCAACTTGCTGCTGCCCCCTCGCTGTCTCACCTGCGAAACGGGGGTGGAAGCGCCGGGCCAATTATGCGCAGCCTGCTTCCGCGCCACCGGCTTTGTCACCGACCCGTGTTGCCGCAGGTGCGGGCGGCCGTTTGGCCATGCCGGTCAGGGCGGCCGGACGATGGAGTGCCATCAATGCGCGGCCAACCCGCCCCCCTGGCGCCAGGCCCGCGCCGCGCTGCGCTATGACGAGCAAGCCCGGCGCATGATCCTGCCGCTGAAATACGGCGACCGGGTGGAAGCCGCGGGCGCGTTGGGCGCCCACATGGCGCGCGCGGGGGCGGCGCTGCTGGCCGATGCAGAAGTATTGGTCCCGGTGCCGCTGCACTGGCGGCGCCGGTTGCGGCGGCGCTACAACCAGGCGGCACTGCTGGCCTGGGCGATCGGGCGCGATGCCGGCTGCACCGTGTTGCCGGACGCGATCTGCGGGGTGCGCGCGACCGAGTCGCTGGCCGGCAAGACCCGCCGCGAGCGGGCCGCCACGGTGGCC
>CAXTNN010000025.1:0-23688 GCA_964245545.1 uncultured Acetobacteraceae bacterium | reverse complement strand
CCGGATCCTCCGAGTAGACGGTGGCTTGGTCCATGGCGCCGCGGCGCAGGCGGACGCAAGCGCCGTCCTTCAGATCGATGGCGGGATAGAGGGTGAGGGTCATGCGGGCAACATACGGTCCAGAACTGAGAGGACGTGGTCGGCGGTGATCAGGCGGGTGCATTCGAACTGGCGCGCGGTGCCGGCGTGGCGGGGGCACCAGAGGAAGTCCTTGTGGTCGAACCGCAACGCCGGGTCGTTCCAGCAACTGTTGCAGGCGTGCCAGTTGTGCACCCGCCAAGGGGTGGCAAACTCGTTGAGCGGGTGGGTGAAGCCGCTGATCATCAGCACCTTGGTGCCGGCCGCCCAGGCGAGCCAGGAAAGGCCGCTGGACAGCCCGACATAGCCGTCGGCATGGCGCAGCCAGCGGGCGCGCTCGGTGAGCGGGCGGTCGCCGGTATGGTCCTCGGCGCCATGCGGGATGTGGGTCCAGACGATGCCGCCGCCATGCACCGGCTTCTGGTCGATGCAGATCACCCGGTAGCCGCGTTCCTTCAACCGCTCGACCACGGCGCGCCAGCCCTGCGGGTTGTTCCAGTACTTGCACTGGCTGGAGCTTTGCACGGCGATGCAGACGTAGCGCTCGGGGATGGGGCGGCTTTCGTCGGGCAGTGCGAGCAGGGGGGCGGCCTCCGCCGGGTCGACGCCCAAGATATAGCCGGCGGTGCGGTGCAGGCCCACGGTGCGGAAGTCGGTGGGCTGCCAGGCGTGGTCAGTGTCTTCGAAGAACAGGCCGAGCGAGTAGGTGGCGTAGTAGTCGGCTGGTTCCACCTCCTCGTGCGGGAGGAAGCGGATCTGCGGATAGGCTTCGCGGAACAGCGGGATGATCAGCGCCGACATGGCGCAGGTGAGCCGGCAGCCATGCATGCTGGCGAAGCGGGCGGCGTAGGGGAACCAGCCGAGCGTGTCCCCCAGCGTGCCGATCGGGAACTGGATCAGCACGGGGCGGCCGCTGGCGTCGTAGTCGTGGGTGAGCACGGGCTCGTCGCCAACCCAGGCCTCGACCTGAAAGCGGACAAACCAGCGCTTGCTGCTGTTGACGAAGCCGCTGGTGATGGCCGTGTCGAACAGGGTGTTGCCGGTGTCGAGGTCGCGCAGCCGGATGCGCCACTTGGCCTCGCTCTCGATCGGCGGGGCAAGCACGCGGGCGCCGAGGTTGAAGTCGAACCGCAGGCCGCGCGGGCCGGATTGCGTCGGCTCGCGCGCGGGCGGCGGGTAGGCGGGCTTGACGGCGGCGGCGGGCTCAGCCTCGGCCGTCATGCCGCCTGGTCCTGCGCGAGGCCGGTGAACCAGTCCGCCAACAGCGCGGCGACGGGGCCAGGCTGCTCCAGCGGCGCTAGGTGCCCCGTGGGCAGGCGCACCAGGCGGGCGCCAGGGATGGCGGCGGCGATCGGCTCGGCGCCGGTGGCGGGGGGCGTGGCTTGGTCATGTTCCCCGGCGATCACCAGCGTCGGCAGTGTGATGGCGGGCAGGCGGGGGGTGAGCGACACGGCGGCAAGCGCGCTGGCGCAGGCGGCATAGCCGTTTGTGTCCTGGCGCCCCAGGCTTTCCCGGAGTGCCGCGAGATAGGCCGGCTTGGCGCGCAGTACTTCCCGCGGGAACCAGCCGGCCAGGATCATTTCCGCCAGGGCAGGCACGCCGAGCTGGCGGATAATCTCCACCCGCTCGCGCCAGGGCTCGTGCGCCAGCTCGGCGGTGCTGTTGCACACCACGAGCGCGGTCAGCCGCCCAGGCGCGGCCAGCGCCATCTCCATGGCGACCATCCCGCCCATCGACACGCCCGCCACCGCGGCCTGCGCGACGCGCGCTTCGTCCAGCACGGCCAGCGCATCGGCGGCTAGCTCCGCCATGGTGGTGTCGCCCGGGGGTGCCGCGGAGGCGCCATGGCCGCGCGCATCCGGCCGGAGCAGGTGGAACTGGGGGGCGAGCGCGTCCACCACGCCGTCCCACAGGCGATGGCTGGTGCCGAGGGAGTGCAGCAGCAGCAGGGTCGGACAGGCCGGGTCGCCGTCGCTGCGCCAGTGCAGCCGGGCGCCGGCGCGGGTGAGCCAGGGCATCAGGGGTCCAGCCAACGGGAGCGGAACGGACGCATGGGCGGCGGTATAGCGGCTGCTGTTGCGCGCGGCTATGGCGTGGCCGCGCGCTGGCGACCGGGCGCGAGAGAGCCTTGGATGATCCGATGGCGGTGCGCCGGACGTCCCCTCGTCGGCTGAAGCAGGGCTCGTGGAGGCTTCGCCGCCGGTGAGGCTTGGACGATGGTTCGCCGAAGAGGGATGACCAAAGGACTTGTCAGCTTTCCGTGCGTTGAACGGGGAGCTTCACGGGACGCTGTTCGCGGCAACGGGGGTGGGTTTGCACCGCGCGAACATCGGCAGGTCATGTTGGAACTGCTGCGCGACATCGGCACCCACGATGCTTTGGCCTTTGCCCGCCAGATGACCGTCAGCGGTGTAGTAGGCGTCCTGCGGGTCGGCCAGCACGGCGAAATCCGATGTCCCGTCGTGATATTCGACACCCCGCTTGGCCGCCATGTCACCGATGGCGGCACCGAGGGCAAAGGGGTCGATCTCGTCCCGTGGCGTGTTCGTCTGACTCGCTAGCACGGCCTGAGGTTCCAGCGGCACGTAGAGCAGGGCGAGAGTGGCGCCGGCGGACTTGCTCAGTTCGTCCAGCCGATCGACTTCGGCCGCGAACGACGCCACGCGTTGCTTCCAGCTCGGGGTGAGACCGGCGCGCAGGAAGTCCGACGTGTCGCCGTTACGAAGATACATCGGGATGTACCAGCTCCGGTTCCGGAACAGGAAGTGCTGCACAACCGTCATCAGGCGGCTCGATGAAACCATCCCTCTCACGAGGGGGAGCAGACCAGCCCGCGAAGGTTGCGCGGGTTGCTTCGCTATGTCCTCGCCCTCGTCCCCTTGCTGGGTGATTTGCAGGAGGTCGCGCGCACTGAACATGAACAAGGCGACTTGCGGCTTCAAAGCCAGCGTGTCCTTGAGACGGCGTTCGAGAGCGTGTCCGGTGAAGCCGTAGCTGCCTGCGATGAGCACCTCCACCGGTTGGTGGCAGGCTGATTGCAGCGAGGCGGCGAGGGTTGCGCCTGCAGTCTCCTCGTAGGGAACGAACAACCCATCGGCGAACGACGTGCCGATGAGGGCGATCCGCGTGGTCTTCGGTGGGAATGGCGTCCAGGACTGCGAAGCGCGGAAGCCATAGGCGTTGTAGTGCTCGGTGACCCACGGGCCTTCGGCGGCTTTTTCGGTGGCCGTACAATCCGGCACGTAGCGCCCGCCAACCAGGCGGTCAGGCACCTTGCATGAATTTTCCGGCTGCTCGGCATAGAATATCCGGGCGCCCAACTCCGCCGTGACACACATCGACACCAGTGTCATCACCGACACGAGCGGCAAGAGCCAAAGGTCGCGGCGCGGCAGGGGCGGCTTGGTCATTCAACGCGTCCCGTGTCCGAGCGGCGGTCGTTCAGCCGCAGCGACTTCTGTCAACTTCGCTGCAGAGTCAAGCCTCTGGACGGAGAGGGGGAGCAACATCAGGCGGCGGGCCGGAACGGGCGCAGGGCGGCGGAGTTGCGCGCGGCTACGGCGTGGCCGCAAGCTCACGGCGAAGAACGGGGAGGCTCGGATGACGCTTGAACTCGCGGCCGGAGACGCGACGCTGCTGCTGTGCCCGGCGCTGGGCGGCAGCATTGGCGGCTGGAGCTGGCGCGGGACGCCGGTGCTGCGCCCCACCTCGCCCGAGGCCCTGGCGGGCACCAGCTCGCGCGCGCTGTCCTGCTTTCCGCTGATCCCGTTCTCCAACCGGATCGCTTGGGGCCGGTTCAGCTTCGGCGGCGAGAGCTTCCAGCTCGACCGCAACTTCGGCGACCACCCCCACACCATCCACGGCAACGCCTGGCAGCGGGCCTGGGAGGTGGCTCACGCCACCGCCGACACGGCGGAACTGGTGCTGCACCACGACCCGGCGGCCGACACCGGCAGCCACTGGCCCTACCGCTACACGGCAACCCTGCACTACGCGCTGCAGCCCGACGGCCTGGCCGTGACGATCGGCTTCACCAACACCGACGCCCGCGCCCAGCCGGTCGGCCTCGGCCTGCACCCCTACCAGCCGCGCACGCCGCAAACCGCGATCGCGCTGCGCGCCGGGTCGGTCTGGCACACGGGGGCGGACTCGCTGCCGGACGCGCGCTTGCCGGTGGAGGGCCATTGGAGCTTCGAGCCCGGCCATGTGATCACCCCGCCCCCGCTCGACCACTGCTACACCGACTGGGCCGGCCGCGCCGAGATCACCCGCCCGGAGCACGGCCTTCGCCTGACGATCACGGCGGACGACATTTTCCGGTTCGCGGTGGTGTACACCCCGGCGGACAAGCCGTATTTCGCGGTGGAGCCGGCGAGCAACATGACGGACGCGGTGAACCGGATGGACACGGTGCCGGACCATGGGCTGCGCGTGCTGCAGCCGGGTGGGGTGCTGCGGCGGCAGGTGCGGTTTGGGGTGGCGGGGGTTTAGGGAGTGTCGTTCTCGTCGGCTCGGGTAAGCCGGTGTTCAGCCACGAACGAAGCCAAGCGCGCGTGCGATGTCCTGCGCCTCGGCAAAAATGTCATCAACGCTGCGGATGCCTTTGCCGCTGCTTCGCGAGTCCGCCAGTTTCTTACGCAATTCATCCAGGGTAAACTCCTGCTCGCGACGGCCGCGGTCACGGCGGACGAGATCGCGGACATAATCGCTTGTGCTGACGTAGTCGCTCCGGCTGATCTGCGCCTCGTTCCAATCCTTTATGAGTTCGGGGAGGGGGACGGTCATGGCGGCCACAGTAAGTCCTCTTGATATCAGACTGCCAACAATAAGTGGGTGTCGCAAACATTCTTGTCTACGCTGAATCAATCTTACGCTGGATCAACGCTTTGCCGATGGGGTGGGACAGGCGGGTATCACCCGTCCAGCACACGGCTTACGCGGGGCGATATCTTCGGGTTTTCGGTAGTGTATACCCCGGCGGATAAGCGGCATCCGCGGTGCGAGAGCGAACAACATGGCTGATGAGGCGGTGGGGGTGGACAGCGTGCCTGACGATGGATTGCCGGTGCTGAAACGAAATGGGATGTCGCGATGGGGGTGCGGTCTCAAATGGAGACTGACTGGAGTGGCGCATTTGTGGAAGAACCACCATTTAACAGCACTTTAGCTATTAGTTGTCCTTGATTAGCTACATACCTGTAGGTGAATGGCTCTGGTGGCTAATATCAGATGTAGCTTTCGACCGAATACTGCTTGGAAAAAGATCTGCTAAATTCGGACAGGCGGCTATTACGTCTCTTACTTTGCATGTACTCAGTACTACTGTGGGTTCCTCGCCTGATAGAAGGCAGGCGTCAGATAGATTCGCACCGTCAAACTTTGCATTTCGCAAGTTCTGACTAGAGAACACAGCATCTGAGAGATCAGCATCGGTAAAATTAAGACTTCCGGCTACAACATTGTCAGAAATGAAAGCACAGTGCATCTCTGCATTTGAGAAGTCATTGTCCATCAGCACCGAAGATTGAATTCGAGCGCGGTTTAGTTTCGTGTTCCGAAAGTTAGTTCCAAACATGACGGTGCCATTGAAGTTAGTATCCTCTAAACTACTGCTCACGAAAGTGGCAAGGGAAATGTTGCTTGCGATCACTTCAGATTGACTTAGGTCAACACCGATAGCCCGCAATCCGACCAGATCTACAGAATCTAGTATTGATCCCTTCATAAAAGCCGCGAATATTTGAGAGTCTCTCATAGTGACCCCGTTCAAGATGGGACCATCAAGATGAGAGTTCGGACCATCAACCGCTCCCATGTCGTTACTGTAGTGCGACAGTCGACGGTGTGTCCAGTTCGCTATTCGTAATACTGGCGTAAGCGACACCGTTAATGAAGCTCCGTTTGCGAACAGCCAAGTGTGCTGTATGGCATTGCCTAAAACAAAGCGTTGTGCCCTTGATAAACGCCCAAATGTATTGCAGGTAGCATCCAGGGCTTCCGTAGTGAGATCTGGGCGGTCTGCTAAAGCATTGGATCGTGAGACGCACAGAAGAGATGGAGCATGCCAAGTTAAAATAGCCGTTCCGAATATAAAATATAGACTTTGAACAAATCCCGGAAATAGGATAAACTTCCAAAGTTTTCGCAGAGAACTTCTTAGTACGGCGTAAAGACAAATAGCAGATTCGATAAAAAGTAGAATAAGGTAAAATAAGGTAATGAATTTGCTTGATAAAACGCTATGTTTATAGCTCATAACAGATATCGTGAGAGAAGGAAGAGTCCAAATTAGATTGACGGATATTATGTAGTCTATCATTGATCTAAGTGATCTAGACTTCTTTGCGCTGAAGTAGGAGCTTAGTATGTTTGCAAAAAAAAATTCTCCGCGCAGGTTCTCTTTGTCGGTTTCCTTTGCGTTCGATAAACTACGATTATCTCCATGGATAGCTACTAGCAAGTATAAATGCAAGATAAAGACTATCGATGAGAATGTGTATAGAAACGATATGACGGATATAGATATCGGTATGGGTGGAATGAGGGTAAGTTGCCGATCAGAAAAAAGGTCGCTGTCATATAAGCTAAAAGTATACATTAAGGAGTAAATACATGCACTCGTAAGAATTATGAGTAGGCTTCTTATTGTCTTTAATTGTTGTATAACCTCCATATTCTTAGTGTCGACCTGAGGTTGGACGAGATTCGGCTTCCGATGCCGCGCTAACCCGAACAAAGCTGCGAGGACAACAGCGATTTTCCAAGCGGTAACATACTCGCTCACTGGCGCCGCTGGAGCATCGACCTTGGTTTGAGTTGTCTTCAACATTGCGTTCCGTTCGCGAGCGGATGGGGTCAAGCTATCCGAATTCAGAAAGTTCGAGCAACAATTCTGCCTAGGTTCGAGACGTAGACGGAGAGCGTGCTCATGACGCTCAGCACTGTGAGTCTGCCGGCACTCTATACATGCGATTCTCTCGACTTTCTCACCAAAGACTACACGTGCAGCAAGGAGGCTTCGCAGGTGGCAGTTTTGCCACAAGCATTTACGCGAACTTTCGCTTCCACACTTCGATTTAGATACAAAGCGGCGCTGCACCTGCGGGGAAAACTCCCCTCTGTGGCAACTTTGACTCCTTCCGGTGATGACTTGCATAATGCCAAACGCGATACCTTCGCCAGTCACCCCACCCGCATGATCTCACTCGCCACCGCCCGCTTGTCCCGCGGCAACCAGCGCCCCGCCTCCACCTGCGCCAAGAACTCCGCCACCAGCCCGTTGAAAGCCGCCGGCTCCTCCAGGTTCAGCGTGTGCCCCGTCTTCGGCAGCACCGCCAGCCCGCTGGCCGGGATCACCTGCTTGAGAAAAATCCCCGGCTGCAAGCAATGGTCGTCCTCGTCGCCCACCACGATCAGCGTCGGCACTGCCATTGCGCGCAGCTCCGCCTCCAAGTCCCAGAATGACGGCCGGCGGGCCTGGACGCCGCGCATGGTCAGGGCGGCGCCGCGGTCGTCGTGGGTGGCGAGGCGGGCGGCGAACTCGGACCAGCCGCGTGGGTCCTTGGCCTGGAACTGCACGCGGGCGGCGGCCTCGGCGTAGACGGGGGCGAACTGGCGGGCGCCCAGCGTCTCGAACTTGTCGGCCACTTCCAGCGACACGCCGCGGAAATACGCCTCGTGCTGCTTTTCCGTGCCGTAGCCAGCGCCGGCCACCACCAAGGATAGCGCCCGCTCCGGCGTGCGCAGGCCGACATGCAGGGTGCAGAACCCGCCCATCGACAGGCCCACAATATGCGCGCGGGCGATGCCCAAGCCGTCCAGCACGGCCACCGCGTCGGCGGCGGCGATGGCTTGGGAGTAGTGCTCGAGGTCGCCGGGCACGTCGGAGGGCGGGTAGCCGCGGGCGGCGTAGGTGATGCAGCGGTGGCGGCGGGCGAAGAAACGCAATTGCGGCTCCCAGCTCCCGTGGTTGCCGCCGAACTCGTGGATGAACAGGATGGGCGTGCCTTCGCCCACCTCCTCGACGTGCAGCCGGGTGCCGTCGGGCGCGGTGACAAACATGGCTAAAAGATCGACCCGCGGGAGGCGATCCCGCCATCAATGGTGACGACCGTGCCGGTGATGTAGCCAGCACGGGGCGAGGCAAGGAAGGCGGTGAGGTCGGCCACCTCGGCGGCGGTGGCGGGGCGCTTGCCGGGGTATTTGGCAAACAGCTCCTCCCAGCGTTCCTCGTCGCCCAGGCTGTCCGCGGCCCGGCGGCGCATCAGCTTGATCATGCGGTCGGTGGCGACGGGGCCCGGGTTGATGCCCACCACGCGCACCCCGTCGTCCAGGCTGGCGCCGCCGATGGCGCGGGTGAACGCCATCAGCGCCGCGTTGCCGGTGGACCCGGCGAAGTAGCCGGCGTCCCAGTTCTCGCCGGAGTTGCCGATGATGTTCACGATCGCCCCGGCCCGCCCCGTCATGCGCGGGTGGAACAGGCGGCAGAGCGTGATGTAGCCGAACAGCTTCAGGTCAAACCCGGCGCGCAGGGCCTCGTCGCTCACTGCTTGGAGGCGGCCCGAGGGGATGTCGCCGGCGTTGTTGACCAGGATGTCGCTGTCTGCGGCCCGCTCGGCCAGATCCTCCATGGCGGCGGTGGAGGACAGGTCCATCGCGTGCACCGTCACCCGCACGCCGTGGGAGGCTTCCAACTCGGCTCGGGCTTGCTCCAGCGCCGGGCCGTTGCGGGCGGCCAAATGGAGGTGGCAGCCCTCCGCCGCCAGCACTTGGGCGCAAGCGAGGCCGATGCCCTTGGAAGCCCCGGTGATCAGGGCGGTTTTGCCAACGAGGTCCAGTTGCATGGGCGGAGCTCCGTGCGGAAGGTGGGCTATGGCAGAGCGGCGTGGACCGCGGCCTTGATGAATGCAGTGTCTGCCGGGTTGCCATTCGGGTTGCCGGCGCGATGACCCCAGACACTCGGGATTGGCGAGAGCTGAGCGTTCGCCAGGTGGCGGCACTCGGCCTCGTTGTCGGCCACCCGGAAATACAGGTCGGTCTCGGAAGGCAGCAGCAGCACGTGGGCTCCAATAGCCCGCAGCGCGGTCGGCAGGTCACCGCCATAGCGCGGGTTGTCCGAGATGTCGCCGTGATACCAGGCCAGCGCCTGGGCGTACAGGTTGGCGGCGCGGAAGCTGGCGAAGCGCTCGGCCCAATCGGTGCGGAGGAACGTCTCCAGGTCGGGCGCGCCGAGTGCGGCGCGGTGCAGGTCGGCGCGGTAGAAGTCCTGGCTGAGCGCCCAGCCGGCGTAGATATGGCCGAAGGCGTGCAGCGCCGCCACCGGCTCGGCGGAGAACCGGCCGCCGCCAGCGTGTTCGGGCGCGGCTTCCAGGGTGCGGAGCAGGCCGGACAGGAACACCTTGTTGTGGGTCGCCGTGCGGGCGCTGCCGCACACCACGATGGCGCGCTCTACCATGGCCGGATACAGCGCCGCCCAATGATAGGCCTGCATGCCGCCCATGGAGAACCCGTACACCGCCGCCAGCCGCTCCACGCCGAACTGCTCCGTCACCAGGCGATGCTGCGCGCGGACATTGTCGGCGACCGTGACCAGGCTGGGATAGCCCGGTGTGTCGGCGGCGCCGGAGGAGACGCCGTTCGAGAACATGTCCACCGCGACGATGCACCACCGGGTCGGATCCAGGATGGCGCCGGGCCCGATCAGCCAGGCCATGTCGGAGTGCTGGGCGCTGTAGCTGCTGGGATAGAGGATGAGGTTGTCGCGCGCCGCATTCAGCGTGCCATGGCGCTCCCAGCCGATTTGGGCTCCGGCAATGGTGCCGCCCTTCTCGGCCGCGAAGTCGCCAAGCGCGAAGGAGCCGGTCTCCCGCGGCCAGTCCACCGCCGGGGCGTCAGGCCGGGCTGGCGGCACGGTGTTGGGCGTAGGCGTGGCGGCGCCGGCGGAATTGATGCCAAGCCGAGGTGCCCTTGTAACGCGCAAATGGCGGCACCGCTTGCCGGGTGGCGCCATGCAGAACCCCGGGCGAGGCCGTCACGGCCGATTGCACCTGGGCGAGCCACTCGGCGGAGACGGGCGTGGTGGCGGTCAGGTGCGGCGGCGCCGGGATGGCGCCAGTGCGGATGGCGTGGCGGAGCGCGCGCAGGGAGGTGCCGAGCTGGCGCGCGGCTTCGGGTAGGCTGAGGGGGGCGGTGTCGCTCATTGGGTGGTCCATGGTGGTGCGGCGCCTGTCAGACCACCGCGCGCGCTCGGGGGCAAGACCCTCGGCGCCGGCCGTCACCCGCGCCGTGCCAGCCCCGCCACGTAGCCGCGGTTCCAGCTTGGCGAAATAAGCACCTCGTTGATGCAGATGCGGGGCGGCAAGGCGGCAACGTAGCCGATCAGGTCGGCGACGTCCTCCGGCTGCAGCAAGCGCGCACGGTCCTCGGCGTTGAGCGGGACCGGCCGCTGGTCCAGGATTTCGGTGGCCACTTCGCCGGGGCAAAGCGCGGTGGAGCGGATGCCGTTGGCACATTCCTCCATGTTGATGCTGTGGCTCATCGCCACCACGCCGTGCTTCACCGCGCTGTAGGCGGGGCCGCTGACCCGGCTGACGAAGCGCCCGGCGAGCGAGGCCGTGTGGATCAGCACGCCGTCCCGCTGCGCGCGCATCGCCGGCAGCACGGCCGTGACGCAGTAGAAGGCGCTGGCGAGGTTGGCGGCAATGATTTGGTTCACCCCGGCGGGCGTGAGCTTGTCCCAGCTTCGGTCCGGGATGTTCAGCCCGGCGTTGTTCACCAGGATGTCGACCCGCCCCAGCGTGTGCAGCAACCAGGAGGCGGCTGCCTCGACCTGCTGCGGGTCGGAGACGTCGGCGGGCTGCACGTGGGCCAAGCCCCCCGCCTCGGTGATGCGCTGCGCCACCGCGGCCAGCTTGTCGGCCCGGCGGGCGGAGACCACCACGGTGGCGCCCGCTCCCGCCAGCGTCATCGCCGCCGCCTCACCGATGCCGCTGCTCGCGCCCGTCACCCAGGCGACCTTACCGGAAAGCGGGCCCATGGCAGCTTCTCCCAAATGCACGTGTTGAACTATGCCGCCCGCCGTCAAAACTGCAGGTGGACGCGCCCGCCGAACACATGCACCGGCCCGCGGTCCACGTTGTAGGCCGGGTGGTTGATGAGTTGGTAGTCGGCGCTGACGTTGATGCCAGCGCGCACCGCCAAGCTGTAATAGGTCTCAAATATCTGCTCCGGCCCGGCATCCGTCAGCTTGCCGTCCCCCACCAGCACGCCCAGCCCGCCCCCCTCGAGGTACTGCTTGAAGGCCCTGCTGATGGTGTTGACGACGAAGGCGGCGCCCACCGTGTCATCCGGGCGCTGCCACTGCGTGCCGGCGAGCGACAGGCCGAGGGACAGCGAGCGGTCGATGTCGGTGAAGTCGTAGGTCTCGGTGCGTCCGTCGGAAAGGCTGGCGCGCAGGAAGAAGCCGAGGTCGGCGGTAATCGGCTGCTCGATGTTCACGCCGCCGCCGTATTTGTTGCGCAGGTGGCGGATGGCTTCCGCGTCCACGTTGCTGGCGCCCGGATTGGCGGCGAAGAACTGCTGCAATTCGGAGAAGGTGCCGAGCTTGGCGCGGGTTTGGAAGCCCAGCAGCTTGATCTTGCCGCTTTGCCCCGCCAGCGTGTAGCGCGCCTCCGCCTCCAGCACGACTTGGAATTGGTGGAATAGCGGGAACGACTCGAAGGCTGAGTTCGGCGTCTGCGACCCGTCGAACAGGCCGCCGCGCAGCGTCCACCAGTCCTGATACCACTCCGCGGACCCGCCATAGGCGTAGCCCCACGCGTCGGCCGCATAGTCGAACGCGCCGCTATCGGCCACGGCCCAGTTCAGGAAGTCGTTGCGCGGATCATGCGCGTATTTGTTGGTGTCGAACACGTCGACCACGCTGAACTTGCCGACCGTCGCCACGATGCGGTTGGCCGTCTCGCTGCCACCCAACTGGTTGAGGTCGGGCGCAACGCCCTGCGCGGCGCCGCCGAGGTCGACCGTCTGGCGCAGGAACAGGCGGGGTACGCGCACATAGGGGGTGGAGGAGCCCACCTTGTAGGCTTCCGCACTGGGGAAGCCGGCGGCGCCAAGCGTGTTGCTGAGCCCGAAGCCCTGGTCCACCTCCGGATTGACCCAAACCTCCGCCCCTGCCCAGGGCCGGACGCCGCCATACAGCGTGAGGTCGAAGGTTTCATCGCCGCGGCGGCCAGGGTCGAGGCTGTTCGGGCCGCTATAGGCCGCATGGAAGCCGGGATGGTACTGGTCCACCAAAGTGGTTTGGCCATGGATGGCATAGTCCTGCTCCACCGGCGGCGTTTGCGGGGCCGTGCTGCTGGACGAGACGTCCGACTGCGGGGTCGTGCCCCCCTCCGGCGCTTGCGGGCCGCCTTCCGGCGTGGGGGAGGCTGGCGGCGCGGCCATCACGGACCAGGGCGGAAGGCTCAGGGCAAACCAGGCCAGGAGCGGCAAGGCAAGGCGTCGGCAAGGCGCAGTCGGGGGCATGGGCAGGAGCTCTCCTGGCGACGCGCCCCCTTACCCGGCATGACCAGGCTAAAGATAGGCTCGGCCAGCCTCCTCGCCAAAGCGCGCCGGGTCGCCTTCCCAAACGATGCGCGCATGCTCCAGCACATACACCCGGTCGGCGTGGGGCAGGGCGAAGGTGACGTTTTGCTCGCCCAGCAGCACCGTGACCGGCGTGGTGGTGCGCAGCGTTTCCAGCGCGTGGCTGAGCTGCTCCAAGATGACGGGGGCGAGCCCCAGCGTTGGTTCGTCCAGGATCAGCAGGCGTGGATGCATCATCAATGCGCGGGCGATGGCCAGCATCTGCTGCTCGCCGCCGCTCATCTTGCCGGCGGCCTGGCTGGCGCGGGATTGCAGGATCGGGAACAAGGCGAACAGCCAGTCCATTTGCCGGCGGCGCTCCGGCAGCTTCAGGTGGGCGCCTCCCAGTTCCAAGTTCTCGCGCACGCTCATGGTGGTGAACAGCTCGCGGCTTTCTGGGCATTGCACCAGCCCGGGGCGGCCGCCCAGGCCGCGCGCGATGCTGGCGGGAGTCTTGCCGGCCAGGCTCTCGCCCGCCCATCGAATGGCCCCTGCATAGGGCACCAGGCCGGAGATGGCGTTGAACAGCGTGGTCTTGCCGGCCCCGTTCAGGCCCACGACCGAGACGAACTCCCGCTCCCGCACGTGCAGCGACACGCCCTGCAGCGCCTGCGCCTTGCCGTAGAACACGCTCACGTCGCTCACCTCGAGCAGCGGCGTGCCGGCGGCCTCGTCCAGCTCCGGGCGCGCGGCGATCTCCAGCGTGCCGGAGCCGAGATAAACCTGGCGCACCGTCGGGTTGGCCATGACGTGCTCGGCGGAGCCTTCGGCGACGAACTCGCCGAGGTACATGGCCAGCACCCGGTCCACCAAGGCCGCCACGCTCTTGACGTTGTGGTCCACCAGCAGCACGGCGCGGCCTTCGTCCCGGAACGAGGCGATGAGCTCCGAGAACGCGCCGACCTCGCCCGCGGTGAGCCCGGCGAACGGCTCGTCCACCAGCACCACCTTCGGGTCGCGCGCGATCGCCTTGGCGAGCTCCAGGCGGCGCAGGTCGGCGAATGGCAGGGTGGCCGGCCTGCGGTCATATACGGCGGCCAAGCCCACGCGCTCGGCAATCACCCGCGCCTGCCCGTCCACCGCCGGGTCGGCGAACACCTTGAGCAGCGAATCCGGCAGCAGCGCCAGCTTGATGTTCTCGCCTACGGTTTGCCGGTGCAGCGGCCGGGAGTGCTGGAACACCAGCCCCACGCCCTGCCGCGCAATGCGGTGGGACGGCCAGCCGGCCACGTCCACCCCGCCGATCTTCACCACGCCCGCATTGGGCCGCTCGATCCCCATGATGAGCTTCATCACGGTGGACTTGCCCGAGCCATTGGGCCCGATCAGGCCGAGGATCTCGCCGGGCCGGATGGCGAAATGCATGTTGCGGACCGCGACCAGCCCGCCGAACCGCTTCACCAGCCCGCTGACCTCGAGCAGCGGCGCCGCGTTCGACACGGGGGCCGAGTGGGCCGCCACCACGGTATCCACGGTCACGCCCGCACCCGGCGGTGCAGCACGGTGCCGAGGAACCCGGCCGGCACCAGCAGGATGACGACCAGGGCAAAGGCGGAGACCACGAACGTGCTCATCTGGCCCAATGGCCGCAGCGCCTCGCCGGCCGCAACCAGGAAGATGGCGCCCAGCACGGCGCCTAGGATGGTCCGCCGCCCGCCCAGCACGGCGGCAATGATGATCTGCACCCCCACCGCGATGTCGATAAACGTGCCCGGTGACGCCGTGCCGTAGTAGAACACCAGGAACGCGCCAGCCAGACCGCTGAAGAAGGCGCTGACGCAGAACGCCGCCAGCTTGTGCTTGGCCACGTTGAAACCGAGCGCCTGCGCTTCCACCGGGTCCTGCCCGCAGGCCTGCAGGATGAGGCCCAAGGCAGAGCGCGACAGGGTGAACAATAGCAGCCCGCTCACCGCCATGAAGGCCAGCGCGTAGTAGTAGTTTGTTGTGTCGTCGATCGCGAGCACGTCGGGCAAGGACAGGCCGATCTCCCCGCCGGTGAAATGCGCGAACACCGTCACGCATTGGCTGAGCAGCAGCACCGCCACCAGCGTGATCAGGCCGAAATACGGCCCGGTGAGCCGCAGCGCTGGCAAAGCCAGCACCACCCCGCCGATCACTGCCAACAGCGCGCCGAACGGAATGCAAACCCATACCGGCCAATTGGTCTGCACGTTGAGGATGCCGGCGCCATAGGCACCGAGGCCGATCAGGAAAGTGGGCCCGAAATTGACCTCGCCGGCGAAACCGAACAACAGGTCCCACGCCATGGCGAACACGGCGAAGTAATAGGCCGGGATCAGCACGCCGACGATGTAGTCGGACGCCACGAACGGCACCAGCGCCAAGATCACCAGGCCGCCCAAAGCGCCCCAGAATAGGCGGGACCTCAGCAGGCCGTGCATCAGCGCCGCCCCAAAATGCCTTGCGGCCGCACGTACACCACCACGACCAGCAAGATCAGCGCCGGGATGTTGCGCAGCGAGGGATTGACCAGGTAGGCCGTCACCGTCTCGAAGTAGCCCACGCAATAGGCCGCGATCAGTGACCCGGCGACGCTGCCGAGCCCGCCCAGGACCACAATGGAAAAGGCGCTAGCGGTGAGCGTGCCGATATTGTCGGACGAGGCGCCCAAGAAGGCGCCGAGCAGCACCCCCGCCACCCCGGCGAGCAGGCCGTAAATCCCCCAAACCAGCAGGTAGATCCATTCCAGCTCGTAGCCCAGCAGCGTCAAACCGCGCGGGTTGATGGAGGCGGCGGCCAGCGCCCGGCCCGCCTTGGTGCGGTTGATCAGCAGCCACAGCAGCCCGATGGCGGCCCAGCACAGCACGGCGGTCAGGATCTCGTTGGTCGGCGTCCGCACCCCGCCAATGGTTGTTACCCCCTCGATCAGTGGACGCACCGTGTGCGGGCTGGTGGTGGCAAGGTAGGCGATCACCACCTGGATCATGATGCCCCACAGCAGCGTGCCGGTGAGCACAAAAATCTCGGTCTCCTCACGAGGTATGGAGCGGGAACGCTGGATCGGCCGGACGACCAGGAAGTAGGTGGCGAATGCCGTTGCCATGCCGGCCAGCACGCCCGACGCGGCCCCGCCGTAAGGGCCGATCAGGCCCGCCACGTACCAGGCCACGGTGGCCGCCGTCACCATCGTTCCGCCATGGGCCAGGTTCAGCACGCCGGAGACGCCGAACATCAGCGTAAACCCCACGGCGCCGAGGCCGTAGAGCGCGCTGATGGCAAAGCCGTCGATCAGGACTTGGGTGAGCAGCATGACGGTCTTCCGCCGGCGCCAGCGGTTTGGCGGAAGGGGGCTCCAGGGCTCAGTTCGTCAGCTTGACGAAGGAGGGGAAGTGCAGCTCGTTACCGCCGGAAACCGCCTTCGGCCACACCGGCACCTGCTTGCCGTCCTGCCACTGCACCAGCAGGCCGCTCACATACTGCTCGCCATACTTGATGCCGTGGGTGGACGGGTCGTCCTTGCCGAAGAATTGGATGCGCCCAACCGTGCCTTCCCAATCCGTCTTCTCCACGGCGTCCACCAGCTTGTCGGGTTCGGTGCCGCCGGCGCGCTTGATCGCGTCGCACAGGTAGTAGACCTCGTCATAGGCGCCATAGCCGGAATAAGCCGGGCTGACGCCGTATTTCTTGATGTAGGCCTGCGCAAACGGGATGGTTTTCGGCGTGCTCGCCACCGTGTCCACGGCGATGAGCTGCAGCACGATGCCTTCGGTGGCGCCGTTGGTGTCCTTCCAAAAGGTGGAGGAGGTCGCCTGGCTGGAAATGCCGAATTGCGGAATCGGCACCTGCTGGTTGGCCCATTGCACCGTCGGCTGCACGCCGACATGGCTGATCCCCGTCATGATCACGTCCGGATGCTTGGCCTCGATGCCGTTGTAGATCGGGGTGAAGTCGGTGGTGTCGGGGGAGAAGCGGATATGGTCCACCACCGTCATGCCGACTTTGGGCAGGCATTTCTCGTACTCTGCATCGAGCGGCCCGGTCCAGGCCGCGTCCTCGCTCATGATGGCGGCGGTCTTCATATGATACTTGCTGTTGACCAGCAGATCCTTGGCGGCGTCACAGGTTGCGTCCGACAGGAAGGAGGATTTCAGGTAGCCGTGAAAGAAATACTTTAGGCTGCCGTAGTCCGCATGGATACGCGCCGTGATCTCGTCGCTGGCCGCACCCGGCGTCACCGTCACCATCTTGAGCCGACCGGCCCACGGCTCCAGCGCCAGCGCCACCTCGGAGGTGTAGGTGGCGATGACGGCGTTCACCTTGTCCTGGCTCGCCAGGCGTTGCAGCGCGCGCACGGCGTCAGCCGCCGAGTTGTGGTCGTCATAGGCCACAATCTCCACCTGCCGGCCACCAATGCCGCCGCTGGCGTTGATCTCGTCGGCCGCGACCTGCGCCGCATTGGGGATGGCGATCCCGGAGATAGAGGAGTTCTCCGCAATCACGCCGATCTTGATCGGGTCGGCGGCCGCGGCGGCCAACGGCAAGCCGAGCACTGCGAGTGCCGGCAGCAGACGAAGTGACGACATACGGAACCGCTCCTCTGGACCCCCGCCGGTGTGTCCCGGCCTGCCGGACAGGCTAGAGCACAATTAGGATCAGAGTAAATCGCCTTTCTTGCCGTCCCGCCTCCGCCTCGGGCAGCAGGGCGCTGCCGTGCAGAGGCGCCGCTAAGCCGCCGGCTTCACTCGCATTTCGACCAGCCGCAGTTAAGGCAGCTCAAGCAGCCTGCCTCGCGCACCAGCCCCGGCTGGCTGCATTTCGGGCATAGCGGCCCCAACTGGGCCTTCGCCAGCATGCCAGGCTTGGCCGCCGCCGCGGGCACGTCGCGGGCGAGGAAGCCGGTTTCCACCATGTGGCGCTCGATCACGTCGCCAATCGCGGCCACCAGGGAGGGCACGTAGCGGCCCGACTGCCACTGGCCGCCGCGCGGGTCGAACACCTGCTTCAGCTCCTCCGCCACGAACGCCACCTCGCCGCCGCGGCGGAACACGGCGCTGATCATGCGGGTGAGCGCCACCACCCAAGAATAATGCTCGAGGTTCTTGGAGTTCACGAACACCTCGAACGGACGCAGCACGCCATCCTGCTCCACGTCGTTGATCGTGACGTACATGGCATGCTCGCTGTCCGGCCAGCGCAGCTTGTAGGTGGCGCCGGAGAGCTTGTCCGATCGCAGCATCAGCCCATCCAGCGGCCCCTGCGGCGGCGCGGGCGGCGTAACCGGATGCACCGCTTCCGCCGGCTTCACCTCCAGCACCGACCCGGTGATCGCGTTCGGGCGGTAGGTGGTGCAGCCTTTGCAGCCACTGGCATAGGCGTCGAGGTAGACCTGCTGGAACGCCTCGAAGCCGATGTCCTCCGGCACGTTCACCGTCTTGGAAATCGCGCTGTCGACATGGCGCTGCACCGCCGCCTGCATGCGCACGTGCTCAGCGGGGGTCAGCTCCTGCGCGGTGACAAAGGCGGGCGGCAGCGGCGCCTCCTCACCGAACAGGGCGCGGAAGCGGCGCAGCGCGTAGTCCGACACTTCCTCCTCCACCCGCGTGCCGTCCGGCTGCAGCACGCGCCGGGTGTAGGCCAGCGCGAATACCGGCTCCACGCCCGAGGAGACGTTGTCCGCCACCAGCGAGATGGTGCCGGTGGGGGCGACGGAGGTGAGCAGCGCGTTGCGGATGCCGTGCTCGGCAATCAGCGCGCGCACGTCCGCGTCCAGCTCGCGGATGGTTTCGCCGGCCAGGTAGGCGTCGCGGTCGAACAGCGGGAAGGCACCCTTCTCGCGCGCCAGGTGGACCGAGGTGACGTAGGCGGCACGGTTGATCTGCCTTGCCCAATCCCCCGCCCGCTCGGCGGCCGCGGGGGAGCCGTAGCGCAGCCCCACCATCGCCAGCGCGTCTGCCAGCCCAGTGATCCCCAGGCCGATGCGGCGCTTGGCCACCGCCTCCTGCCGCTGCGCCTCGAGCGGGAAGCCGGACACGTCGATGGTGTTGTCCATCATGCGGATAGCGACGCGGACCAGCTCGGCCAATTCGGTTTCGTCCAACCGGGCGGCCGGAGTGAATGGGTGCTGCACCAGCCGCGCCAGGTTGACCGACCCCAGCAGGCAGGCGCCATAGGGCGGCAGCGGCTGCTCGCCGCACGGATTGGTGGCGTGGATGGTCTCGCAGTAGTGCAGGTTGTTGCGGGCGTTGATGCGGTCGATGAAGATCACGCCGGGTTCGGCGTAGTCGTAGGTGGCGCGGGTGATGCTGTCGAACAGCGCCCGGGCGCGCAGCACCTTGTGGGTGCGGCCGGCGAACACCAGCGGCCAGTCCGCATCCGCCGCCACGGCCGCCATGAACGGGTCGGTCGCGAGTACCGAAAGATTGAAGTTGCGCAGCCGGCCGGGCTCGCGCTTGGCGGCGATAAAGGCCTCGATGTCGGGGTGGTCGCAGCGCATCACCGCCATCATCGCCCCGCGCCGGGCGCCGGCGGACATGATGGTGCGGCACATCGCGTCCCACACATCCATGAAGGAGAGCGGCCCGGAGGCGTCGGCGCCCACGCCCTGCACGGGAGCGCCTTTCGGGCGCAGGGTGGAAAAGTCGTAGCCGATGCCGCCGCCCTGCTGCATGGTAAGCGCGGCTTCCCGCAGGTTCTCAAAGATGCTGCCGAGGTCGTCGCCGATCTCGCCCATGACGAAGCAATTGAACAGCGTCACCCGCCGCGTGGTGCCGGCGCCGGAGAGGATCCGGCCGGCCGGGAGGAAGCGGAAATCCTCCAGCGCGCGGTAGAACTCCCCCTCCCAGCGCGCCGGCTCTGCCTCCGCCTCCGCCAACGCCCGCGCGACCCGGCGCCAGCTCTCCTCGACCGTGCGGTCGATCGGAGTGCCGTCAAGCGATTTGAAGCGATACTTGGCGTCCCAGATCTGCCGCGAGATAGGGGCGATCCGGTCAAGGGCGGAGGGCGGCGCAGCGAGCGAATCGGGGTGCATGATGTCCATGCGGGAGCCTACCGCCAGGAGTAGGAAGCGATCCAGCCGAGCGGCAAAAAAGCCGGCTTGTTGCTCTTCCATTGGTCAAGAAGCCGGTCATAAAGCCGGTCGCGCTGGTTGCGTATCGCCGTAAAAAGTGTTCTTTATAAGTCCCTTATCCAAAACATACAGCCGGTCATGCGGATCACAAACGCCGGTCCTGCCTCACTCACCCTCATTCCTGGGGCGGAGCATCCGTCGTGGCCCGAGTTGCGCGACCTCGGCTTTACCTTGGCGACGGAAGCGGCTGCGCTGAGCGGGCGGCTGGCTCCGGGCACCGCCGGCGCTATCGGCACCCTCGTGCGCGGGATGAACTGCTACTACAGCAACCTGATCGAGGGACATGACACACGCCCGGTCGACATCGAGCGGGCTCTGCGCGCCGACCTGGCGGCCGAGCCGAGACGGCGGGACCTGCAACTCGAGGCTGGTGCCCACATCGCCGTGCAGGCCTCGATTGACAGCGGCGGCCTCAACATCGCAGCGCAGCCAGCGGCGCTTGCGACCACCATCCACGCGCAGTTCTACCAGCGCCTGCCGGACAGTTTGCGCTGGGTGGAGGAGCCGGGGAATGGACGCCGGGTCGAGGTGCTGCCGGGCCTCTTGCGGAAGGATGACGTGCAGGTGGGACGGCACATTGCGCCGCCGCCCGCCGAACTGCCCGGCTGGATGGCCCGCTTCGACGAGTCCGCCCCGGAGCGCTATGGCCGCGCGGAACAATTGGTTGCGATCGCCGCCGGGCATCACCGGCTGCTGTGGATCCACCCCTTTGCCGATGGGAACGGCCGGGTTGCCCGGCTGCTCTCCCATGCGCTCCTCCGCCGTGTCGGGGTCGGCTCGCCGCTCTGGTCGATTTCGCGCGGCCTGGCCCGGCACGTTGACAGCTACCGAGCCACATTGGCCCGTGCCGATGACCCGCCTCAGGGAATACTCGATGGCAGGGGCATCCTTTCCGATGGGCGCCTGGTCGAGTTTTGCCGGTTCTTCCTGGCCGCCTGCCTGGACCAGGTCCGCTTCATGCGGGCGCTGCTTTCGCCGGAAGCTCTCGCCGCGCGGGTGCGCGAGTTCGTGGCGGCGGAGGCAGCAGGCGATCGATTGGACGCGCGCGTGGCGCCACTGTTGGAACGAGCCGTGCTGTTTGGTGAAGTCTCCCGCGGCGACGTGGGCGGGCTGGTCGGCACGGCGGAGCGCCAAGGCCGCCGCCTGCTGGCCCCGCTGGTCGCGCGAGGTCTGCTGGCCGGACGCAAGGATGCCCCGTTGCACATTGCCTTCCCGCTTGGCGAGACCGAGCGGATGTTTCCCCATCTTTGGGCGCCATCGGCCTTGGGCACGCTGGTCGAGCCCTCGGACGACATCAGGCGAGCACTACAACCGCCATCGGCTGCCTAGACTCGGCCTGCTCAGGCAGCTACCAGCTCGCCAGCCTCCACGCGGGTCATCCAGCCATGCGGATCGTTGGTGGCGCCGTATTGGATGGCGGTGATGGCGTCGTACAGCCGCTGCGTCAGCTCGCCGATGCGGCCGCCGTTGATCACCATGTTGGTGTCGCCATAGCCCAGCTCGCCCACGGGGGAGATCACCACGGCGGTGCCGGTGCCCCACATCTCGGCCAATGCGCCAGTCCGGTGCGCCTGCTGCACCTCGTGAATCGAAATCGGCCGCTCCTCCACCGGGATGCCCCAGTCGGCCAGCAGTTGCAGCGCCGAGCGGCGGGTGATGCCGTCCAGGATGGTGCCGCTGGACAAAGGCGGGGTGACCACGGTGTCGCCGATGCGCAGCATGATGTTCATGGAGCCCACCTCGTCCAGGAACTCGCGCTGGCGGCCGTCCAGCCACAGCACCTGGGTGTAGCCGCGCTTGGCGGCGTCATGGGCGGCATAGAGGCTGGCGGCGTAGTTGGCGGCCGCCTTGGCCGCGCCCAAGCCGCCGGGTACGGCGCGGACGAACTGGTCGGTCGCCAGGATGCGCACCGGGTTCATGCCCTCGGCGTAATAGGCGCCCACCGGGCTGAGGATCACGTAATACAGATAGCTGTGCGAGGGATGCACGCCGAGGAAGGTGTCGGTCGCGATCACCGTCGGCCGGATGTAGAGCGCCGTGCCGCGCTTGGCGGGCACCCATGCGGAGTCCACCGCGACCAGCGCCTTGAACGAGTCCTCCACCAGCGCCGGGTCGAGTGGCGGGATGCAGAGCTGCTCGCACGAGCGGTTGAGCCGTGCCGCGTTCTGGTCGCCGCGGAAGATGCGGATTTGGCCGTCCACCCCGCGGAACGCCTTGAGCCCGTCGAACACCGCCTGGGCGTAGTGCAGCACGCAGCACGCCGGGTCCAGGGTGAGCGGCGCGTAGGGGACAATTCGCGCGTCGTGCCAGCCCCCGTCCTCGTCGTAGTTCATCTGGAACATATGGTCGGTAAACACCTCGCCGAACCGCAGCTTGTCGTCCGCGGCCCGTGGCCTGGGGTGCTCGGTCCGTGTCACGGGAAAGCTGTGCATCGCGCCCTCTATCTCGCTTGTGATCCGCCGGGAGCCAGAACAACCCACATCGCCCCCGTTCCGACAAGGGGGTCTCACGCAGGGCAGGGGGCGTGCGGGCCGGTCAGCCTTCTGTCAGCACGTGAATCACGCGGCTGGCCAGCATCGGACGGGTCTTTTCGCCATAGGCGGCCATGTGGGGCGAGGCGGAATGCGCCTGCAGCGCGTCCAGGCTCTCCCACTTCTCAATCACCATGAAGGTGTCGTCGCCCAGCTTGGTCTGCACCGCCCCGGCGCCGGGCGCGTCCACGGCGGGAGCGTATTCAATGCAACCGGCTTCGGCGTGGACGGCCGGCATGTTGGCGTGGAACGCCTCTAGCACGGCGGCGCGCTGGCCGGGCTGCGTCGTGATAATGGCGACCACGTGGATCATGCGGGCTGCTCCTCGATTTCGCGGCCAAACGTAGGCGCCCCTGCTCCACCCGACTAGCCCGCCGGGCGGTTCCCTCCTATGTATCCCCCGTGAGTGGAACACTTCCGGAACGGTTCGCCGCCTGGTTTGCCGCCCGCGGCTGGGCGGCGCGCCCCCACCAGCTCGCCATGCTGGAGGCGGCCGAGGCAGGGCAGACAGCGCTGCTGATCGCCCCAACCGGCGGCGGCAAGACGCTGGCCGGCTTCCTGCCCTCGCTGGTGGAGCTGGCCGCCGCGCCCCAGGACGGCATCCACACGCTTTACATCTCACCGCTCAAGGCGCTCGGAACCGACGTGGCGCGCAATCTCACCGCACCGATCCAGCAGATGGGGCTCGCGGTCACGGTGGAAACCCGCAGCGGCGACACCCCCGTGGCACGGCGGGCGCGGCAGAAGGAGCGTCCGCCCAACATCCTGCTCACCACGCCGGAAAGCCTGGCGTTGCTGCTCAGCCAGCCAGCCGCGCCCGCGCTGTTCGGCGGGTTGCGCGCCCTTGTGGTGGACGAGGTGCACGCCTTGGCCGGCACCAAGCGGGGCGACCAGTTGGCGTTGTGCCTGGCGCGCTTGGCCACCTTGGCGCCGGGCGCGCGCCGGGTCGGGCTGTCCGCCACGGTCGCCTATAGGGATGCGATCCAAGCCTATGTCGGCTGCGGCGGCCCGGTGCGGCTGATCGAGGTGGCGGAAGGGGCGCCGCCGGAGCTCGACATCTGCCTGGGCGAGGAGCGCGTGCCATGGTCGGGCCGCATGGGGCTGGCCTCGGCGGCGGCCATCCTGGAGCGGATCGCGGCGGCGTCCATGACGATCGTGTTCGTCAACACTCGGGCACAGGGCGAGCTGCTGTTCCAGGCGCTATGGAAGCTGAACGAGGCCACGCTGCCGATCGCGCTGCACCATGGCAGCCTGGACATCGCGCAGCGCCGCCGGGTCGAAGCCGCGATGGCGCGGGGCGACTTGCGCGCCGTGGTGGCGACCTCCTCCCTGGACCTCGGGATCGACTGGGGTGGGGTGGAGCAGGTG
>CAXTNN010000024.1:0-24257 GCA_964245545.1 uncultured Acetobacteraceae bacterium | reverse complement strand
GGCCGCGCCATCGCCGCCCGCAGTTGGGCGGCATTGGACCGCGTTGGCCTTGCCGACCGGGCGGGAGCGGCGGCCGCCACCCTGTCCTACGGCCAGCGCAAATATCTCGAGATCGCCCGCGCCCTAGCCACCGAACCCGACTTGCTGATTCTGGACGAGCCCGCCGCCGGCCTGAACGAGACCGAGACCGCTTCCCTCGCCGGATTCATCCGCAGCCTGAATGCAAACGGCACCACCGTGCTGTTGGTGGAGCATGACATGGGCCTGGTGATGGGCACCTGCCGCCGCATCGCCGTTCTGGCGGCGGGGCGCAAAGTCGCGGACGGCACGCCTGGCGCCGTGCGCGCCGACCCGGCGGTGCAACGTGCCTACCTGGGCGGCGACGATGGCTGAGCCGCTGCTGGAGGTGGCGGGCCTGCAGGTTCCGATCGGCGCACAGACCGTGCTGCGCGGCATCGACCTGCACCAAGCCGCGGGCAGCATTGTCTGCGTGCTCGGCAGCAACGGCGTCGGCAAGACCACGCTGATGCGAACGCTCAGCGGCATCTACCGCAACGCCACCGGGTCGGTGCGCTTCGCTGGCGAGGACATCCTCAATCGCGCCCCGCATGACATCGTGGCCCAGGGCATCAGCCAGGCGCCCGAGGGCCGCCACATCTTCTCCAGCATGACCGTGGCGGAAAATCTGCGTGTGGCCGCCGGCCGCCGCAGCCGCGCCCAGCAGGCGGAGGACATCGGCCGCATCGCCGCGCTGTTTCCGGTGTTGCAACAGAAGATGCGGCAATGGGCCGGCTCGCTCTCGGGTGGCGAACAGCAGATGCTGTGCATCGGCCGGGCGATGATGGCGCGCCCCCGCTTGCTGCTGCTGGACGAACCGTCCTTGGGCTTGGCGCCCAAGCTGGTGCGGCTGATCTTCGACCTGATCGCCCGCATCCGCGACGACGGCACCGCCATCTTGCTGGTAGAACAAAATGCCCGCGCCGCGCTGCGCGTGTCCGACCATGCCTACGTCATGGAAAGCGGCCGCATCGTGCTGAGCGGCCCGGCGGACGACGTGGCGCGCGAGTCCCGCGTCGCAGAGGCTTATCTCGGCGGGTCGCAACCCGCGCCTGCATCTTAGGAGCGTCCCAATGACCCGTACTGCAACCGCGCTGGCCTTAGCCACCGCGCTTTTCTGCGGCACCGCTCGCGCGCAAGATAAAACGCTCGTCATTGGCTGCTCCTTGCCGCTCTCCGGCCCGATGGTGGGCTTTGGCGGCCCGATCCAGCAGGGCGCCGCGCTGGCCGTCGAGCAGTTCGATGCCGCCAAAACGATGCCAGGCGTGACGTTCCGCCTTGATTGCAGCGACAGCAAGGGTGACGCCAAAGAGACGGTGAACATTGCTGAAAAGCTGGTTGACGATAAAGCGGTGATCGCCTCGATCAGCGACTTCACCTCCACCGCCACCATGGCCGCCGCCGACACCTACGCCCAGGGCGGGCTGGTGGAGCTCACCCCGTCCGCCTCGCACCCCGACTTGGTGAAGATGAACAAGTGGATGTTCCGCACCAGCGAGACCATCCCCACCTATGTCGACCCGTTGGCCGACTTCATGACGCAAACCCTCGGCAAGAAGCGCATCGCCGTCGTGCAAGTGCAAACCGATTGGGGCCAGAGCGTCGGTGAAACCTTCGTCGCCCAGGCCAAGAAGGATGGCGCCGAGATCGTGGACGACGCCGTCTATAACCAAGGCGCCACCGACTTCCGCTCCGTGCTCACCCGCATCCGCCGGGAGAAGCCCGACGCCATCTTCCTGGCGATGCTGGAAGAGGAGGCGGCGACGTTCATGAAACAGCGCCAGCAGCTCGGCCTGACCGACGTGACGGTGGTGGACTCGGGCGTCGGCCTCACCGAACGCTCGCTCGCCCTGGCGGGCGACGCGTTCGACGGCATGTGGTCCTCCCGCTTGTTCAACCCCAGCAATCCGAGCCCGGTGGTGCAGGATTTCATCAAGAGCTTCACCGCCAAATACGGCCACGCTCCCGACATCTGGTCCGCCTATGGGTTTGACGCTGCCAGCATCATCCTCCAAGCCGCCAAGCGCGCCGGCCCCAGTGTCACGCGCGCGGCGGAACAGGAGCAATTGGCCCATTTCGGCCCCGGCGAGGGCGCCAACGGCAAGTTCGCCATCGATCCCGCCACGCGCGACATCGAGCGCTTCAATCTCACCACCGTGCGCGTGGACCACGGCAAGATCGACTACAATCCCAAGTCCTGAGCCCGGCGCATGGTGGCGGCGATCCTGCAGGACCTGGTCAACGGCGTCAGCGCCGGGCTGTGCTACGCCCTGGTGGCGATCGGCTTCACCTTGATCTTCGGCGTGCTGGGCGCGGTCAACTTCGCCCATAGCGAAATCTACATGCTCGGTGCGTTCGCCGGGTTGTTCGCCGCACTCGCTTTTGCCCCGCCGCTGATCGTGCTGCTCCTTATCGTGGCCGCGATCGGAGCCGCCCTCGGCGTGGGGCTGGAGCGCATTGCCTTTCGCCCGCTGCGGCGCTCGCGGGATGAAGCCTCGCTGAAATCCCGCGCGTTGCAGGAAGCGACGCTGCTCTCGTCGCTGGCGGTGGGCATCATCGTGCGCGAGTTGACCGAACTGGCGTTCGGTGGCGACGAGCAGCCGATTCCGGACCGGCTGATGATCAATGGCCCGGTTCCGTGGGGCGACGTGGTGTTCGCGCGCGGTGACTTCATCATTTTCGCCACCGCCTGCATCACCCTGGCCGGCCTGCACGGTCTGCTCCGCCATAGCCGCATCGGCTTGGGCGTGCGCGCGGTGTCCGATGACTTGCTGGGCGCCCTCTACTCCGGCGTCGATGCGAACCGCGTCATTGTTTGGACATTCGCCATCGGTTCGGCGATCGGCGCCGTTGCCGGCTTGCTCGTGGGGCTGTACTACGGCGCCATCGCCCCTTACATGGGGTTCACGCCCACGCTCAAGGCGTTCGTGGCGATGCTGATGGGCGGCTTGACCAGCATACCCGGCGCGGTGGTTTGCGCATTGCTGATCGGCTTGTGCGAAAGCTTCACCACCGACTTCGTTTCTTCCCGCTGGGTCGGCATCGTGCCCTATGTGCTGCTGCTCGCCACCCTGGTGGTGTTCCCGCGCGGCCTGTTCGGGCGGCGCGCCCAGCGTGTCTGACCGTGCGGCGGTCATCGGCGCCGCCCTCGTCGCCGTGTTCATCCTGCTGCCTTCGGGTTTGGCAGCGTTAGGCCAGTCCTACCTCTTCCGGTTGGCCGAACTCTCCATGCTGTTCACCATCTTGGCCGCCAGCCTCAATCTCGTCACCGGCACGGCCGGCTTGGTCTCGCTTGGCCATGCTGCCTTCTATGCCGTCGGCGCCTACACCGCCGCCATTGTCGCCGCACGCACCGGACGGGGGCTGGAGCTGACGCTTCCCGCAAGCGTCCTGGTCGCCGGCGGGATTGCCTTTGTGGTGGCCATCCCCGCCATCCGGCTGGTGCGGATTTTCTTCACGGTGGCCACGCTGAGCGCGGGCGAGATCATCAACATCACCATCCTGAACTGGGACGGGCTCACCCGCGGCCCGATGGGCTTGCGCGGCGTCCCCGGGCTGAGCCTGTTCGCCTGGCCGCTCAGCGGAAGGCTGCCCACCTACTTCACCATCGCCGCCGTGACGGCAGGGGTCGTCTGGATCGTGCACCAGTTGACCAACTCCCCTTACGGCGGGGCGCTGCGGGCGTTGCGGGAAGACGATCAAAGCGCTGCCGGCATGGGCATCAACACGGCGCTGATGAAGGTGGGTGCCTTCACCATCGGCGGCGGGCTGGCCGGTGCTGCGGGCTGCCTGCTTGCCCACAGCATCGGCTACATCAGCCCGGACATGTTCGGGCTTGACCAGTCGATCCTCATCCTGACCATGGTGGTGGTCGGCGGGCTCGGCAGCCTGCCCGGCGCCGTGCTGGGAGCTTGCGCGCTGATCCTGCTTCCGGAGTTGGCGCGCAGCGCCGGGCACTTGCGAACCGTTTTGGTTGGGCTCGTGCTCTACCTCGCGATCTTGCTGCTGCCAAAAGGCTTGATCGCGGAGGCCCGGGCACTCCGCACCGGCGAGCAGGCGCGCCCAAGTGGAGTGCCCTGAGCCCCGGTCGCCAGGCGCTGAGCTGCTAGATGGCAGGCTTCTCTGCCCGGCAGACCGGTGTCCGGCGGCCGGTTATGACCCTTTGGCTTGGCTCTTCTTGCCTTCGTGATGTCCGATGGCGGCGCCGGCAGCGGCGCCTGCTACGGCGTGGCCCGAACCCATCTCATGCCCGGCGAGTGCACCCACCGCAGCACCCTTGGCCGTGTCGTGTTTACCGCCGGTGCTCTGGCTGGTCTGCGCGAACGCTGCGGGGCTAAGGAACAGCAACCCGGCCAAGCCGCAAGCTGCCAAACCCAGTGAATGCTTCATTTGAAAACTCCTCCTGTGGATCAATCGGCTTCGAGACCGCCACCTTACCCTGCACCCAGGCAGGCAGCTTGGAAATAGGCAAGGACGTGGTGTCCACAGGCTAAAAAGGCCGAGCAACGGCCGGCGAACTTGCGCGTAACGCTACCAATGGTCCATTCGTGCTACGTTCCTGCGTGTTGCTCGTCATTGCAGCGTGTCGCAGTCCGCTCTGAGCAATCTCGCGCTCGGCGAAAGCCACCATTCACCAATCGCCAGTTCGGCACCTGTTCCTGACGACGGGAGAGCGCGTTGCCCAACCCCGTGCAGGCGGCCATCCGCGAGGCACTCGAGCGCGGCGTCGAGGTGGTCGCCGCATACAATAGGCGGCGCCTGCCCAAGGATGCCAACCCCTTTGTTGTCGGCATCCACCGGCCGATGCGCACGGAGCTGACGCTCGACGACCTTACCGTGAGCGGCTTAATCCCGCCCGGTCTCGACGGCCGCTATCTCAAGATCGGCGCCAACCCGGTGATCCCCGATCCGCTTGGCCATCATTGGTTTCTTGGCGACGGCATGGTGCATGGCATTGCCATTCGGGACGGCAGAGCCCGGTGGTATCGCAACCGTTGGATCCGGTCGCGCTTAGCGGCTGCGGCCCTTGGGTGCCCCGCTGCGCCCGGGCCGCGCAGGGGCCGCAATGACACGGTGAACACCAACATCGCTTGTATCGGCGGACGTGCCTTTGCGCTGGTGGAAGCTGGCAGCTCCCAGTGGAACTCTCCGAGGCCATGGACGAGCAGCGCTATAATCCGTTTGACGGCACGCTTGCCGGGTCGTTTTCCGGGCACCCGCATCTGGATCCGCTGACCGGCGAGCACCATGCGATCACTTACGACGGCAGCATTTGGGACACGGTGCGCCACGTGGTTGTATCATCGGCCGGCAAGGTCATCCGCGACGTGCCGATCGCGGTCAAACACGGCCCCTGCATCCACGATTGCGCGATCACGGCGCGGTTCGCGGTCGTGCTTGATTTGCCCGTCACCTTCTCCATGCGCGCCGTTCTCGGGGGCCACTTGTTTCCGTTTCGCTGGAACCCGGCGCACCGCGCCCGCGTGGGCCTATTGCCGCGTCATGGCGACGGCGCCAGCGTCATCTGGTGCGACGTCGATCCCTGTTTCGTGTTCCACGTGGCCAATGCGTTCGACGCTGAAGGCGGCCGGGTGATCCTCGACGTTATCGCCTACGACACGATGTTCGATTCCAGCGCGGCCGGCCCGAACACGTTGGGCCGTCTGGAGCGCTGGACGGTGGACCCGGCGGCACGGCGAGTCCACCGCCGCGTAAGCCATGACGCGCCCCAGGAATTTCCTCGCATCGACGAACGCCGTTTCGGACAATCCTACCGTTACGTCTACACTGTGTCGGCACCGCCCGACGGCGATCCGCAGCTCACTGGCGCCACTCGGATTTACAAGCATGACCTGCTGACGAGCAGCCACCTTGTGCACGATTTCGGCGACGACCGGGTCCCTGGGGAGTTCGTGTTCGTGCCTTCAGGTCCGCACGCCGGAGAGGACGAAGGCTGGCTTGTCGGCCTGGTGATCGACAGGGTGGGAGACACCACCGATCTCGCCGTCCTCGACGCGCGGGCGTTTGAGGCAGCACCAGTTGCCACGGTACGGCTGCCCCATAGGATACCACCCGGTTTTCACGGCAACTGGTTCCCGGACGGCAAATAGACCAGCAGCTTCAAAGTCAGCATGTCAGGCATGCTTCAATGCAGGCCCGCATGGTGTCGGAGAGATGATCCACAGTGCGTCTAGTAAATTGCCATGCCGCCATGGACCGGCAACAGGGCGCCCGTCGTATAGCTCGCGTCATCCGAGGCCAGGTAGACATAGGCCGCCGCCAATTCGGCTGGCTGGCCCGGGCGGCCCATCGGCGATTGGCTGCCGAACTGGGCGACTTGCTTGGCCTCCATGCCAGCGGGTATGAACGGCGTCCAAATCGGGCCGGGCAGCA
This sequence comes from uncultured Acetobacteraceae bacterium, assembly GCA_964245545.1. GTDB lineage: Bacteria > Pseudomonadota > Alphaproteobacteria > Acetobacterales > Acetobacteraceae > LMUY01. The sequence goes on along the minus strand of CAXTNN010000024.1, from coordinate 17,807 downwards.
CCGCGTTCACTCGGATGCCCTGCTCCACCAGCATCTGCGCCAGGCCGATGGTGAAATTGGCGATGGCGGCCTTGGTGGCCGAGTAGGCCAGCAGCGTCGGCATCGGGTGCTTGGAGTTGACCGAGGACGTGTTGATGATCGATGCGCCCGGCTTCAGGTGGGGCAGCGCCGCCTTGCATAGGTAGAACTGCGAGTGGACGTTGGTGCGAAACGTCGTGTCCCACTCCTCGTCGCTGATGTCTTCCAGCTTAGTACGAGTGGTCTGCGTGGCTCCATTGTTGACCAGGATGTCCAATCGGCCGAAGCGATCGATGGCGGCCTGTACCAAGGCGCGGCAATGCGCCGGGTCGCCGATGTCGCCGGGCAGCTTCACCGCTTGCCGCCCAGCCTCCTGGACGGAACGGGCGGCCGCGTCGGCATCCTCTTCCTCGTTCAGGTAGGACAGCAGCACGTCCGCGCCTTCCTTGGCGAAGGCAAGCGCCACCGCCCGCCCGATGCCCGAGTCAGCACCGGTCACCAGCGCAACGCGGCCTTCAAGCTTGCCCGAACCGTTATAGCTGTCTTCTCCGTAAAACGGCTCCGGCTGCATGCGGGCCGAAGAGCCCGGGCTGCTCTGCGGCTGTGGCGTGAAGGGCGGACGGGGGTAGCGGGTGCGCGGATCGATGGCCATGCGGTAGCTCCTGCGAGTGTGCATTCAGAGCGCGGCGCCGAGCCGGGCGTTCCTTCCAAACTGTCGATTACGCCACCGCCTCGCTTGCAGCCAAGTGCAGACCTTGTGCTGGAACATGCTTTTCCGTGACCATGTCGATGAACGCGCGCAACGGCGCGGGCACTTGGCGGCGGCCGGGATAGTAAAGGCAGAACCCGGGCAGTACCGGGCACCAGTCCTCGAGCACGCGGACCAGATCGCCGCGCGCGACATGGTCCTGCACGAACACCTCGTGGATATGAGCCAGCCCGAGGCCTTCGAGCGCCGCCGCAACGATCAACGAGCGGTCATCGACGACGAGTTGACCACGGATCACCAAATCCACGGCCTCGCTGTCACGGGCGAACGCCCATTTGTAAAAGCTGCCATTCGGGTAGCGCCGCGCCACGCAGGCATGCGCATGCAGGTCCTGCGGAACGGCAGGCCGTGCGCGGTCGGCAAAATAGGCGGGCGATCCCACCACGGCAAAGCGGATCGCCGGGCCAAGCGGGACCGAGATCATGTCTTGGCCGAGATCATGGCCTGTGCGAATGCCGGCATCGAACCCCGCGGCGACGATGTCGACAAAGCCATCCTGGGTGACGACCTCCAGCCGGATGTCCGGATACGCCCGCAGGAAGCGGGCCATCATCGGTTTGACAACCATTTCGGCCGCGTTGCGGGGCACGTTGAGCCGGAGTGTTCCCGCCGGCCGGCTCCGGAACGCGCCAACCTGCTCGATGGCAGCGGTGAGCTCACCGAGGGCTGGGCCAAGCCGGGCAAGCAGGTGCTCTCCCGCTTCCGTAAGGCGGATGCTGCGATTGGTCCGGTGGAACAGCCGGACACCCAAGCTCTCCTCAAGCCCGCGTATCATGTGGCTTAACGCCGACGTGCTGACGCCTCGTTCACTGGCCGTCTTGCGGAAGCTGCCATATCGCGCGACTGCGACGAACACTTCCATGGCAGGCAAGCCCGGCAGCGGCATCGATGAGACTGCCTTCAACACAGCGTTGAATAGATTAACCGCTTGTCATCCAACCCTGCAACCACCCAACTCCAGGACAGAGCAGCCCGCTCCGCACCACAAAGGCGGAGCTCCCGATGCAGGAGGGCGAAAGCCGTGACCGAAACGATGCCAGGACGCCATCACCGAACTGAAGTGAACGGCGTTCGGCTGCATTACACGCTGGCTGGCTCCGGCGAGCCCGTGATGCTGCTGCACGGCTTCCCCATGACATCGTACTACTGGCGCAAGATCATCCCGGCGCTGGCGCAGCGCTACACCGTGGTGGCGCCCGACCTACGCGGCTGCGGCGAGTCGGACCGCCCCTCCAGCGGCTACGACAAGCGGACGGTGGCAGAGGAGCTGCACGGCCTCGTCCGGCATCTGAAGCTCGGACCGATCAACCTCGTCAGCCACGACGTGGGCATGATGGTCGCCTACGCCTATGCCAGCCTGTATCCGGCCGAGGTGCGCCGGCTCGCCCTCACCGAGGCGGCACTCGCGGGACTGGGCCTTGAGGCCCTGTTTGACGCCGCCAAAAATCCCAGGATGTTCCACCTGCCCCTGTTCGAGGCGCCGAACGGGTTGGCCGAGGCGCTCATCACCGGCCGCGAAAGACTCTTCGTCGCCCACATGATGCGCCAGCAAGCCTATGACACGACGGCCTTGGAGGAGCATGCGCTCGACGAATATGCCCGGCACTTGGCGGCACCGGGCGCGCTGCATGGCGGCATTGAGTATTTTCGTGCCCACACCATCGACGCCGTGCACAACCGCGAGTTTGCCAAGACCAAGCTGCCCATGCCGGTTCTGACCGTGGGCGGCACCGCCAGCTTCGGAGCCCACCTGGAACCGGAGGTGCGACCGCTGGCCGAGCGTATGCGCAGCATCATGCTCGACGAGTGCGGCCACTACCTGGCCGAAGAGCAGCCAGAGCGGCTGACGCAGGAACTGCTCGCCTTCCTGGCCGAACCGCTGTGAGGGTGGCGATGCCCGTGCGCGACACGCAGGTGACTGCCACCATCGACGGTCGCCGCTTCTCCAGCGCGGAGATCGATGCGGCAGAGCTCGGGCGAGCGAGGCACGCGCTTGCTTATCTCACGCGCTTGATCGGCAACGACGGCATGCGCGACCTGCTGCGGCGGGATACCGAAGCGACAGCCAGCCAGGTCCTCGACTGGGTTGCTGTATCAGGGGGCGTTTGGCGAAGCGGCACGGTCGAACTGGTCGTTTCCGGCCTGGACGCGGACGCGTTCCTCGCCTGGTACCGCCGCAACACGGACCCGGGTCATGGCGATGCCCTCGCGCGCGAGACCAGGCTGCGGGCCGGCCATCCCGAACACTTCATCAACCATCCCCGGCCTGACGGTATCGAGGTGATCGAGACGATCGGCGAGACCGACCTGCCCTGGCACGTCCTCTATCGCTCGTTGCCGGAGGATGGGTCCTTTCCGGCGCCATGGGACCCGGCATTCCCCGTGCGGTTCGGGGCGGAGGTAATCATGGGTGGCGTGCGCGTGGGCTACAGCATGCGGCAGCTTCGCGACGACACGGACGGGATGCATATGCGATGCACGACCTATCTTCCGCAGGCTGCCCCTGCCGAGCTGGCGCGTCGCCATCTGACACATATCAGCATCGAGTTCTGCAATTGGGCGCTGGCTGCCCGTCGGGAGCAGCAATGCTGCGGCATCGAAGCGCGGGAAACGACGGGCGGATCGGCCCGTCACCGCGGCTCGGAAGGCTGAGATGGACCTACAGCTTACTGGACGCACCTGCCTGGTGACGGGCGCAAGCTCCGGCATCGGCCGGGCTGCCGCACTGGCGCTCGCCGCGGAAGGCGCCCGGGTCGCGGCCACGGCGCGAAGCCTGGCGGCACTTCGACCGCTTGCCAGCGACATCGCTGCAACAGGCGGGCTCGAGCCAATCCTGCTGGTGGCCGACTTCATCCAGGAGGGTGCGCCCGAGCGGCTTGCCGCCGAACTGCTGGCGGCTGGTCCGGTCGATGTGCTGGTCAACAACGCTGGCGGCTCCCGACCCATGACCAATCCGGACGACACGGCTGTTTGGGACGAGGCGTTCCGGCTGAATTTCGAAGCCGCGCGACGTTTGGGCGAAGCGTTGATCCCGCCGATGGCGGCGCGAGGCTGGGGGCGGGTCATCAACGTCACCGGCGCGATCGTCGCCAAAGCGATGAACGCCGCCGGCCCGGCGAAGGCCGCCCTGGAAAGCTGGTCCAAGGCGGCCGCCGGCACCTACGCGGCGAGAGGCGTCACCGTGAACTGCGTGGCGCCGGGCCGGCTCAACTCGACGCAAATTCTGGAGCGGCTGCATCCGACGGAGCAGTCCCGGCAGGATTACATCGCCCGCAACATTCCGGCAGGCCGGTTCGGCGAGCCGCAAGACGCGGCGGCGCTGATCGCATTCCTGGCGTCCGGCCAGGCCGGATACATCACCGGCGCCACGATCCCCGTCGATGGCGGCGCCTTGCGCTTCGCCTTCTAGCCTTGGAGGCAACCTGAAAGCCTCTACGGGATCATCGCAACGCAACAGGAGACATTTCAATGAAAACGCTTCGGGTGGGAATCATCGGCGCCAGTGCTGAGGGCGGATGGGCGCGTGACGGCCATGTGCCCGCCGTGCAGGGCCTGGCAGGGTTAGAATTCACCGCGGTGGCTACGAACAGCCGGAAAACGGCCGATGCCGCCGCAAAAGCGTTTGGCGTCTCCGCCGCGTATGGCAGCGGCCTGGAGCTGATTCGGGCGGGGGGCATCGACCTCGTCACGGTCGCGACCCGGGTTCCAGACCACCGGGAGCTCGTGCTCGCCGCCATCGACGCCGGCCTGCACGTTTATAGCGAGTGGCCGCTGGGTCGCAGCGTGGCGGAGGCCGAAGAGATGGCGGTGGCAGCCCGTGCGGCGGGCATCCACGCCGCGATCGGCCTGCAGTTGCGCGGCAGCCCGGTGGTGCAGCGGGCGCGAACCCTGATCGCATCCGGCGCCATCGGACGCGTACTGGGCATGAGCGTCTCCTCGGCAACCGCCGGGTTCGGTCCGGACGTGCCGGCACCGTTTGTCTACCTGGAAGACCCGGAAAGCTTCGCCAATCTCGTCACCATCCAGGGCGCCCATACGGTGGATCTGGCCGTTGCAGTGGCCGGCGCCATCGCCGAGGCAAACGCGCTGGCAACGGCGCGGTATCCCGAGATCGACGCCGATGGCGAGCGGCGGGCACGCTCCACCTTCGACCACCTGCTGGTGCAGGGACGGCTGGCCGCGGGCGGCACGCTGTCGGCCGAGATCGCAGGCGGCCGCCCACCTGAGACCCCATTCCATCTAAACGTCGTCGGGGAGAAAGGGACATTACGGCTGGACGGCGGCGCACCGCGCGGCGCGCAGTCAGGACGCCTACGCTTGTCGCTGAACGACGGGCTGGAGCGGGTTGAGGAGGGCGAGCTCGCCACCATGCCGGATGCGGCAGCGAACGTCGCCGGCGTGTACGCGAACCTGCGCGACGACATCCTAAACGGGAGCTTCACCGTTCCGGGGTTCGATCACGCGGTGAAACTCACACGGTTGATAACCGACCTGCTTGTTTCCTCGGAATCTGGTCGGCGAGCAATGGCGTCCGATTGGCCGGAGTGATGTCCGCTTCGTACCGTCGGTTTCTCTGAAGCAGATCGGTCGGTTGCTCCCCTTTGCTGAACGGCCAAACCAAAGACCAGATCACGAGGCTCAAGCTGGTCAAGCAGCCGATCTGTAGACGCGCCAAGCTTAACCCGCACCAATCAGCCGCTGGACAACGGCTAGACCATGACCGGTGACCCAAAGCAAACCGGTCATGGTTTAGCATGGCAGAGAACCCAGGCAGTGATCAAAGGAACCCTGTCGAAATCCACGGCACGGCAGCAATGACGGTGAGGCCGATCAGCAGCGCAAGCAGATAGCCCCAGATCGGCCGCATCCCTTCATTGGGATCCACCTGCGATATCGCGCAGGCGGCGTAGTAGCCAACGCCGAATGGCGGCGCGAACAGCCCCAACCCCATGGCGAGGACGACGACGATCGCGTAGTGGACCTCGTTGACGCCCACGTCCCGCGCGATGGGGAACAGCAGGGGTCCAAACAGCACGATGGCCGGGATGCCCTCCAGCACGCTGCCCAGCACGACGAAGGCGGCGATGGATACGAGGAGGAACATGGCGGCGCCGCCGGGGAGGTGTTCCATAGCCGCGGCAAGGTCCTGGGAGAACCCGGACTGCGTCAGCGCCCAAGCCATGGCGGTTGCCGTGCCGATGATCAGCAGGATCGCGCCTGACAGCGCCGCCGTGTCGACCAACGCCGCATACAGCCTGCGAAACGGGACGCCGCGATAGGCCACCGGACCGATGACGGCGCAATAGGCAATGCCGATCGTCGACACCTCGGTGGCGGTGGCGATCCCCTCGATCACCGCGAAACGGACGACGAATGGCAGCACCAACGCCGGCACGGCAATCACAAGCAGGCGCACCACTTCACGCCAGCCCGGCCGCGGCACCGGCGATGCGTCGCCACCGCGGTGCCGCCACCACACGAGCGCGCACAGCACCGCGGCCAGCGACGCGCTTGGCAACAGGCCGGCGGTGAACAGCGCCCCAATCGAAACGCCCGTAACGGAGCCGATGGTGATGAGCACCAGGCTGGGCGGCACCGTCTCGGTTTGCGCGCCTGTCGCTGCCAACAGCGCCACCAGGTCGCCACCGCGGGCGCCACGGCGCTGCATCTCCGGAAACAGCACCGGCGCCACGGCCGCCATGTCGGCAGCCTTTGCACCCGAGACGCCGCTGATGAGATACATCGCACCGACCAGAACGTAGCTCAGCCCCCCGCGTACGTGGCCCAGCAGACTCGAAAGAAAGCGGACCATCACATCCGCCATCCCCGTCATCTCCAGCAGCGCGCCCAGAAACACGAACAAGGGGACGGCCAGCAGGATCAGTTGCGACATGCCACCGTCCATGCGCCCGATCACGATTGAGAGCGGCAGGTGCGTGGTCACCAGCAGGTAAGCCACGGTGCTCAAGCCGAAGCAGAAGGCGATCGGCACGCCCGAGAACACCATCAGGCTGACGCCGCCGACAAAGAAGACCAGCAGGTTGAGCTTGCCCAACGGAACCAGCGCCGGCGCGGCGAGCCACAATGCTGCCGCGACCGCCGCCACCACCAGCACAGCCGCGAGCACGACCGGCGGGCGCGCGCTCGTCGCCAGCCGGCGCAGCGCCACGAGCAGCATGAAGCCCACCCCGGCCGGCAGGGCGGCGGACCGCCACGAATCCGGAATGCCCAGCGCCGGCGAGGTGATGAAGTTCTGATCGATGGCATAGTTGATGCCGGGAACGATCAGCAGCAGCAGGAAGGCGCTGACGGTTGCCATTCCGACGGCATCGGAAAACGCCCGCCAACTCAGCGGCAGCTTGCTGGTCAGCGCGCTCATCCGCATGTGGACGGAGCGGCGGAGCGCGAGGACGGCTCCCAACATTGCCAACCACAGGAACAGGGACGACGCCACTTCGTCCGTCCAGACCAGTGGCGAATCGAACACGAAGCGCGACACGACGCCGGCCAGCAACACCAGCACCTCGACGACGACCAGCACGGCCACCACCAAGTCCAGCACCGCGCCCAGAGCCGCTTCTGCCCGCGACAGCCAGGGCTGCGGGTGCGGTGCCGAAATCAGGCTCGCACCCGCTGGCGTCACGTCAGCTTGCCCGTGGCCTGCTCCAGCAGGCCCCAGGCCTCATCGCCGTATTTACCCTTCCATTCGGTGTAGAAGCCGGCTTTCTTGAGCTGTGCCACGAAGGAGGCCGGGTCGACCTTGTTGAAGGTAAGGCCCTTGCCTTCCAGCGCGGTTTGCAGGCTCGCGTTCAGCGCCGCCACGTCCTTGCGTTCGTCTGACGCGCCCTGGTTGATGTTGCTGGCGATGATCTCGCGCAGGTCGGCCGGTATGGCGTTCCAGCTACGCCGGTTCACCAGCCACCAATAGCCGTCCCACATGTGGTTCGTCAGCGAGCAATACTTCTGCACTTCGTACAGCTTCGACGTATCGATCACGACCAGCGGCTGTTCCTGCCCGTCGACGATGTGGGTTTGCAGCGCCGAATACACCTCGGCGAAGTTGATCCCGGTCGGGGCCGCGCCAAGCGCCTTGAACATGGAGATCCATAGCGGGCTGACTGGAACCCGGATCTTGAAGCCGTCCAAGTCCGCCTGGGTCCGGATCGGTTTGGTGCTGGTGGTTGTCTGCCGAAAACCGTTGTCCCACATCCGGTCCATCGCGATCAGGCCCGACTTGGCGATCTGAGCGCGGACGTAAGCGCCCAGCGGCCCGTCCATCGCCTTCCACACCGTGGCGTAATCGGGGAAGGCGAAGCCGATGCCGTTGATGGAGGCCACCGGAACAAGGATGCTCAGAATAAGGCCGGACAGCGTGAGCATATCGATGCCGCCCGAGCGGAGCTGGCTGATGCTGTCGGTGTCTCCCCCGAGTTGGCTGTTGGGGAAGATTTGCATTTCGACGCGCCCGTTGGTCTGCGCCTTCACCCGGTCCGCGACTTGGCGGGCGCGGATGTTCACGGGGTGGTCCAGGGCGGCGTTGTTGCCGTATCTCAGCGTGATCTCGGCGGCGCGGGCCCGCGTGGAAATAGCGGGAAGGGCGAGCGTCACGGCAGCGGTAGCGACCAGGCTGCGGCGGGCGATACTGTCCAATTCGTTTCCCCTAATGAACCGCTTGTGGGTTCTTTTGATTGGTCGAACTCGTCGCGTAACGATAGCTGGTCCGCCAGGCGAAGCCAGATGCGCCGTTCAGCAGCGCGCGGAAGGCATGATGACCATCTGTGACAACGTGACATGCGGCGGCTGCGACAAGGCGAACAGCACACACCGGGCGATGTCTTCGGCTTCCAGCGGCGCGCTCTCGCTTAGCTCTTTCCAGTAGCGTTCGATGCGGTCGCTGTCGCCGCCGAACCGCACCTCCATGAACTCCGTCTTCACCGGGCCGGGCAGCATCTCCAGCACGCGTACCCCGGAGCCCTCCAGCTCGGACCGCAGGTTCTCGCTGAACATGTGGATGGCCGCTTTGGTGGCGCCGTAGGCCGTGACATTGGCATAGGACCGGATGCCCGAAATCGAGCCGACGTTGACGATGTCGCCTCGCTTGCGCTGGATCATGCCCGGCAACACCGCCCGGGTAATGCCGAACACGGCGCGAAGGTTGGTGTCGATCATTCCGTCCCAGGCGGATGCCGGCCGCTCGATGAACGGGAGACGGCCGCCCACATCGCTGCCGGCATTATTGACCAGGATGTCGATGTCGCGGAAGCGCTCCGGCAGTTCGCCCGGCAGCCGCGCAATCGCGGCGCTGTCCCGTAGGTCGATCGGCCAGGCGAGTGCTGCCGGTCCGATCTCGGTAGCCATCGCGCCAATACGGTCAGTCCGCCGCGCGGCCAGCACCACCTGGCACCCCTTCTCGGCAAGCTGGGTTGCGATGACCTTCCCAATGCCGCTGCTTGCCCCTGTGACGAGCACGGTCGTGCCCGGACCGATCCGGGCGGGCGTGGGCTGTTCAGACATTGTGGTCACGCCTCTTGAGCTGGCCCTCTCGGCCCCAGCCGTCGTTGCGCACCGGCGATCCACCCTTAGACATTGAAGGACGGTCCCGCAGCGGCCATGCCGCCATCAACGGGGAGCGTGTGGCCGGTGACGAAGGCAGCGTCGTCGGATGCCAGGAACGATGCAACCCCGGCCGCCTCGGACAACGTGCCATACCGGCGCAGCGGCATCGCGTCGGTATAGGCTCGCCGGGTCGCGTCCGTGTGCATACGGTCGGTCAGTGGCGTGTTGATCGGGCCCGGCGCGATGGCGTTGACTGTGATACCGAAGGTTCCGAACTCCACCGCCATGACCTGCGTCAGGCTGTTGACGCCGCCTTTTGACGCCCCGTATGCGCAACGTCCCGGGATGCCGCGCAACCCGGCGACGGAGGATATGTTGATGATCCGTCCAAACCCGCGCGGCGCCATGCGTGCCGCCGCCGCCTTGCCGCACAGGAACACGCCCGTGAGGTTCACGGCGACAATCGCGTTCCATTCCTCGAAGCTCGTCTCCAACATCGACTTCTGGATGCCGATGCCGGCGGACGCGACCATCACGTCCAGCGACCCGAATTGCGTCTCGGCCTGGGCCATGGCCTGCTCGACGCTTTGCGGGTCGGCCACATCCATCACGGCAGCGGCGGCCTCGCCACCCTTTGCCGAAATGCCAGCAGCGATGCGCCGCGCGTTGTCTGCATCGCGGTCGGCGACCACAACAGCCATGCCGTCGGTTGCAAAGCGCGCGCAGATCGCGGCCCCAATCCCGCTGCCGCCACCGGTCACCACGGCAACTCGGCGCGCCATCAGCCAAGCCCTATCGATGCGCCCAAAGCGCACAGGACGGCACGAATTGAATCGCAAGGACGCCCGACCGCCACGGTCTACCCCCCGAAAATCTGTTTGAGCGATGGTTTACTAGCTTAATCAAACTGTCAATGCAGCACAGCAGCGGAATGCGGAATTTCCTGTCGCCGCTAAGCTTGCTGGAGCAGCGCCTCGAACGTGATCAGCACCGGATTGTCCGCCGCCACCAGCCGCCCTTCGCCAATGTTGCCGTCCAGATCCACCACCACGATGTCGATCTCCGTCGGCGGACCAGCCCCGTCACAGCAAATCGCGCTGTGCCGAACAAACAGTTCGGTCGCGTAGCCTGTGATCGGGGGTGCAGCGTCAAAGTGAACGCCAATCGTGCTGCCGACACCCCCCGCCACCTCGGCGCGGGCAAACCCGGCCTGCGCGCCGGCCTGCTCCAGCGCCGCCGTGATGTCCTGGTTCGGCGCCAGCCGCAAGGCGATGGCGCGACGGGCGCCTGGCGGCTGTGTTCGTCCCGTTGCAACGGGAACCAGCAGGCTATAGCCGGTTTCGCGATCCGGATGGACCTCGAACCGCGCACCGATGATCCCGCCGCCACGCACCTCGATCGGGGAGGCGATCATTGTCTCGTCCGGCAGCACGTGGCCGCAACCGCGGCGGCCATCAGCCTCGGTCCAGACGGCGTGGCAATGAAAGAAGGGCTGGCCGTCACGAAAGCCGATGGTAACGGTGCCGGTTTCCAAACGGGTGGTCCCGGCCGGGCGGAAGGTGGCACTGTAAAAGGCCGCATGGTCGGCATCGGGCGATTTCGCAGGCATGACAAAGGCAAACGGACCCAAGCCGCCGCCCGTCAGGGTGAGGCACGCACCATCATAGCCCTCGGCCAGAAGCGCATGCAGCGCATCAAGCAGCAGCGCACCGGCCGGCAGCGTTGCCGCGACCGGCATGCTCGCCACAGGCACTGCGATGCAGCGCTCCGCCGAAGCCGGGCCGGGTTGACGGATGGTCCGCGGCCCGGAGGCCGTGAGCCTCGTGCCGGGTAGTTCAGCCTTGGTCATCTCGTGCCCTCCATTGCACATTGTTGGAATCAAACCGCCGGTCCGAGCCTGACGACGCCCCTCTTTCCATTGGCCGACACCCGTCGAGGCGGCGTAAACACCCGGTCTCTGGGCTGCTTGACAGGCGCAAGTCGCTCGATGAAGTCTGCATGCGATAGACGGACGGGGAACGTTCTTGGCAGCCGGCGCGGACGACCATGAAGACGTAGAGATCCACACCACGGACACCATAACCAAGATGCTGCCGGTGCACCGGGGGCAGGTGGTTGTCGCCGGGTCGCATGGTGCCGTCTATGCCGGCTGGTGCGCTGCCAAAGGTGGAGCGCGCGCTGTGATCCTGAACGATGCCGGCATCGGCAAGGACCAGGCCGGCACCAGCTCCCTCCCCTTCCTGGATAAGATCGGGCTCGCGGCCGCCACCGCGGATTCGCAGTCGTGCCGCATCGCCGATGCGGCGGATATGCTCGCGGCGGGCGTGATCAGCGCCGTCAACCAAACTGCGGCGGCGCTGGGTTGCATGCCGGGCCAAACCGTTCAGGACTGCGCGCTGCGGATGCGGTTTGCGGCGCTGCAAGCCGGGCCAGTGGCGCCGCTGCAGGAGTCTCGATTCGTCATTAGTCAGGAGGGCGGAGAACGTGCCGTCATCGGCATCGATTCCGCATCGCTGTTCCAGCCGGAGGATGCAGGGCGGATCGTTGTAACCGCCTCCCATGGCGCCCTGGTGGGAGGCAAACCGGACACCGTCGTTCCTCCCGGCGTGTTCGCCGCCTTCTTCCATGATGCCGGCGGCGCCAAGGATGGCTCGGGCTACAGCCGGCTTGCGTCGCTGGACGGCTTGGGCGTGATAGGCGCAACGGTCGCGGCGGACAGTGCCCGGATCGGCGACGCCCGCTCCTGCTACCAAGATGGCGTGCTGTCCCATGTCAACGACACGGCGCGCGAACACGGCGCGCAAGTGGGCAAGACGCTTCAAGCCTTCATCGACGTGCTTAGGCAGACGTGAGGAGCGCCGGAACCCCGCAGGCAACCGACTTCAAGCGAGATTGGCGGAGGCTTAACACCGGCCGCCTGCTTTACGAGGGCTACGAACTTTACAACGCGACGCTGCTGAAATCCCTCGTTCCCGCTGGCTTCCCGGAGATCCGCAACACGCATTTTAACTTGCTGCGCCACGTCGATGCGGCCGGCACCCGGATGTCTGACTTGGCCAGCCGCGCCAATCTTACCAAGCCCGCCATCACCGGCCTGGTTCGGGCATGCCAAAACCTTGACCTGGTGACCGTCGAACAAAGCAGTGAGGACGCCAGGGCGCGCACGGTGCGATTCTCTCCGCGCGGAGAGCAACTGATGCGCCAAATTAGGCAGATCCAGCTTACCATCGAGCGGGACTTGGCCACCCGCCTGGGCGACGAGGCCTACAGCCAGCTCCGGGCCGCGTTGCTGACGCTGGCGAAGCAGCGGGACACGGTATAGCCCGCGCGGCGGCACGCTTCAGGCGCCAACCTTGCCGGAGGCTGCCGTGATAAAGCCGCGGGCGAGCAGCTCCTGCCGGATCGTCACCTTGGTCACCTTGCCGTAACCGGATTTCGGCAAATCCGTCAGGAAGAACGCGCGGCGAGGCTGCTTGTAGCGTGCCACCCGGCCATCCAGCCATGACAGCAGGCCGGCCTCGTCCAGGGTTCCAGCCGGCCGCAGCACCACGGCGGCAACGCCGATTTCGCCCCAAACCGCATCCGGCACCCCAAGCACCGCGGCCTCTAGGATCTCAGGGTGAGTCAGCAGCACCTCTTCGATCTCGCGCGGATAAACATTCGATCCGCCCGAGATATACATGTCGGAGGCCCGGCCGGTGATGTACAGAAAGCCCTCAGCATCCAAGTGGCCGAGGTCGCCCGTTCGGAACCAGCCATCGCGAAAGGCTTTGGCGTTCGCCGCCGGGTTATCGTGGTAGCCCGCGAACACCGCCAGGCCGCAAACGCAAATCTCGCCCGTCGTGCCCGAAGGCAGGGCGACGCCGCTCTCCGGGTCCTGCACCTGGATGTCTACGCCGGTGCGGGCGACGCCGCACGTGCCAATGCAGGCATCGGCGCTATCATCCAGGACGTGTAGGGCAGGCGTCAGGACGGTGATGCAGCCCGTTACCTCACTGAGGCCGAAATACTGCACAAGCACCGGCCCCAGCTTTGCCAGGGCGCGCTTCTGGTCGGCCCGATACATCGGCGCACCCGCATAGATTACATGGCGCAGGGAGCTATGGTCGCTCGCATCGACCTCCGGATGCTCCACCAGCAACTTGATGATGGTCGGCACCGTAAACATGTTGGTGATACGGTGCTCCGCCACCAGCCGCCACACCTCCGCCGGGTCGAACCGCTCGGTTGGCAGCAGCACCGTGGTCGCGCCCCGCGCGACCTGGGTCAGCCCGTGATTGCCAGCCCCGTGCGACAGCGGAGCGACAACAAGGCAGCAGTCATCCTCCGTTGTTCCCGGCACAAGATCCGCCAGGTGGCTGGTGACGATGAACGCCATCTGGCCATGCGTCAGCACCGCAAGCTTTGGCCGGCCCGTCGTCCCCGATGTTGATATGAACCAGCACGGATGGTCGTATTCCACCGCTGCTGCAGGATAATCGGTCCCAGCATGCTCTGCCATCAGTGCGTCGAGGTCGGGAGCGCCGAGCGGACCAGGCCCCATCTTGGCCAACAGCGCCAAGTCAGGCACGGCGTTCGCCACCGCCGCGGCATGGTCCGGGAACTCACTCCCGCACAGCAGCGCGCGGGCGCCCGACGCGGTCGCGAGATAGGCGACATCGTCGGGCAGCAGACGGAAGTTGGTAGGCACCCAAACCGCGCCGAGGCGGAAACAGGCCCACATCGACTCCAGCATCAGGTTGCTGTTCTTCGACTGCACGATGACCCGGTCTCCAGCTTTGATGCCGTGATCGGCCAAAACGCCTGCCATGGCGGAAACCCGAGCATCGAATTCGGCCCAGCTCCAGCGCCGTTCCCCCCAAATCAACGCCGGCCGGCCTGGAAACCGCCGGGCCGACTGAGTGACGAACTGCGCCAGGTTCATCACCTTGCGAGACACTGGCAGGCCAGCGCCAGCGTCCATCCCCGAGCTGACGCCCATCAGCGCGTGCGTTCCAGGATGGAGACGTAGTTGGCCACCGCCGCCCCGCCCATGTTGAACACGCCGGCCATCGTGGCGCCTGGGATCTGCATCTCGCCGGCCTCGTTCATGAGCTGCAGCGCCGCCATCACGTGCATGGACACGCCGGTCGCGCCGATCGGGTGACCCTTGGATTTCAGGCCGCCCGATGGATTGATGGGCAACCGCCCGGTCTTTTCCGCAATGCCTTCCCGCACGACCCGGTAGCCCTGGCCAGGCTCGGCCAGGCCCATCGCCTCATACTCGAGCAACTCGGCCATGGTGAAGCAATCATGGGTCTCCACCAGCGACAGATCGTCCAATGTGACGCCTGCATCCTCACGCGCCTTGGCCCAGGCGCGGCGCGCGCCTTCAAAGGCCACTGGGTCACGCCGTGACAAGGGCAGGATGTCGTTGACCTGCCTGCGCGCGCGGAACCGGATGGCGCGCTGCAGCGTGGCCGCAGTCTCCTCATCCGCCAGCACGATCGCGGCGGCCCCGTCGGACACCAGCGAGCAATCGGTACGCCGCAACGGCCCGGCGACGTAAGGGTTCTTCTCGGAAATGGTGTTGCAGAACTCAAACCCGAGATCGCGGCGCATCTGTGCCCAGGGGTTCGAGACGCCGTTGCGGTGGTTCTTTGCCGCAATCCGCGCCAGCTCCGCGCTCTTATCGCCGTAGCGCTGGAAGTAGATCTCGGCCAGACGCCCGAAAATACCGGCAAATCCGCCCTCGACCTGGTCCTCCTCCTTGCGGTAGCACCCCGTCAGCAGGTTCTCGCCCACCACCGCCGTGGGCAGCGCCGTCATCTTTTCCGCACCAATCACCAGGGCGATGCGCGCCTGCCCGCTCTCGATCGCGTTCGCCGCCGACTGGATCGCGGCCGAGCCGGTGGCACACGCATTCTCGACATGCACCGCGGGCACGTAGGCCAGGGCCGGCTCGCCAAGTGCGGCGAGCGCGCCCTCAAAGCCTTGGCGGGAGAAGCCGTTGTTGTAGACGCCTACCGCAACGGCATCCACGTCATCGGGCGAAACACCGGCATGATCCAGCGCCGCTCGGCTTACCTGGGCCATCAGCGCTTCCACGTCCGGTGCGTCCAACTTGCCGAACGGCGTGTGCGCCCATCCGACGATGTTGGCTTGCCGCCCCTGGTTCTCGGCTGCCTTGCTCATGGCCGCTCCCATTTTGATGAAGTAGGTGAACTATTTGCCAAATGGCATCGCCCGTGTCTGAAGACAACAAACCCGCCTAGATTTTTCCGGTGGGGTCCTCGACGGGCCGGCCCCATTCCCCTGCCGCTATTTGCTGACCAGGCCGCCACCGATGAACCCGCCGTCAACCGCAAGCACGTGCCCGGTGATGTAGCTGGCGGCGTCGGACGACAGGAACAGGGCAGCCGACGCGATCTCGTCCGGCTGGCCATAGCGGGCCATCGGTACGAACCGGCTCCACGCGGTCCGGATCGCTTCGTCGTGCACAACCGCGACCAGCGGCGTCTCGATCGGGCCGGGCGAAATGACGTTGACCCGGATGCCCTTGGATGCCAACTCGACCGCCATGACCTGGCTCAGTACAACCACCCCCGCCTTGGAGGCGCCATAGGCGGCCCGGCCAAGGTTGCCCCGCATGCCCGACACGCTGGACAGGTTGACGATGCTGCCCCCCGCGCCCTCGCACATCAGCCGGACGGCGGCCTGGCCGATCAGGAAGGTTCCCTTCAGGTTGACGGCATAAATGCGGTCGAACACGTCGACAGGCGTGTCGAGAAACGAAAGGTCGGCACCGATCCCCGCCGAGTTCACCAGGATGTCCAAACGGCCGAACCGCTGCTTAATGGCGTCGACCAACCCGGTGCAGGCGCCGGGATCGGCAACGTCGAGCGCGGCGGGCGCAATCGCGTCATCCCCGATCGGGCCAGGCGCCGCCGTGATGTCGGCGGCAATCACCCGGGCCCCCTCCGTGGCAAACCGGGAGGCGACCGCAGCCCCGATCCCCGACAGGCCACCCGTCACCAACGCGATCTTGCCGGCCAGTGCTCCTGCCATGCTGGTCCTCCTCCCTAACAGGCACGCGCCGGAACGACGGGGCTGCCGCGGCACCTGCAAGGAGAGATGGTAAACCTGCCGAACCAATTCTGACAACGGCGAGTGACCTCTGGCCTCGGCCATCCTCCGCGCCGCCGGCTCTGCTTCAGGCTGACGAACAAACGGGGGCGGCCGCACAGCCTTACTGGGTGAGCGCCTGCCGCATGAAGGCCAGGAACCGGTCGTGGCTGGCGTGGGCGACGTTGACGCGGATGGCGGGCGCTGCCGCCTGCCGGTCAGGCCGGAACACCCGGCCGGGCGCGAGAAAGACGCTTTGCGCCGCCGCTTGCCGGCACAGGTCCGCCTCGTCGATCCGCTGCGGCAGTTCGGCCCATAGATAGAAGCCGCCATCCCGCGGCCGCGCCACGTCCAGCCCGATCCCGGCAAGGTCGGCAAGCGCCCGCGACGTCGCCTCCATCACGCGGCCGCGCAGCCGCCTGAGGTGACGCAGGTAATGGCCGGCCGAGATCAGGCGGAACACGAAGCGTTCCATTTGGTCCGACGTCGCGACCGCCGTCAGCAGCTTGATGTCGGCGAGCGAGGCCGCAGCCCTCGGATGCGCCGCCACGTAGCCGACCCGCAACGACGCCGACAACGTCTTGGAGAAGGTGCCGACATAGAGCACCCGCCGCAGTTGATCGAGGGCGGCCAGGCGCGGGCTGGACGGCGCCAGGATGTCGGCGAACGGATCGTCCTCCACGATTTGGAAGTCATGCCGCTCGGCAAGCTGCAGCAGCCTGTGCGCGACCGGCAATGACAACGACCCGCCGGTTGGATTATGCGCCAGCGACTGCGTGAAGAACAGCTTGGGCCGCAGCCCGGCAATTTTGGCCGCCAGGTCGTCCAGGTCCGGGCCGTCCGGGGTGCGCCGGACGCCAACCACCCGGGCTTTCGCCAGCCGCAGCTTGCCATAGAGCGGGTAGTAGCCGGGGTCATCCACCAGCACCACGTCGCCCGGCTCCAGCATGTCGCGCATGATCAGGTCCATGGCGTGGTTGGCACCATGCGTCAGCAGCACCTGGTCAGGCATGCAGTGGATGGAGCGCTCGGCCATGAACAGGCAAATGCGCTCCCGGAGCGGCAGGTAGCCCCAGGAGCTGCCATAGCCGTGCTCCACCCCCGCGCCATGCGGCAGTCGCATGGCATTGAACGGGGCGCTGAGTTCAGAGCCTTCCATCCACGAGGCCGGCGGACGGCCGTCGCCGGGTCGCACCTCGTAATGCTGGTCCAATTGTTCCCGCAGCAGCGAAACGAGGTCGATCGCCTCCGCGATATGCGGCCGCGCACGCGCGGCGGGCGGGCGGGCGGCCGCACTCACCACGTAGCCGGAGCCCGCACGCGCCTCCAGCCGGGCGAGCGCCACAAGACGGTCATAGGC
>CAXTNN010000023.1:0-24318 GCA_964245545.1 uncultured Acetobacteraceae bacterium | reverse complement strand
CCTCCAGACAATGCCGCAGACCTGTGAATCACATTCACATCCCGCGCCGGAAGCCAGATTCCAAACAGCGTGAAACCGCTCTAGGCGGCATCTTCGCCTATAACAGCGTGCACGTGACAAATATTTAGCCAGCTACATCACCAAACTATTTTCAGGGATGCTATGACTAAATTAAAGGCTTAGCCCTTTGACCCGCGCGCGCGTCGTGCCCGGATCCGTGTCACCGGAGGCTCGGCCGGCAGACCCGGCTCCAAAGCTTGCTCTAGTGTCGCCTGTCCAGAGTCTACCGGCCTCCGGCCTAGCCCGATTTTCTTGGCGAGGATCGAGCGGTAACCGGCGTAGCTCGGCGCCACCATGGGGTAGCTGGCCGGCAGTCCCCATTTCTGCCGGTACTGCTCCGGTGTCATGCCGTAGCTGGTTTGAAGATGTCGCTTGAGCATCCTTAGCTTCTTGCCGTCCTCCAGGCAGACGATGTAGTCCGCGAGCACCGATTTGCGGATTGGAACGGCTGGCGTGAGCGCTCTAGGCTCCGCCTCGGTGGCGCCGGCCATTGTCAGCGAGCGATAGACCGACTGGATCAGCTCCGGCAAGGCGTCCGCCCCAACGTGATTACGGCCGATGTGGGCAGAGACGATATTTGTCGTCAGCGCCAGAATGTCTGGATCCGATTCGTTTGCCATAGTATATATATATGAATCTTGGCCTGGGGTAGACCGTGTCAGCCGAACGGCAGGTCTAATGCCATGCGCATTTACATGCGCACCTTGGTTCAGCGACACTGGGCATTCCGAGAAGGATGCATGCCATGCCCCGACCTGCCACGGCCAAGGCAACCCGCCGGGCCACCAACGTGACTTTACCAACCGATTTGTTGGATCAAGCCCGTGGGCTCGGCCTCAACGTGTCGCAGGCCTGCGAAGGCGGCCTCAAGGCGGAAATCGCCAGGCATCGCGCGGCGTAATGGCTGGAAGAGAACCGCGAGGCACTGGCGTCGTCCAACGACTACGTCGAGCGCCACGGCCTGCCGCTTGCGGAGTTCCGCCAGTTCTGATGGGGCGCTACGACGTCTATACCGCGCCCGGTCAAGGCAGGACCGGCTATGTGCTCGATGTGCAGGCTGACCTCCTGCAGGATCTCGGCACCCGTGTCGTCGTGCCCCTGCTGCCGCCCGGCCTCGCACCCAAGCCGGCCCGGGGCCTAAACCCTGCCTTCGACATCGATGGCCAGCCTCACCTGATGCTGACGCAGTTCATCGCCGCCGTGCCTGCCAAGGAGCTGCGCAAGCCCGTCCTCTCCCTGGATGCACACAGCGACGACATCATGGATTAACTCGCGCTCGAACTCCGCGATGCCGGCCAGCACGGTCGCAAACATTCGCCTGTGCGGGGTGGCGAGGTCGAAGGCCATACCATTCAGCCCGATGACTGACACGCGCCGGGCTTCGAGTTCCTTGAGCGTCGCCAGCAGGTCCGTCGTACTGCGCCCCCAACGCGACAGCTCTGTACCAGCGCGGCGTCAACCTGTCGCGCCTGTGCCAGCGCCATCACCTTGCGTCGTTCGGTTCGGTCCAACTTCACACCTGAGCCGGTTTCCTTGAAGGTACCGACCACCTCATAGCCGGACCGCTCGGCGAACGCTGCGAGATCGCGCTCCTGTCGCGCACACGACTGACGGCGGTCGAGACCTGGCAATAGAGTGCCACGCGCTGTCCCAGTTGTGACCCCATACCATAACAATGCCGTGGATCCCGCAGCCTAACGGCCTCCGGATCTAGGTGGCAGCCCTGCTGGCAGCAGCACGCGTGGCTATCCAGAAATGGCTCGGCCAAAACGCCTTAGCTGGGTTATTCTGTCCCGGCGACCCCGAAGGTGGCAACATTACCCGTGGAACGCCCAGAGGACAGTTGCAACTACGAGTGCCGCGCATGCGGCGCAGATTAGCAATCCCAGCCATGCAGCGTTGGGCTTAGTTCGATGGGGCCTGACGTTCATTTTGTGAGCATACGAAAGCATGAGTGGCTGCTCAAGGCTGCCCTGTGACCAGCAACGTTTTTACCAACCGAATGCGCACGGACGACATCCTGCTCGATCGTTACAGGTAAGTTCAAACTGACCCTGTTCTAGCGGCGGCACCTAAAGCAAACGAGTTCTTGATACGTTCTAAGATTATGGGCTAGTATTCCTAGGTCGATGGTTTTCCCTCGCGGGCAACGACCATCGCAAGCGCGCCATTGCACGCGGTTTGAACCCCTAGGACCGAGCGAGCTGATCCATGATGACGGGCCATGTCTCCCTGTTCGCTGGCCTGGTGGTCGGCTTCTCCATCGCGGTCCCGATCGGACCCATGGGCTTGCTTTGCATCCAGCGCACCCTGACGTCGGGAATGCGGGTGGGTGTTTGCACTGGCCTGGGTGCCGCCACGGTTAATGTGGTCTACGGCGCGTTGATCATCCTTAGCTTGGACAAGATGGCACCTGTCATGGCCTGCGGCGGTCGGGTGCTCAGCTTTGTCGGCGGCGCGTTCCTGCTGTGGTGTGCGGCACGCACACTGATGCTTGGACGCACCCTAGTGGACCAGCCCATCATCGTCCCGCTGTCGCCGGTGATGGCCTACGGGTCGGCTGTGGCCTTCAACGCCAGCAACCCGATGTCGCCCGTGCTGATCATCGCCCTGTTGTCGCCGGTCATCGGACTGTCCGCGCCATCGTTGGGAGAGGCCGCCGTGCTGCTGCTCGGCATGTTCACGGCCGCTGCAACCTGGTGGGTCTGCCTCAGCGGCGGCATCAGCTTGCTGCGGTCGCGGCTGCGTCCGGGCATGCTCGCGATGGTCAATCAGGTCGCCGGTGCGGTGCTGACCTTCTACGGCGCCTTGGCGCTGGCGCGGTCGGCAGGACTGTAGCGGCAGCAACGTTTCACCAATGAGGAACACAGTATGGCTACTCCCGGCAACGATCCGGAAACGCTGCTAGCCCAGCGCACCGCCGTCAGCCTGACCGTCCAGGCATTGATCGAGCGCTTGCGGGAATAATGACATCCAATCGGGGTGCCGGCGCGCGTGGAACGTCCCGCCAATGACACATAGGAGTTTGACCGTATGGACCGGCTAGATCCGTATCGCGCCGCCAACTTGGTCATCCAGCAGCATGGCACGGGCGCGAAGGCCCATGCTGTCCAACGCATGCAAGATATGCGAGCAGCCGGCGACGAGCGCGGCGAATGGGCTTGGATGAGCGTCTTTGAGGCCGTGTTGGTCCTAGAGGCGACAAAGCCTGCCGATGGTGAGGCAATGCACTGATCCTGCTTCTCAGCCAAACGGTGCAAGAGTTCCTCACCCTTCAGCACGCCGGTGCATTGCACAGAGTTCTTCCCACTGAAGAACATGTTCGCTTACTTGTGGGGTGGCGCTGCTTCGGCGCGCTACATGTTGGATGTTTCCTCCCCAACTTGGCGGTTCCGAGAGGTGCCGCCTTTTTTTGAGAGACGTGCTGCCACGGTACTCAGGCTCGTCAAAGACGCTCGCCTATGGTGTGGGCTATTTCGCAGTGCGCCTGCAAACCATTAAATATCAACGGCGATTGCTAAAGCCGATCTCAGAAAAGACATTTGCCATCAGTGCAATCACTGATTACAACGGGGTATGCATACCAGCAGACACCCTGTCCCAGCCTCGATCACCATCCGAAATCTGGACCCGACCCTCAAAGAACGGCTGCGCGTCCGCGCCGCCCAGCACGGCCAGTCGATGGAGGCGGAGGCGCGCCGTATCCTGCAAACCGTGCTTGCGCCGCAGGATGCCCCGCCTGTGCGCCACCTGTATGACCGGGTCCGCGCCCGCTTCGCACCGCTGGGTTGGATTGAACTCGAACTGCCGCCGCGCGAGCCGGTCCGCGAGCCGCTTCAGTTCGACTGATGCTGATGCTCGATACCAACATGCTCTCCGAGATCATGCGTCCCGAGCCCGACCGGAAAGTGGCGGATTGGATTGTCCGCCAGCCATCGGATGAGCTGTTCACCGCCGCCGTGTGCCAAGCAGAAATCCTCTTTGGCCTTGCTATCATGCCGGGCGGCCGTCGCCGCGCGGACCTGGAAGAGGCCGCGCGCGCCATGTTCGCGGACGACTTCTCCGGTCGCATCCTACCCTTCGACACCGAAGCGGCGGCTGCTTACGCCGAGGTCTTCGCAGCTCGCCGGAAGGCTGGACGGCCGAGCGGAACGATTGATCTTATGGTGGCTGCAATCGCGCGCGTGCGTGGGGCGGGCGTGGTCACCCGCAACGTGGCCGACTTCGAGGGCGCGGGTGTGGCGATCGTCAACCCGTGGGATGAGTAGCCGCTCCAACACTTCGGCCGCGAACGCACTCCCATGATTGGGCGGAAGTCAGGAAGGTTTGTCGCCTACCTTCGTGTCAGCACTGACGTCCAGGGTCGATCCGGGCTTGGCCTTGAGGCGCAGCGTCAGGCCATCGCGGCCCACGTCGCCCAGGCCGGCGGCGAGGTGCTGTTCAGGAGTAGGCCATGCCGATTGTCGAGGAGGTCTGCACCATCACAGCCAAGGGGCAGACAACATTACCCAGGGTCCGGCAGGCACTTGGAGTGGGGTATGGCGGTCGCATCGCCTTCCGGGTGGAGGGGATCGCGTCATCGTTCATGTCTTGCCGGAGGACGATAGACCATGACAAGGATTCCGTCCACGCGTTCACACAAGGACCGCCGCCGCGCTCACGCGTGACGGCCGCAGCCGGTTTGCTGAGATCGAGTTCTTAGCTGCCGAAATGATTGAGGTGTTTGGTCAGGTACGGGCTGGTGCCGGCGAGCGCCTCGGCCGTGGTTGCGGCGTCGTGCCCTGCTCGACGACTCAGATCCGCTCGGAGCTTGGGTGCGATTGCCGGGGCGGCGGAGCGCCGGGCTGCATCGTCGCCCAGGTGGTCATGACGGCGGTGCCGGGCGCATTGCGAGCCAGACAAGCTGCCCGGAACGGACCCTCGGGTTCTCCGATGTCGTGATGTCGCGAGCAGCAAGCCGTTGCAGGCACAGGCTGTCCTCTCGTCAGAACGCGAAGCGCAGGGCGCCCCGTCGACCGGGATCGTCGTCCCGGTAACATATCCTGCCTGCTCCGAGGCGAGGAACGCGATCACCGTGGCGGCGTCCCGTGCTTCCCCGAACCGCCCGGCCGGGATGTTCTGCGCGGTGTAGGCCTGCCGCGCCTCCTCTGTCGGGTGCAGCCGCTCAGGGACCTGCACGGAGTTCGGCCGCTCTGGCGACATGCAGTTCACCGTCACGCCCTGGGCCGCATAGGTCCCTGCGGCCATCCTTGACCAGCTTTCCAGGGCCGCGTTCGCGGCGCCTGCCGCGTTGAAGCGTTTCGCCACGATGGCGCCCGTCACGTTGACCACCCGACCCCAGCCGCGGTCCAGCATGGGCGGCACCAACCGCTCCGCCAGCCGCCGCGGCGCCTCGAAGCCGAGCCGAAGCCCCTCCGTCCACACGGCGCCGTCATCGGGCACCGTCATGGGCCGCGACCCGCCGGCGTTGTTCACCAGCACGTCGACCCGCCCGGCCCGCGCCAGCACCGCAGCGACCAGCCGTTCGGCCGCGCCGTCTTCGGCGAAGTCCGCCACCAGCAGCACCGGGTCCGTCCCGCCGGCCGTCCGGACCTCGTCTGCCACCGCGGCGAAGGCGGCCTCGCTGCGGGCCGTGCCGACCACCTGCGCCCCTTCGGCCACCAGCATCACCGCCGCGGCCCGCCCGATGCCCGAGCTTGCCCCCGTGACAAGGCATACCTTCCCGCGCAACCCCAGGTCTATCGCCATATCTCCTACCGCTCCGGCCAGCCCGAGGCGGCCTTGCGTGCGCCGCTGTTCGAGGACGTCAAGGCGTCGTTCACCAGCCGCGTCATCTGCATCGCGTGATCAAAGCCGGTGACGGCGGCGCGTCCTTCGGCGATGTCATCGCGCAATGCCGCATACACACCGGCAACGTTGGCCGCCGCGTCGGGCATGGCCGCAAGCTCGCCCTCGTCCACCTGCTGCGGCTGGCCGTCCAGCGACAGCGTCAAGCGGCCCGACTGGAAGCCGCGCGGGACGCCCCCGTCCAAACGCAGCGTGCCCGTCTCTCCCACCACCTCCAGACGGAACGGCGTTTCGGGCGGACGCCCGCCAGCGACCTCGACCGACAGCGCGTCGCTTTGGGCGAAGCGGCCCTGCAATAGGAGCTGGTCAAAGGTGACGCACTTGCGCACCTCCTTGTCGTCGCCGGCCCGGATCGCGGCATAATTGTAGCGACGCGCAATGATGAACGCCTCGACGCACAATCATCGAGCTTTTCTGACGCACATTAGCTGAGACGGACGGGATTGTCCGACGCACGCTATTGGAGAACGGGCGCACGATCATTGAGACGGACGCGAGATCGTGGCGATCGGCGCAGGATGGTTGAGACGGTCGGGAAGGACCGCCGAGCACCCTGTCTAAAGTGCTAACCGCCTGACCAGACGCCTTCCGGCAATCCACCAATAGGTGAAGCCGGCGACCGACCCCATTAACGCGAAGTATGGTCCGCGGGTCCACATCTCCCAAGCTAACCGATCCCAGTAGAGCTGCGGCACGTCGTTTTGCCAGAACATTGGTGGCCCGAGCGCGCTTCCAGCAGGACCTAACGTTATCCCGATTACCCCTCCCCATAATACAAAGTAGAAAATATTCCCTATGGCAAATCGGCGGGCTATCATTGTGACCGTAAGCCAAAATGGAAGCACTGACACAAATATGATACAGCTATACATCAGCAACGAGAGGAAGTCTATCATGACCATACTTGCTGGCCCCGTGCGCATCCTGTCTAGTAGGTCGTGAACCATACTTGGGCGAAGGATGAACACCATTGTTCCTGTTGCGGTCGCCGCGACGTAGGCTTGGACTCCTTTCGAGAAGCTTACTTGTGACTCGCTCATGTAGGCAGTCCGGCGGCACGCATTTCGTCCATGAGTTCCTGCGACCGGCCTGCATCCAGATCGCCGCGGAGCAACTGGCGTATTTCAGCCGGCTTCGCGTCAAACTGCTCGACTAGACTGCGGACGTCGTAGCCGTTGCGGGTCAGCTGCGGCTCAAGATCGTCAAGCTGCCGGGATAGGATCGCCTCGATAACGCTTGTGTCGATTGGCTTGGCGCCAATCTCGAAGCCAGCCTCAAACGCGCGTACAAGATGCTGGCCGATTTGCAGCGGCGTCTTGAGCTTGGCCGCAAGCAGCGTCGCCGCCTCGTCTGTCAGCACGTCCTCCGGGGCTATACTTTCGTCAAGCGATGCCTTGAGCACCCAATCGATGTAATCGCGCTGGCGGTCTCGCAGGCCACCGAATTCGAACACCGTGGTGCGGTCGCCGATCTCCTCCATTTTCGACCGACGGAGATCGTTCTTCAGCTTAGGGTGTCCCACCAAAACGATGGAAAGCTGGCCGCCGCCCTCGGCGACCAGCTCGATCAAGCGCTTAAGTGCGACGAGCGTCTTGGGATGGAGGTCGTGGGCATCGTCGATGAACAGCGCGACCGGCTTCTTGGCACGCCGGAACAGCTCCTGCAGGTCGCGTTCTCGCCGTTCGGACTGGCTGGAGATCTTGACCGTCTTCTCGGGTGTCAGATCATAGAATAGAGCAGCCAGCAGCAGCGGCACGGTGATCTTCGCTTTGTCCACCGACAGCGAGCGCGACACAATCACCCGGCCTTCCCGTTCCAACTCCCCGCGTAGCCGGCGCGACAGGATGGTCTTGCCAGAGCCGATGACGGCCGTCAGCGCGATCAGGCGACCGCCGGTGATCGCCGCTCGGATATCACGAGAGACCTGGGCGTGATGCTCGGTCTCGAAGAACCCGGCATCCACAGGAGGACGGGCCAAACCATAGTGCCGCATCACCTCGGTCAGCATCAGCCTAGCCCTCCCCTGCGGCCTAGCGGGAAGCGTTCGCGTACAGCGGCGAGGATTTCGGGGCGCGCCAGAGTCCGGGACAGCAGCGCGTCGATGAAGGCCCGGTCATCGTCGGACAGTTTGGCCAACGGCAGGCGGACCTCGTCGGCAATCGCACGCCGGGCGGCTATCGGGCTAGCAAAACCAAGTTCACGGAACGGGTCGGGATCACGGAACGGACGTACCGGCACTTTGGCGGCCCTGTCATCCGGATCAGCACGGACCATGACCACACCATCCTCGCCCGACAGCGCGGCGCGGGGTAGGGCAAGCTTGCCCGCGAGCAAGCCGACCTGGTCGGCGCGGACCTCGCGCCGCGATTTGCGATGCTTGCGGTAACGGTGCAGAGGGATTGGTCCGCCAACCGGCAGGAAGGGCCCGTATCGCTCTTCGCCATGCTCGGCCCAGAGTTCCTGGTCGAACAAGCCCCACCATACCACGACCGTCTCGCCAGCCAGTTCGGCATCAACCTCATAGGACACACCCGCTACCGTCACACGGCAATCGACGCCGACCAACCGACGTTCGGGCTCCCGCGCGAAAGTACAGAACCGCTCCCAAGCGCACATCTGCTGCACGCCCTCGGTCGGCAGATGCGCTAGCCAGTCGTCAATGCGGGAATGCGATTCGGACCGATGGTCGCGCTGGTTACAGGTGACGATGAACCGAGCAAGCCACTGATTTGCTTCCGCCTCGGTGTCGGGTTGATGGAAGTGGTAAAGGGTCTCGTGCGCATCCTTGACCGTCCGGAATGGCCGTTCGACCTTGCCCTTTGACCGTGCCGCCGTCCGCCGCCCATCAGAGCCGGCGGGCATGTGCGTCATAACGTCGGCGCCAAGACTTTCCATCACGCGCTTGAACACGGCCGACTTCGCGACCGGCCCGTTATCAAGATAGATCGCGGCCGGGATGCCTTGGAACGGGTCGGTGCTGCCGTCCACTGCCGCCGGCTTTGGCGACATGGCGTTGAACAGGAAACGCAGCGCTGCCTCGACGTCCTCGCCATAGACGCATCGGTATTCCTGGTAGGCGACGCCTGAGCGGTCATCAACCACGGAGAACAGCATCAGCGTGGGCGCGCCGGGGCGGTCTGGATCGACCCAAGATGGCGCCTTGAGATGCTTTAGGTCCGACGGGCTCATGTCGAAGTGCCACAACGCGTTCGACCGCTCGGCCTGGAAGCGGACTGCAGGCGGCTGCCGAGTCATCCGGTCGTGGTCATAGCCAAGGCGCTTCAGGTGCCGGTTGAGGGTGGATGCGGTAAGCTGGCCCGGTGTGAGTTTCTGGAAACCGTCCGGCGTATCCACGCCGTGCTCAACTAGGAGCTGCAGGGTGCGCACTGTCGAAAGGTGGCGGCCCTTCTTGTTGGTGGTCCTGAGCTTCATGGCGGCGACGATCTCGCACCAGCGCTCGATCTCTGCCGCTGGCATGGACCGCGGCCGGCCCCGGTCCTCTCGGTACGCGTCCTTGGCGCGGCGACCACCTCGCAGCAGGCGATACAGCGTCGCCCGGCTGACCGCGTAGAGCTGGGATGTGGACGCCATGAGCGCGAGCCGCTCCGGATGCCGCCCTGGCAGAGCAGCGAGGCGGCGGCGAAGCGTCGCAAGCGCCTCGACTGGCACGGCGACCGCTTTGGGCATCAAACGCTGGCCGTTGCCAGAGACCGTCGTGACCCTGGCACCGCCCGGGACTGCTTTGCAGCCTTGCCAGGCCGGTGCGTGCCATCAAGCACCGCCTGGCCAGCAGCCTTGGGCGTCCCGTCTCCGTTGACGTAGGCGTAGAGCGTAGTGGTGGTCAGCCCTAGCCGTGCGGCGACTTCAGCCGCAACTGCCTTGCGATCTGCCATTGCTGACATCGCCATCACCAGGGTGGGGCGATCCATCTTACGAGGCCGGCCGCCCATGCGCCCGCGGGCCCGCGCGGCAGCCAGCCCTGCATTCGTGCGCTCCGCGATCAGCTCGCGCTCGAACTCCGCGAAAGCGGCGAAGATGCCGAATGCCAATCGGCCGTTGGCGGTCGTGGTATCGATCTGGGCACCGGCACCGGCGAGCACCTTCAGGCCGACACCCCGCGTGCGTAGGTCTTCAACCGTATTGACCAGGTGGCGCAGGTCACGGCCAAGCCGGTCCAACCGCCATAGAACAAGGGTGTTGCCCGGCTGAATGGCTTTCAGGCAGGCGGCCAGGCCGGGACGGTCATCCCTGCGGCCGGACGCCAAGTCTTCGTAAATACGGGTGGGATCAACGCCAGCAGCAAGCATGGCATCCCGCTGAGGTGCAAGCGTCTGGGTGCCGTCCGACTTCGAAACCCGGACGTAGCCGATCAGCATGATTGCACCGGAGTACCTTCAGGAAAGATGAAGGCCACCCTGCAAGCTGGCGATCATTTCCGCAATGAGTTTCCTTGCGGTTTTCCGCTATGTTCCGCCAGCTGGGGGCAAGTGCCAGAAAACCGGCCGTTTTCCTCACGAATCGCCGTCTCAACCATTCTGCGCCGATCGCCACGATCTCGCGTCCGTCTCAATGATCGTGCGCCCGTTCTCCAATAGCGTGCGTCGGACAGTCCCGTCCGTCTCAGCTAATGTGCGTCAGAAAAGCCAGATGATTGTGCGCCGAGGCGTTCATCATTGCGCGTCGCTACAGCTAAGGTGCACTGCGATTCCGATTTTTCCGAGCGCGACATGACGGCTCAGCGCGGCGACCGCGTCGCCGATGCCGGCGCGCACCTCGGCCTCCAGCGACGGAGGGAGCAGGCCCGAGCCGTTGAAGAAGGCGACCTCGACGCTCATCCGGCCTTGCTTCCTGGTGGAAGGCCCAACGAACGGCCGACCCGCCCGACTTCCCGATATACAGTGGACCGCCCGAGGCCGATCTGGCGCGCGGCGTCAGTGGGCGACAGCCCCGCTGCAATCAGCTTGAGTGCAGCGCTCACTCGGTTTTGGTCAAGCGGTTGACGCCCGGGTCGTTTTCCCTTGGCGCGGGCCGCTGCGATGCCGTCTTTGGTTCGCTCAGCAATGAGCCTGCGCTCGAAGTGTGCGATGGCACCGAACACGTGGAAGACCAGTTCGCCAGCGGCCGAGGATGTGTCGATCTTCTCTTCCAGGCTGAGCAGCGCGATGCCGCGCTCCTTCAGCATCGTCACCGTCGCCAGCAGCTCGCCCAGCGATCTTCCCAGCCGGTCCAGGCGTACCACGGCCAGTGTGTCCCCATGGCGGGCGTAGGCGAGTAACTCTTGAAGACCAGGGCGATCCATGTTGCGGCCGGAGCGCACGTCGGTGAACACCTTGATTGCGCCGGCCTGGGTCAGACGCATGGTCTGGCCTGCGACGTCTTGGTCGCCGGTCGAGACGCGGGCGTAGCCCAGAATGCCGATCATCGCGTCTCCCAAACGGTCGAGGCTGTTGAAGAAGGTGGCTTTTCGGCCGGAACGTCTGTAATCGGCAGTCGAGGCGTCGAGACGGGGGCGGCCCTAGGCGCAAGCTGCCCTCCGGTTCAGGCGGGCGCTGGCTTCCTGGTGAGCAAGATTAGGTTCTGGGCGGCGGCGGCCATCGTGAACTCCTCGGCGGCACCGCGCAGCCCGCGCAGTTTGAGCCGTCGCAGCCCCATGTTGCGCTTGAGCTGGCCGAAGAGACGCTCGACGCGCTTTCGGAGGCGACGGGAGCGGACAAAAGCGGGCGTGCCTTCGAGATCGCGTACCCGATCGCGCACAGCCTCGTCAGCCATTCTCAGCACGCGCCTCGTGCGCGCGTCGGTACACTCCGGCTTTCGCGGGCAGGCGCCGCAGGTGTTGGGCGACCCACTGTAGCGATGCGTGTGGGTCCGACGCTCGTAGCCGCGGTGGCGGAGTTGGTGCCCCTCGGGGCAGGTATAGGCGTCTGCGGTCTCGTCATAGGTGAAGGCCGAGCGGGGGAGCTTGCCCTGGGTCAGCGCCGTGCGGTCGAGCAACGGCACATGCGGCTCAATGCCGCGTTCGAACAGCCAGCGCAGCAGGCCTGCGGTGCCATACGCCTTGTCGGCGGCGAGGCGTTCGGGGTGGAAACCAAACCGGTCCGCGGCGCGCATGATCAACGTTCGCGTTGCTGCCACCTCGGGGCCCAGGCGCGCGGGCGTAGCCTCGACGTCCAGGATGACGCTTGTTTCGCTATCGATCAGGTAGTTCGTGGCGTAGCTGAACCGCCCCGGGCCATGCTTGATCGACCAGGCGGCCTGCGGATCGATGGGCGACGTGTATTTGGGCGGCGCTGGCTCGCGCTCGTCCGGAGCGGCTGGCAGCGCGGCATCGAGGGCCGCGAGATACTCGCGCACAGGCTGGGCCTGGCGCTCCTGCTCGTCCCAGGCGTTAGCATCCGCCGCACCGGTGAACTTGCGCTCGCTGCCGGCGTCGGCCTCGATCGTGCTCGCGTCGATCGCGGTGTCGCGGCCGGGTGTCAGCCCGGCCTTGGCACAAACTCGCACGACCTCCTCGAACAGCAGGCGATGCAGGTCGCCGTCGCGGAAGCGCCCATGGCGGTTTTTGGAAAACGTCGAGTGGTCGGGCACGCAGCCGTCCAGCCCCAGGCGGCAGAACCAGCGGTAGGCGAGGTTGAGGTGGACCTCATCGCAAAGCCGCCGTTCGGAGCGGATGCCATGCAGATAGCCGATGAGCAGCATGCGCATCATCAGCTCGGGATCGACCGACGGCCGTCCGGTCAAGCTGTAGTATGGTGCGAGAGCCTGCCGGACGAAGCCGAAGTCGAGCACCGCGTCGACGCGGCGGAGCAGGTGATTGGCGGGCACGTGGTCTTCAAGCCGGAAACCAAAGAACAGCGG
The DNA here is from genome assembly GCA_964245545.1 of uncultured Acetobacteraceae bacterium. Taxonomy (GTDB): domain Bacteria; phylum Pseudomonadota; class Alphaproteobacteria; order Acetobacterales; family Acetobacteraceae; genus LMUY01. The sequence continues at coordinate 11,556 of CAXTNN010000023.1, read as the reverse complement.
CTCTTGCCCTGAAAGCCTGCCCATCATCGTCGTGATCTCCGGTCCGGTCATAACCAAAACCGAATCACGCGCCGAATGCGCCCGCAAGCGAGTTTTTCAACAGCCTCGGTCGTTCTCTGGACAGGTGCCGGGCCGCAGCGCCGGAGGACCAAAGCCCGTCCACAGACTACGTCTCCCAATGCGTCGCCGTCCATGATGAACATAGACGTTTATGGGACGGGAGAAACGCCGTGGCACGCCGACAACTGCTGACCGATGAGGAGCGCCAAGCGCTCCTGGGCATTCCGCCCGACGCCGACTCCCTCGCGCGCCTGTTCACCCTGTCCCGGGTTGATCGGAACCTCGTGGCCGAACGTCGCGGCGATGCCAACCGCCTCGGTTATGCCGTGCAGCTCGCCTTGCTGCGCTATCCCGGCACGGCGCTCGCCTATCTCGACCAGCCACCCGACGCCCTCGTGTCCTGGATGGCGGATCAGCTCGAGATCCCGGCAGCCGCTTTCGCCGAATACGCCCGCCGCCCGCAAACCATGACGGACCACGCGCGCCAGCTCGCCGCCACCTTGCGCCTGCGCCCGCCGACCATGGCCGACTTGCCGCCGATGATCGAAGCGGCGGCGGATGCGGCGCGCGGCACCGACCACGGCCAGCCCATCGTCGCGGCGGTCGTTGCGGCTCTGCGGGCGGCTCACATCATCCTGCCCGGCGCGGTCGTGATCGAGCGCATCGCCATCGCTGGTCGGGCGCGTGCTCGCAAGCGGACGGCCGATGCTCTGGTGGCCGGGTTGTCCTCTGAACATCTGACCAAGCTGGACGGGCTGCTCGTCGTCGACCCGTCCGTGGGCGTGACGCCCTTCGCCTGGCTCAAATCCATGCCGATCGCACCCAAGGCGGACCACATCCGCGAGCTGCTTGACCGTCTGAAGCTGGTCCGGGGCATCGGCGTGCCGGCCGAGAGCGGTGGTCACGTCCATGAGGGCCGGTTGCAGCAGTTCGTGCGCGAGGGCCACGCCTCCGACGCCCATCAACTCGGCCGCTATTCCGAACACCGTCGGCGCGCAATCCTGGTGGCCACCGTGCTCGATCTCGAAGCGCGGCTCACGGACGCGGTGCTGGATATGACTGATAAGCTGATCGGCGGCCTGTTCGCCAAAGCGCGCAACGCCGCCCGGCGCCGTTACGCCGCCAGTGCCAGCGACGTGGGACGCCTCATGCGATTGTTCCACGGCACCATCGAGGCGCTCGCCGCGGCGCAGGAGAGTGACGCCGACGCGTTCGAGGCCGTGGACGACGCCGTGGGCTGGCCCAAGCTGCTACGGGTGCGCGAGGAAGTGCAGGAGCTGGCCAACCTCGCTGGAGAGGATCCGCTGGTGCGCGCCGCCGATCGTTGGAAGACACTGCGGAAATTCGCCCCCGCGTTGATCGAGGCATTGCAGTTCCGGTCGGCACGCGCCGGCGATCCCATGCTGGCCGCGCTCACGCTGCTGGCGGGCCTCAACGAGTCCGGCAAGCGCGAAGTGCCGCCGGACGCGCCCGTGCCGTTTCGCAAGGAATGGCGGCGTCTGGTGATGGAGGAGGGAGGACTGAACCGGCGCCTTTACGAGACGGCGGTTCTCGCGACGCTGCGCGACAAGCTGCGCTCGGGTGACGTCTGGGTTGAACGTTCCGCCAACTACCGCCGCTTCGACAGCTATTTGGTGCCGCAAGACGCCGTCCCGGTCATCACCGCAGGGCTGAAGCTGCCCGCGACGGCGGATGAGTGGCTCGCTGGGAGGGCCAGTGAACTCGACCGTCGGCTGAAACGCTTCTCCCGCCGGCTGCTGCGAGGCGAGTTGGAGGGCGTGGAACTGCGCGATGGCCGCTTGCATGTCGCGCCGGTGAAGGCGACGGCTACGGCCGAGGTGCGCGCTTTTGCCGACGGGATCGAGGCGATGATGCCGCCCGCGCGCATCACCGAGCTGCTGCACGAGGTGAACCGCATCACGGGCTTCGCGTCCGCCTTCACCAACCTGCGCACCGGCGAGCGCTGCGACGACGTGAACGCCCTGCTCGCCGCCATCCTTGCCGACGCCACCAATCTCGGTTTGGGCCGGATGGCCGCAGCCAGCCACGGCGTCACCCGCGATAAGCTGATCTGGACCGCCGACGCCTACATACGACCGGACACCTACAAGGCGGCCCTGGCCCGGATCATCGACGCCCACCACGCCCTGCCAATTGCGTGCACCTGGGGTGACGGCACCACCTCGTCCTCCGACCGACAGTTCTTCCGCTCGGCTAAGCGAGGCAACGCTGCCGGCGAGGTAAACGCCCGCTATGGCCACGATCCCGGCCTGGGCTTCTACACCCATGTTTCCGACCAGCACGGGCCCTACAGCGTGCGCGTCATGTCGGCGACCAGCCACGAGGCGCCCTATGTCCTGGACGGCCTCATGCATCATGGCACCGCTCTACGGATCGGCACGCATTACACCGACACGGGCGGCGCCTCGGACCATGTATTCATTCTCTGCGCCATGCTGGGGTTCCGGTTCTGCCCGCGGCTGCGCGACCTGCCCGACCGCAAGCTCGCGACCATCGGACCGGCCACGGCCTACAAGGATTTGGCCCCGCTGATCGGTCGCCGGATCAAGGCCGATGTCATCCGCGACCACTGGGGTGAAATCCTGCGCTTGGTCGCCTCTTTGCAGGCTGGCACCGTGCTGCCGTCGGCCATGCTGAAGAGACTGGCCGCCTTTCAGCGGCAGAACCAACTCGACCTGGCGCTGCAGGAGTTGGGGCGGGTCGAGCGCACCCTGTTTATGCTGGACTGGCTTGAGTCGCCCGACCTACGCCAGCGTTGCCAGGCCGGTCTGAACAAGAGCGAGCAGCGCCACGCCCTGGCCCAGGTCGTTTGCACGTTCAAGCAGGGCCGCATCGCCGATCAGGGGCACGAAGCGCAGCAATTCCGCGCCTCCGGTTTGAACCTGGTGATCGCCGCCATTGTATACTGGAACTCGACCTATCCGGCCGATGCCGTCCAGCACCTTCGCGATCAGGGCAAACCCGTGCCGGACGTGCTTCTCGCCCATACGTCGCCGCTCACCTGGGAGCATATTGGCTTCTCCGGCGATTTCCTCTGGGATCGTGCTGCCGCGACCGCAGACCGGCGCCGACCGCTTAATCTCGGCAGGAACAGGATCGCCGCATGATCAATGTTCCGGACCCGTTCACCCTTAGCGTTGTCTACATGACAACCGACGCTATGCCCTCAATGAAGGAAGGCAGATGATCGACCCTTACACACGTGCCCTTGCGCTGGAAGGCATGGGGCTGCCCCGCTCGGTCGGCTACGTCCCGCCCGCGCCACCACCGCCGGCACCAGCTACCCGCGAGGGCCAGCGGGAGATTGTCGCGGCCGTGCTGGCGGCTGGGATGATCGCGGCGGAGGGCCGGACGGTCACGGCTGCCGAGGCTGTGGAGAGGTGGCAGGAGATGTTGGGCGCGATCGGCGCGGCGCCGCCAGCCTAACACTTCGCGTTACTGCTCCGTTGCGCTGAAGACTGGCCGCAGGCGGCCAGTCGTTTCAAGTGTGTCAGTTCGGACAAACTCCAAGCACCGGCATCTGAGCCGCTTCCCGCCGCCACCCAGCGGGCAGCGGATGCGCCGCATGGGCGGCAGCCAGCGTCTCCAGCCATTGCGCCACTTCTGGGGGTATCTCTCGGGCCCCTCGTGCCCACCCCCGCACCGTGCCCTCGCTGTAGGCCAGCACGTCGGCCAAGCCACGCTGCGACCAATGCAGCAGGTCCAGTATCTCGCGCAGCCGGGTGGGGCTCACCCGCCGCCTCCTAGTGCCCGAAGGATGGCAGGGGTAAGCGCCGCAATGGCACCCAACGTGGCAGCTAAGGCTACGGCCGGAGCAAGGAAGCGATCCCGCCGCAGCTTGGCGGCTTCCGCGTCCAGCTTGACCCGCTCGGAGCGGAACTTAGCCGCTTCATCCAGCGAACGGTCGATGCGCGCGATCTGCTCGCGGATGTTGAGACGGTCAGCGTAGTCGGCAATATCGCTCATCGGGTCGCCCTCGGTCGGCCGGGCTTGATCGCCTCGGCTATTACGCACTATGCGTAATTACAGGCCAGGATGCAAGAGCGATTGTGGGCCGTTGGTCGCACGCCGCTTAGCGACCTAATGACATGATACGCAACACTGATGTTACGTCGTTACGTCATGGCGTGTTGTCGTTACCGACGGCGTGGCGTGCGATCTTCCAGGTCAGCCGGCGCTACGGCGATGCCTGCAGCCGCTAGCGCCTGACAAACAACCTGTTTCATGGTCAGTCCCCGCTCCTGCGCTACTGCTGCCAACGCAGCCACACTGGACGTGCGGACCCGCAGGTTGAGCGTGGTTGGAGGGTCGATATACCCTCGCGCCGAAGCCACCGCCGGTGGCTGCTGTGGGGCTGTGCTCGTGGCTATAGCCAGCGCTTCAGTCGGCGAGGGTCGGCGAGGTTTGAGCGAAGTCTTCATGTCGCTACGCACCAACGTCGTTACGCGTAGGCGGTATCCAGCCTATGCGGCGCAGCTCAGCCAGCAAAGCCGTCACCTCCATGCCGGCCGATCCGGTGGACGGGACCCGGCCGGAATAGGACAACTCCCCATAGGCCACCAGGTCGGACAGGCTGGCAGCTAGCCGAGGCAACTTCGCCTGCTTCACCTCAGCGTCTGCATGCCGGGCCAGAGACGTCCGCCGCACCCGGTTGAACACCACCATGGCCGGTATTTGCCGCCGGGCTGCTCGAGCCAGGCCCTCCACCAGTCGCATCGTCTTCTCTGCCTCGGTGATGTCGGCCTCGCCCGCGAGGGTGGGGATCAGTACAGCGTCGGCGCTGGTCATTGCGACGGTGGCAGCTCGGTTGCCGAAGCCGGCGGTATCAACCAGCACTAAGTCAGCCGCATCCGCCTTGCTGCCGATCAGGTGGGCTAGGCGGGTCTCGTCGGGCTCTGCGATGGCCTCAAACGACGGACCCTCGTAAGCGTCACTAGCCCATCGGGAGAGGGCCTGCGTCGGGTCCGCATCAAGCGCTACCAAGCGGCACGAGCCGGCTAGGCTGCCAGCTAAGACTTGGGCAAGGGTGGTTTTGCCTGGGCCGCCCTTGCTACTGGCGATCGTCAGCACCGACATGGTGGCGTCCTTATGTAGTAGCGTCGTTACGTATTGGCGTCATGCCTAGATTTATTGCTCGCTCGGCGCCTTCATCCGAACCCCTGCGCCGCCGCCGTTCTCGGGGATGAACTCGACGCCAGCGGCTTCAAGGGCGTGCTGCATGGCCTTCATGTTGGCCGGCGTGACTGAACCACCTGCTTCAACACGCTGGACGGTCGAGAGTCCAAGGCTGGCAGCCTCCGCCAGTTGGCGGGCCGACCATCCCACAAAGCCCCTGGCAGCCCTTATCTGCCCGGCTGTTAGAGGCAATTCACTTCACATGACATAAATAGCTTGACCGACGATGGTTATGGGGTAATCTCTGTCACATGAAGCAAATCGCTTCAAGCGGAGATTGAGATGCTGACCTATCAGACCCGCAACCCGCTCGCCGTATACAACCCGCTGCGGTCCATCCCCCTCCTGCGCCCAGCCGCGCAGGTTCTTGGTCATTCCGAGCAGGTCAAAGCCGAATGGGCGTTGGCTGCCGCTCAGCGCGAGGTCGAGGCGCGTCAAGGATGGGTCGCCGTTCACTGCGCCGCCCTCGGCGCTGCGAACCGGCTGCGCGGGCCAATGCGCCGCTACTGGCAGGCCAATGCCTTCCGCCAGATCAACAGCGCCCGTGCGCATCTCCGCGCCGCCCGCAAGGCTTTGGTGGCGGCTGAAGTCGCCATGCTGGCGTTTGCTCCCGCCGAGGTGGCCGCTTGATGGCCGCCAACCGCGACGTGCTGGAATGGCTCCGAATGATGGAGCGGTTCAGCCCACTGGCCGATTGCAAGCCGCAGTTTGCCCTGATCGCGGCCGAGCTGGCGGCGTTGCGGGCCGAAGTCGCCAAGCTGCGCGAGCGGCCGGCGCCCCAGGTCATCCGGGACGTCGCCGACCACGCTTGCCGGCCGCTGGGCGTCGACGTCGCACCCCCATTGCGTTCGGTCGACTGTTCGGCCTGACGCCATTCCGCGCCGGGCGGCCCCCGGCACCAGCCCAAAACGGGCGGGGCGGCCAAGCGGGTGTCATCACCACCCGCTGGCCTAACCCTCAGCAGAGTGAGTTACCACTCATGCCGAAAGCTATCATCGAGCCTACACCATCCACTGGGAGCCAGCCCACCCGACGGCGTCTGTTTTTTGGCGCGGCGCTGCTGCCTGGTCTGGCAGCCGCCGCAGCATCCTCGCAAGCCGGTGCGGCGCCAGTCGCGTCCACGCACCCAGACGCCCACCTTCTGAGCTTGGGGGCCGCGTTAGACGTGGCGTGCGTTGCCCTGGACCAAGCCTTAGCGGTCATGGAGGTCACGAACCCTGATCAGGATTGCGACGAACTGCCGGAGTGGGGCGTCGTGCACGACCTGGTTCACGAGATCGAGGAGACGCCGCTCCGGAGCGTCGAAGGTGCCCTCGTCAAGGCCAAGGCCATCGTTTGGTGCCGCGGCGACGCGCCGCTGGACTGGCAACTCTTCTATTCATACAGCGAGGTGAAGGAAGACGATCTGACCACGGATAAGCGGCTCGTCGTCAGCTTGGTGGCTGGTCTCTGTGAGCTTGCCTACCCGGGAGCAGGGACATGAGCGGCCGCACCCTCCAGCGGGCGCCCGACCCGCACCAGGCGCCGCCGGTGGCCGCAGCAACCCGCCGGGACCTGTTCGGCGCTGTTGGGGCGCTGCTGCTGCTCACCGCGGCGGAGGCCGGCGCGGCGAAGGCGGTGGAGCTGGACGGCGAGCTGCTGACAGCCTGCGCCAGCCTCCGCCTCGTTGATCTCGATCTTGCTGCGGCCGAAGTGGATGGCCGTATGGAGGTGGAGGACATGGCGCCGGTGTGCGACCACCGGGACGCCGTTCTTGCGGCAATCAGCAGGCTACCCGCGCGAACGCCTGAAGGGCTCCGCTGCAAGGCGGAGGCACTGCGCGCAACGCTGGCGATGGATGTGCCAGGGGCCCAGGCGTGGGGGAAATGGGAGGAGGTGGCACAGCCGCACGAAGACCTTGCCATGTCGCTCTGCCGCGATCTGCTGGGGAGGGCCGGGGCATGACCGGCCGCAGAAACCTCCTGACCGGCGCGGGCGGCCTGGTCATAGCCGCAGGCGCGCCAGCCGTCATCGGAGCAGACCAGTCCGAAGCTGAGTTCATCGCCACCTGCCGGCGTTTTGCCGAGGCCCAGTATGCGGACTGGTATGCCTACGTGGTGGCCTCCGATGAAGTGGCTTCCGAGATGGAAGACAACGAAGTGGATTGGGCGACCTACAACCTGATTGTGGCCACGTCGGCTAAAACACTGGAAGGGTTGCGGGCAAAGGCGCTCGCGTTGGCGGCGTGGGACAGAGACGCCTACGACGATAGCGATGAGAGCACTCCGGCCAGCGCCCTGCTGGCCTCGCTGCTGCGCGACATGGTTGCCCCCGCGCGTGCCGAGATCATTGGGCGGCTGACTGCCAAGTGGGGACCGCTGCCAGACGGTTACACCCGCGATGGCATTTGGGTGGGGAGGACCGGGGCATGAGCGCGCCCTTCGACTTCCAAGCTCTCGCTCCGGCCGAATTGGACCACCGCGACGCCGACCTGCTCGCCTACTTGGAGCAGCTAGCCGATCTGCAAGCGCAACTGAGGGCAGCTAAGGTCCGCGGGCGGCTGGCGCATGAAAAGGTTTGCCGCTTGGTTTGCCGCGAGGTCTTGCGGCTTGATGCAATCGTTGTTGCCACCCCTGCCCACACCACCGCTGGCCGCGAGGCCAAGGCTCTTCACGCGCTCCGCAATGTCGATCCTCACAGGCCCTCTGCTGGCTTTGTGGGCGGCGGCGCCGTGGCGTTGTCGGCTCTCTTCGACATCATGCAGGCAGGTGCCCTATGAACGGCCGCAGGGGCTTCCTGGCCATCGTGGGCGGGACGATGGTCTCCGGTGTTGCCGGCTGGTCCAAGACAGCCGAGCACCCGCGGCTGTTGCTGCCAGCCCGTATCGTGCAGCCGATCGCCGACCAGCCTGCGCACCGACCTGGCTTGTCGCCAATGCAGCAGACGGCGCGGGGGCTGGTAACCCCGGGGTCGACGCTGGCGGACTACCCGCTGCTCAGCCGACAGGAAACGCACATGCACGCGTTCATCACCGTGGCGGGCGGGTTGCCGCAGGACCTGTTCCTCGACTGGTTAGAAGGCGGGCTCCGGATGGTCGAGGGCTGCAAACCCGGCGGCAACATCCATCAAGCGATGCAGATCAAGCGGGCGGAGAAGGGAGCATGAGCGCCGCTCCACCCTCGGTCATCGCAGCATTGCCTTGCCGAGATGCTAAGCTGATCGGGCTAGGTCGCGCTCTGCGCCAAGCTTGGGCTGAGGAAAACGAAGCGTGGGCGCTTGCCGAAGACGAAGAAGACGACGATGGCCCGAAGACCTTGCGAGCAAGCCGGCTTACTAAAGTGACTGCTGCGATCGCACGCGAGGCCGTGCGCTATCAGGCAACCACACTGGCCGGCGTTCTCGTCAAAGTGACTGCGTTAGCTTGGTGTCGTTCTAGCGATCCTTGGGAGGTTGAGGATGTAAACCCGTTCGGCTGCCCGTCTACCTCAACCGCGGTGTTGGCCGGGCTGCTGAACGACTTGCAGGCCATGCGGGAGGCGGGAGTAGGCAGCGGCGTAGCAGATGGTAGAGATAGTGACTTTGCTCCAGATGCCCTCTAAGCCCGTCCATGCGATCGCAGGAAGGGTCGGACGTGTGACCATGGAAGCGGCTCAAGCGTAGTATGTCATGGGATGGGTCAAACGCCCTGGTATGGGATGCCGAGCGGCTTCGCACGGCGACGGACGCAGCCGGCGTTGCCTTATGGTCGTGGAACGTCGACACCGGCGAGATCGCTCTGGACGAGCGTGCGCACGGCTTGTGGGGGGTGCCGCGGAACGGGCCAATCACCTTTGAAACCTTATCCGCCCGCATCCACCCTGAGGACCTCGGGCGGGTGAGGGCGGCATTTACCGCAACCCGCAGGACGATCGGCGCCTACGAGATTGACTTCCGCATCCTGCACAGTGGCGAAATCCGGTGGGTCTCAGCCCGGGGCCAAAGCGAAGACGTCGGCATCGTCGATCGGGTGATGTTCGGGGTCTTCCTCGACGTCACCCACCGCAAGCAGGCTGAAGAGACCCGTGAGCTGCTGGCTGGCGAGATGAACCACCGCATCAAGAACTTGTTTGCGCTGGCATCTGCCCTGACCGGCTTGGCTGCCCGCTCGGCCGAGACGACGGCGGAGATGGCTGATGACCTGAGGGCTCGGCTGACGGGTCTAGGGCGCGCCCACGACCTGGTCCGCCCCGACTCCGGCCAAGTGAGTAAAGCGCTGCTTGGCGATTTGCTGACTGTCCTACTCGCGCCCTACAACAATCAGAAAACTGTCGGCGGTTGCATTCATATCTCCGCCCCGGAGTTGCCGATCGGTGAAGCAACCGCCACGACGCTTGCCCTGGTCGTCCATGAACTGGCCACCAATGCGGTCAAATATGGTGCGCTGTCGACCGCGAGCGGCACGCTGGACGTGTGCTGCACGAATGATGGCGATGATCTTGTCATGCTCTGGACTGAGCGGGGAGGACCCGCCATCACCGCCCGTAGAGGGCCTGAGGGCTTTGGCAGCAAGCTCATCGCTCGAAGCCTCTCCGGGCATCTCAGCGGTTCTATTGCGTTTCACTGGCCGGTGGAGGGTGCCGTTGTCACCCTGCGGATGAGCAAGAGCCGAATCGCGCGATGATGACGCAGCCAGACTTTACCAGTCACTAATCCGTTCACCTGCAACACTTGACTGCCCAGCGTCTTCTAGGAGGGATGACAACAAAGTCCAAAATTGTCCTCGTTGCCGAAGACGAGTTTTTGCTTCGCTGGACGACGGTCGAGACCCTAGCTGCGGCCGGTTTCGAGGTCATAGAAGCTTGCCATGCCGAAGATGCATTAACGGCTTTGCAAGCTCAATCTTCTGATATCTGCGCCCTGTTCACTGATATACATATGCCAGGCACAATGGACGGGTTGGCACTGGCGCACCATACGCAGACCCATTGGCCTTGGATTGGCTTGCTTGTCGCTTCGGGACAGGCGCGCCCCCAACCATCCGAGATGCCCGCCGGCAGTCATTTCCTGCCGAAGCCATACGATCCCAGGCATGTCGTTGATCACATCCAGGGATTATGCGCCGCGGAGTAAGGCAGCGATGGGGATGGCTCACCGCGTCAGTCGTGGCGAGCAACTCGCGGATGGCGTCAGGTGGCAGGTAGGAAGCAACGCGGCCGCACATGCCAGCAGGATGCTCGTCAGCTTGCCGATCGACAAATATCCGGCACTATGACTCAACTGTAGGCGATGCCTCGTGCGCCGCGGAGATGGCCGTGATTGATGAACCCGATCTGCCACGAACGTCATCCCGTTTCCCACTCGGCTGCGAGTGGTGGCTGTTTCAGACGACGCGTCTGGGCAGCATGCGACAGCGGCCGACGAACCGGCGTCCGTAATCGAACATGACGGCGATGCCTATGACCTGGCGGCGCTGATCCGGCACCTATCTCCCGCGGAGCTGCGCGAGATTGGGCAGACCATGCCGCGATCCGGGCAGGCGCTATGGGACGAGGTGGTGCGTCGCTGGCCAGCTTTGGCGGCCGAGATCGTGGCGGGCGTTGGAGCCTTGAGCGGGTGACCCCCCGGGAACCATGAGGGTAAGTCCTAACCGGCCGTTTACCTTTGTCTGCCATGCTGCCGACGGCGCAAGCCCACATATCAGGGGTGTAGACGAGGTTGCCCCGCCCAAATCACTGGACCCATGGCTGGGACGGTAACCAGCATTGGCGGCAGGATGCCGCACGCCGTGGCCGCCGGGAGAGACCGGCAAAGGTTCGATGGCCTTGCCAAGCGCTGGCCCGCTCGGTGCTCGCCGTGGTCTTGGCGGCACCAGGCATCGCCGCAGCCCAGTCCGCATCTTGCCCGCAGTTCTCGCCAGGTGGCCAGCTCCTGGCCTTCGTCGATGAATGCGTGGCCGATGTCCCCGTTTCGGACGCGACGTTCGCTGCTGTTGCCGCCGCGCTGTCGCCGCGGGAGATCGCGACCGTCCTGATCCTGATTGGCCACTACATGACGGTGGCCCGCTTCATTGCCAACCTCGGGATCGAACTCGACCCGGCGCCCAGCGCCTGGGACAAGGAGCACTGATGCCCGCCCTGCACGCCGCCACTGCGCCCTTCGTCAACCTCGTCCGCACCGGCCACCGGCGGCCATGCGCCGGTCGTGCTCGTGCACCCGGTCGGGCTCGACCTGACCTACTGGGGCGCGCAGGTCGAGGCGCTGTGCGACGATCACGACGTGGTCGCATACTGTGGATAGGCGTGGAATAGGGACCCCGTTAGCGGGGTGATCGGCGTCCAAACG
>CAXTNN010000022.1:0-24808 GCA_964245545.1 uncultured Acetobacteraceae bacterium | reverse complement strand
ACCACCCCGGGCGCGATCAGATCGGAATGGTGGGCGCCATCAGATTAGAACGATGCGCGGATAAGGGTTGGAATACCCGGGCGGCATCGTCAGAATACGCAGGTGTTCGCTGGTTCTGACCGGCCGATCACCGTCGTAGGCGGTCTCGGCCTGCTACCGGGCTGGGGGACATTCACGCAAGACGCGAGGCCGCCCATCATCCCTGAGTTTCCCCGCGCGTCGGAGCAGACAGCGTTCGCACTTGCCGAGCGCGGGTTGCGGGCATCCGTGGTCCGGCTTCCACGCTCGACCCACGGCATGGGGGAACGTCATGGCTTCGTTCCCATGCTTGCCGCCGTAGCCTGCGACAAGAGCGTCTCCGCCTATGTCAGTGACGGACAGAACCTCTGGCCATCCTGCATCGGCTGGATGCCGCGCGCGTCTTCCGCCTTGCACTCGAGCGGGGTGCTCGGAATGAAGCACCAAGGAGGCACTCGACCGTGCAATCCGCGCCGAGGAAGACGCCGCAGCCCAGGAGCCAGGCGCAGAAAGCCTGGTTTGATCGCGGGAACAGCGCGGTCATGCTGAAGCTGACGGATGGCCGGGTATTTGGCGCAGAACCTAAGTTCATCCCTTCGCTGTCCGGCATATCGCCGCAGCAGTTGGAGAGCCTGCACGCCTCGGATGATGGGGGTTACCTCCTCTTGGAGGAACTCGATTGACCTCCGTGGGTAGGGTGATCGGCGTCCAATCGAGGTTGTGACGCAATCCCGATGATGGTCAGCGACCCGCGGCGATCACGCCTGCTTTAAGTAGGTCGAGGTTTCCTCGGCCATACATTTGGCGTTTGATCACCTTCAGCTTGTTGATCTGTCCTTCGGCCTGCGCGTTGGACCAAACGGTGGAGATCGCGGCGCCTACGGCGAGATGATCCCGAGCCAGTCCTCGCGCGAACGACGCGAGGAGGCTTACGGCTGCAATGTTTAGCCAGCCGTCCAAAGCCGCCTCCTGCTTACGGCCTGTCAGATGGCTGCTGACGTGAGGCTGCGGTCTGACACCTGAAGTGCGGTATCGCAATGGTCCGGCGCAGGGGAGACCAGCGCGATCCCATCAGAGTTTTCGAAATCATGAGCGCGCATCAGGCCGTATTCCGCATGCCGTGCTATTCGACTGGGCACCGGGTGGCATCCGGGTCTTGCGGAGGGACTCGGCGGTCTTACTCAGCCGTGAACGAGACTGCCCGCGGCGTGTCTCCGATGGTTGGCTTGGCCAGGCTCATGGCAGTGAACTGGGCCCGAGCAAACTGGGCGTAGCTGATTGGCTGGCGGCCGAGCAGCCATGTAAGGACGTTTGGGTTACCGATAAAGTCGTGGCTGCTGTAGCGCGCGCTGATCGCGCGCATTGCCCGCGCCTCATAGGGAAATTGGCTTGGCTCGCCGATCCGCTCCTTGAAGAATACATTGGCACTGATCTGTTCAACGACGACACCTCGCCCAAGAATTTGAGACATGATTTTGCCTAGCTCGTGCGCGGTGTAACGTCCCGGAGCAACAAGCTCGTACGTCGCTCCCGCATGACGCTCGCTATCGGTCAGCACCGCATGGGCCACTTCGGTGACATCGCCTAGATCAACAAGCGACTGAGAGCGATCGAGTGACCATGCCAGTTGGAACACGCCTCGCTCGAAGACCGTCCGCAACCTGTGGGGCAACATGTAGTTGGACGGCTGCAGGATGGTAAATTCCAAGCCGGACGACAAGAGATGTTCCTCGACGTCGCGCTTCATCTCATGTTGAACCAGATCGGTCGTGATCGCGTGCAGCACCGACGAAAACACGAAATGTTTTACCCCAGACGCCCGCGCAGCGTTGATTGCGGCGAACCCCATCTCGCGTTCTTTGGCATGAAGCGTAGGCCCGATGTGATAGACTTTCTCGATCCCTTTCATGGCCCGCGCGACCGTGTCGTGGTCCGACATGTCGCCAACGACGACATCGGCAACCCCTGCATGGCGCAGGAGCAAACCGGACGCTTCGGTCTTCACAAATGCCCGGACCGTCGCTCCTGCTGCCAGCAACCTTGGGATCAACAGCTTGCCTTGGTTGCCATTGGCAGCAGTCACGAGAATCATGCCCTAGGATCCCAAAGCTGACGCGTTCCGCCGCCAAGAACGCCGCAACGCGTGCGCCCATGATGGTGGCCGTTCAAAACTCATGCTTCCTGCCGCTTACGTCACAGCGAGGCTGGAGGCACGAGCGGTAGTTGGATGTAACTTTGATGCTCGGGCCCGGTATAAATGGTGTTGGTTGCGCCGAGATGATAACTTTGGTCGTAAGCACGAGAGGGGATTCCGGCCGGCGCAGCGGGCTGAATGTCGAGTCGCAGGCGACAGCCTTTCCTGATCACGGCTGTGCTGGGATTGAGCGCGAGTTCTACCGCGACAATCTCGTCTTGCTTTAATGGCGAGTAGTCAGCAGCAGCGTGCGTATGGACGGGAAGATATCCGGTGCTTCGGGCCTCATCAAGCTTGCGATGGGACACCTTGAGCAGGCCATAACCGACAGGGTGGATATGTTCGGGATCGATTGGCATCACGACCGCCTCATACCGTAACTCCTCATCCTCCTCGTCGATGACACGGAGCGAGACGTGAACGTCCATGTCACTGCTGGTCGAGGAGACCCATAGACCGGCCTTCATGTACCCGATCAGCACCATGTCTTCAGGCAGCGGGTCGCTTACGAAGGATATCCCGGTGGACCAGCGGGGCGTTCCCCCAACGTGTCCTTTTGGGAACGGCACCGGTTGTCCAAGTGTTAGATGGGCGTCATAGCTCTTGCTGTTTTCGACGGCCGGGGGAGTGTGCGTGATTCGCAGCAGATCCTGCCTTCGCTCATCGCCTTGCCACATCGATGGCGAAGCATCCAGGTAGAGTTTGGTGTAGCGCGTCCGAGCGATCGGCCATTCGGTTTCATGAAGTTCGTAATAGGCAGCGTTACCCGTTCTCACTTGGACTCGCACCGGCGGACCATCCATGGCCCCGTTCGCGTCGCCTTTGAGCCAATAATCGAAGTATCTCCGGTGCTCGGCCACTGTCTCGCTGCGGTAGGAATTCGGAAACCATGCGTCGACGAAATCAAACTTCTTCGCCTTGGCTGCGACCGAGCGGATAAAGGTTTCACTGCTGCCGAGTTGATGGATGACAGCGCCGGTTTGAGGACCGACGATCCAAACGGGAGCCGTGGCATTTTCTAGCTGCGGCTTCATGAAATTAGCGCTGTTTGGACCGTAGACCAGTTGATCATCGAATGTGTTGGCTCGAAGTTGAGCCATCCAGTCGGTCTCCCTGCGGCTTCCACAGCTATTCTTGCCAGACCAAACTTGTCGCCACCAGGTCCACCAAGCGTCATCCCATAACCCGCCACCATACAGATATTCGTTGTATGGATCCGAGTCGGTACCTTGCGCGATCATCGCTTTCAAATGGGAAGGCTGTAGGCTGGCAACGTTGTGTTGCGTCATTGCCACGTAGGACATACCCCACAGCCCGACATTGCCGTTGCACCAGGGCTGATCCCCAGCCCACTCGATCGCGTCGTAGTAATCTTCTGCCTCTTGGCGGCTCAATGGCGCCTGGACACCTGGACTGTTGCAGACGCCACGGGAATCGATGCGGATCACCACATAGCCGTTAGGCACCCAATCCACCGTGTTGACGCTCTCGTGGTTCTCATACTGCAGACCGTCGGGATTTCCTGAGAAGTAGCGATCCTCCAACTCTTCTTTCTCGACGGCCGCGGCGTCACTACAGATACATTCGTGATAAAAACTCTTCCCGTAGAAGCTCATGTTCATGATGGCAGGATGCTTGGCGTCGTCGGCAGGGCGGAAAACGTCTGCGCAAACATGCGAGCCGTCGCGAAGCGGGATTTTAACATCGGTCGTCTTGATGATCCTGCGGATGTTCCTGCGCAATGCGTTCCGTGCAGCGGCCGCAGCGCAAAGCTTGCGGGGTGTTCTAGCTGTAAACACGCCAGAAGTCGCGTTGAGTTGGCTGAGAAGATCGATAACGGCCGGGTCATTCTCAAACTTGTCCAAACCGGGAGACACCTCGGTGTGGATGCCGGGCAGGGTATCAAACGCGATGAGTCTCGACCCTACGATATCATGCACCACCGGCGCGATCGTCACGCCGTTCTCCACGTCGCCATCCTGATCCAGCGTCTGCAGAAGCCGTGCACGGTTTGTGACCGCCGGATCGTGCAGCTTATCGATGTTGCCCGCAACCCGGTGAACAAGCTGCGCGACGTTCACCCGAGGCGCGCCTGCCGTCGTTCCCAGCGTCAGCCGCCCGATTAAAAACGTGACCGCCTCGCCTGGGTGATAGCGAAACTGGCCGCGCTCATCGGTAACGCCGGTGAGCGTCGGTGTTTGATACCTTAACCCGATAACAGGACCGTCGAAAACGCCTGTAAGGCTCTCGGTCGTGATGTCGTGCTTGGTCTCTGATGAAGTGGCGCCAGACATCAAATCCCTCATGTGTTTTTGCTCAACTACCTTCACGGATCGCGCAACGAACAGTTCGGAACCGCTATGGCGCCAGCTCCACCGCTTGGCCATACGCAGCGCGACCGGGATGTCCTGCTTGGACTGACCGTCGCAAGCAAGCGCGCATGTAAGGAGCAAGTTAAACAACCGGGTGCGGGCTCAGTCACCCCGATGACTCGCAGCGATTGGCCAAGCGTTCCCGTCAAACTTTGTCGCCGGCTCGAGCGCCTTGCGCCATGATCGCCTTGAGAAACCCGACGTTCCCGGCTTCGCAAGCCAGACTTAACACGTTCGTCTTCATATCCGGATTGTGTTCCGCATTGGGAACTGGAACGAGCGGGTTGCCAGTCCAAGACACCAGTCGACATACCCGTTGCTTGATGCGCCAGCCACTCTCAGTTCGCACCAGTTCGTCATCATACCAACCGGTGCCGAGCCAACTGGAGCCTCCCTTGGCTGATTCGCGCACTAGCAGCCAGTTACCATAAGAGAACGAATAAGCTTTATCGCCATCGACGTGCACGAGATGGCCCATCATTGTATGCTGGTGATTGTCCAACGTAGCATGGAACTCGGCAAAAGAGCGTTTGAAGTCGGCGAGACCGGACCAGCGCGCACCTGCCGGACCAAAATCTGCGTAGACATCCTCGGAGAAAATTCGGTCGAACAACTCCCACTGTTGTGCGTCAAGCGCGAAACCATAAAGGTTCAGGATCTCGATAATCTCTGCTTTGTCGTTTTCAGCCATGTTCCACTCCCAGGTTTTACTTAGTCTAACGGCTCAAAGCCATGTCCGCTCATTCTTGTTGTCTGCCATTCCCAATCATTGCGGGATGACGGGAAGCAGCACGTGGCTGTCGAATTCCTTACCGGTATAAATGACGTGTCGTCCAGCGTTTCGAGTTTCTGGATGCAGCGCAATGATGACACCCGGATCGGCTGACGGAGGGAACGGATCCGCCCCCATGATTACGACGCGCATTTGCTCACCCGCGCGGAACAACGTGCTGGACGGCCAAATCTCGATCTCGACCGGGACGATTTCGCCAGGTCGCAACGGCTTCTCGCTTAGGTGCGTATGCACCGGCTGATAAGGTTTGCTGGCTGCTACATCGAGTTCGCGGTGAGAAACACGCAGCCACCCGTGGGCGGCATGGCCGAAACGGAAACGGGTAATGTAGTAGAAATTGACGAGATTGTCGTCTTTGCCGAGCTTCTGAATGGCAGCGAAGAGGTCCATGTCGCCACCGTCCTCGCATGCAACCCACAGCTTGAGTTTGAAGTAACCAGTCAGTTCCGTGTCTGTCGCAAACCGGTGCGAGAACACTGCTTGCGGTTCGGCCGCTGTTGAATCGTACGAGACCGATGACGAGATGGCGACTGGCTCCTGGCTTAACGATGCCGTGGATGCGTCCAGATAAAGTTGCGTGTACTCCGTACGCGCAAGCGGCCACTCCTGCTCGGCACGTTCATGTCCAACATCAAGTTGCTCACGCACCTCAAGCCGGATTTTTGGCCAGGTACTCACCTCGTTGGAGATGCCCTTTAAAAAACGATCAAAGAACGCCATCTGGCGAGAAAGGCTTTCTGCCGTGTACATGCGCGCCCACTTGTTGCGCCCATGCACCTCTAGCCACTTCTGCTCGGTCCCGACGCGCATAAATGCCGATAGCGAGCCGCGCGTATGAACGGCATGGTCACTCCAGCTTGCAATCACGTATGTCGGCACCTCGATCTTCTCGACCGCCGGCATCTTGCTTTCCCAGTAATCATCTACGAATGGGTGGGCTTTCATCGCCTCTACCCAGTCTTCCGCGCGATTGTACGAGCAACGCCTTTGGTCATTCCAAAATCCAACGAAGCCGTAATTCGGTATCCCACCGTGAAAGGCGCACTCACGGTAAAGGTCGCTCATGCCATCATACGGCATCAGCGCCGCAAGGTGCGGCGGCCGGGTCGCTCCGGCAAACCACTGAACGATGCCGAAGTATGAAGCACCGCCCATACCGACTTTGCCACTGCACCAAGGCTGTTCAGCAAGCCATTCAATCGTGTCGTGGATGTCGTTGCCTTCTTGTGGTGACCACGTTGTAACGTCGCCTTCGGATGCGTTCACGCCGCGGGGATCTGGGACAACGATGGCATAGCCGGCCGGACACCAAACCGCTGGATCTAACGCTTCGATCGGTGCGTAATCACTGATGGTCGCATTGTCTGTAAAGCGCGCCAGCACTGGACGGGGCCAACGGTAGTGCTTGCCATAGGCGCTCCATAAGACGATGGCTGGAAGTGGGCCAGTGGCATCGGCAGGCCGGAAAATGTCCGTATAGATCGTCGTGCCGTCCCGCAACGTCACCGCCACATCGTAGTCGATTATGAGCCCGTCCGAAGTCTGCTGGCGGGGGTTCAATCCAGGATATTTGCGAACCGCCGGGTCGATTCCGGGCGCCATGACTGCGTCGTCGATGCCGTTGACTGCCTGTCCCATGCCAGCCGGTCCTTTTGATTGCTGCTCAGTGCACTGCTTCTACCGGGCCCGGCGCAAATCGGTCGATTGCGGCGATACCGCCAAACTTATGTGGCTCAAGACCCGCCATCAACCGCCCATAGTTCTCCGACAGGGCTTCAAGGTTGAGAGCTCCATGGAGCGTCACAACCCTGGCATCGCGCCACGCGCGCTGAATCGGCTCGTTCTCCATGATCGCTGTGGAGCCCGAGTTGCGTTGCAGCAGTTCGATCGCCTCGGCGCACCACTTTGCGGCAAAAGCGGTTTCGACAAGTACGCGGCCGCTGAACTCCTGTAGCTCACGGGGGTTGATCGGCTCTCCCGCCGCGGTCATAGCGCCAAAACGGTCGGTTTCCTGGGCATTGGCCCGCGCGACAAGCGTTGCCGAGCGGATCTTCGAGTGAACCTCCGAGAGCATCAGATGCGTCAACGGCGCCTCGAGCTGGTTCTTGTAGATCGTGCCGCGAATGGGACGCCCAGCCGATCGATCCAGGAAGCGCCGGAGGGCGCCTTCCGCCAGTCCAATCGACAGCCCAGTCATAAGGCTGAACGCCCAGCCAAGCGTCGGCGCCTGCCACAAGCTCCCCTTCAGGCCATGGTCGCGCGTTCCAGCAATGATGTCCGTGAATGGCACGCATCGGTGTGCGGGAACGAACAGTTCGTCCTTAACCAGGCGCATGGAATTGCTGCCAGAGCCTCTCATGCCTGCCACTTTCCAGTCCTCTAGCGACCTGAGTTCGTCGGAAGGTACTTGGACAGCATACAGACGTGGTGGTCCGCCCTCATCATCGGCCATGCAGCCAAGGTTGGTCCAAGCCGACCACAGGGCATTGCTGCCAAAGGTCCAAGGGCCTCCGGACACGATCCATCCGCCTTCGGCGGGCCGGACACGCCCGCGCGTGGCAGGAAAATGGCTTGACCCGGCGAGACGTGGGCCGGTCCAGGCCGGGCCATAGACTTCTTCCACGACGTCCCGGCCAGACCGCACCGCCAACCAATGCAGCGTCGCTCCGACCCAACTCGACCAACCGCACGAGCCGTCCCATTTGGACACCTCGACGATAACCTCCAGTTGTTCGGCGACGCTCAACTCATAGCCGCCATACTCTGCCGGGCTGCCGATGTGGTAAACGCCAGCCTCATCCAGGTCCTTGATGGTCTCCAGCGACAAGCGCCCTTCCTGTTCCGCCAGGAGCGCCCGTTCGCGCAGAGTCGGGCCGAGTAGGCGGACCCTATCCAGCACGGCACGAAGCGTGCCTGGTGACCCTAGACCCGTTTCGCACACATCCAGCATGAATTACGTTCCCTTTTTCTATTGGCCCTATGTGACGGGCGCCGATGGGAAGATAAGCGGTAGACCTCTTCACTTGTCGCAAACTTGCAAGCCGACGTCGTGTCCGGGAGGACGCCACCATTTCTCAGGCTTCGGCCAATAGCCGAACTGCCGCTCAAGTTCAAGCGGAACTGAGAGTGTCTTCATGTAATGCGCGACCGCACCGATGACATGGTTGCCACCGATATGTGACGCAGGCTCGGCGACCGTCCAAAGCAGGCCGGCCTGCTTGACGCGGCGGAACACCTCACCGGTGTCGGCCGGGTCTCGGAAGCCGACAGCAACCGTCTTGAAACCCTGACAATCGAGGCCGTCGTCCATCGGGCGCGGCCGCCCAGCGGGACACTCATACTGAACCAGTTCCATGAAGGTTGTGCCGCCGCGCAGCAAAGCCGTCCGCCGGCGGGCATCAGCGAGACCCCAGAGTGCCTCGTGACCCGGCGTATGGAGGTCTCCCGCCACCGGCGCAAGGCCCACAACCCCGCCAAAGTATGATCGCGCTGCTTCAAGGTTGGTGACGGAGACCGCGACATAGACCACAGCCGGATCAAGGTTATGATAACGGTCACGATCGCCCAGCAAACCCTCTCCTTCCTCCATAACCTCGACCGGAATGCCGACTGTCGGGTCGCGAAAACACACTCGCCGTAAACCATGAACCTCCATGGGAGGGGTCAGAGTGCGAATGCCAAGCGCTGACAGCCGCGCAAGCGTTGCGCCGAAGTCGGAAACCGCAATTCCAAGCCGGCAAAACCCGATGTCATTCGGCCGCCACTCCGAAGTAAGCGACCGTTGCGGCGGAGTGGTATGCGTCCAAAACTCCAATTGCATGAGTTCTTGGCGTCCGACCATGTATAAGATGGTGGCCCCGCCGCGCGGACCGAGGGCCATTGCCTGACCATTGTGTTCGCTGTAGGTCAAACGTTCTCCCGCACCTGCAAAACCGAAAACGGTCGAATATAGATGCTTACAAAACGGCAGGTTGTCGCTTCCGAGCACGACCTGAATGATGTTGGGTACCTTCATTGGGACCTACCTGTTCCATTGGGACCTACCTGTTTCGTTTCAAAGCATGGGCCGGTGCTGGTTAACGTTGCGAACTCCAATACTCTCGCGGGAGCAGAAACGACATCGACGCCCGGATGGTAACTCGATCGGCTGAAGTATCGTAGACGCTACACACGGCTCGTACTGCTAGGGTTCCTCCGGTAGGCCTATGTGAGACCGCGTGGCAGGCGCTGCGGCAGTCCATGGTGTCACCGTTCTCCGATGCCGCGCCTATCTTGCACATAATTCGGGAGCTTCCGCGAGTTTGGCAGTGTTGACGACGTCTTCCAACTGAGATAGCTCTCATCAAATAAGCGTGGCTGAAAACGCTCGCTGGCAACGATGCCGGGAAGGGGGGTGGTTACGATCTGTGAGTAGAGAAAACCTCAAACGGGCGCCTCGACGCATTCGGTCTAGCGAAGCGGTTTCCTCGTGGAAAGGCGGATCACGCTCGTGGCGCTGATTAGCCGCCCGGCTGCAATCAAGTCCTCTTCGCCAGCATTTGTCAGGCGTCGGCGCCGTAATTTATAGCGCACTTGCCTTCTGTGAAACAATGAGTGACCGCCGCCAACATAAGAGCATTGAGGCTAACCGAAACTGTATAAGCCAAAGACCTGGGAGGAAATTGTGAAGAAACTAGGCAGCCGCGGCACACCGCAATCCGACGTGTCGGGCTCGCACGCTAAATCGTCGCGAGTCTTGTTCGCCATACCCCTGGTCGCAGCAGGGAGTTTGGCCATTCCGGTCACTGCTGCCGAATTGGGCCAAACCAGCTCGGGCGCCCAGATGCCGCAATCTAGATTGTCGACGACGACCGCGCCCGAGGCGCCGGCTGGAGTTACGCCCGCAGCATCCTTCGCCGCGAGCGGATCGGCCAGGAACTATACGATTAGGCCATTGCCGCTGCCAAACCAATATTCTGCAGCCGACCTGGACATGACCGACGCCGGCACGCAGGTGGCGCAGAACGTGTCGCCCTCTTCCAATGCATCGCCGAGTTCACAAACCGGACCGTCGCAGCCAACCCCCCCGGTTGGTGGCGCAGGCGGTGGTGGAGCAGGCGCGACGTATACAGTTCCGCCACCGCCGGCACAGCCGCAAAATCCTTATGCCCTCGCAGACTCGCTCAAGTATCGCGGATGGATCGTCCCACTTCCCGGCGCCGCTGACACCATAGACCAAGGGCTGTTTGGTATTCGTGATCAACTCGCTCAAGTCGGCATCAGTTACTTCGGCTTCTCGGACACGACATATCAGAGCAACGTGATCAGGCATGGTCTGCCGCCCGGCGTAAACAGCTCGCTTCCTCAAAACAGCAAGCAGGAACAATACAGCGGCCAATTGCCGACCTACACCACCGCCGACACCATCTTCGTAATGTACGACCTTGCGCGCTACGGGATCCCTGATGGCCAGATCGCGGTATCCGGCTCTTTGCTGGAGACCAACTGGAATCCAGGCGACCCGGACGGCATCGGGATTGGTCAGCTCAGCTACTATCAAACGCTGCTCAACAAGACGATCGAGATCAAGGCCGGCTATCTTACCAACAATCTCGAATACCTCGGCGTCCAAGTTGGTGGCAGCCTGTCGGCGGGCTTGTTTGGCGTCAGCGCAGCGATCCCCTTTGAGACCGGGCAAAACCTCGGCTCGTTCCCGACGCCGGCAGTCAATGTTAAGGTAAACCTCCCGGAGCATTTCTATACGAAATTCGGCGTGCAACGGGGTACAAGTCCACAGGGACTTGTGGAAGAGCGTCTGGAAAATGCATCCAACGTGCGCTTCACTGTGCCTAACGCCAGTGCGCTTTTCATCGACGAGACAGGGTATCGGGTAAATGCCACGCCTGGCACCATGTCGACCTGGATACGTGCTGCTGCGAACTACACCGCAAGCAGATACCCGAATCTTCTGACCGATGTTTATCATCAAGGCAACTACGGGCTGTACTTTCTAGCTGATCGTCAATTCCTGCAGACAGCACCTGGCAGTCCCCGGACGGCTTACCAGGGCCTATACGCCGGCATTACGGCAATGTTTGCCCCTAATAATATCAACGCATTCACTCAATATTATGAGGCACGTGTATATCAGTTTGGCATGATCCCCGGTCGCCCGTTCGACTTTGCCAGCTTCGTGTATAACCGCAACGTCTTTAGCGGACAGCTTGTGCACGAATTGACCAATTTTGGCGAACTCACGCATGGCGCCGCAAACACATACACTCTCTCCTACAGCGCGCACGTGCTGCATGGCACCAACGTCAACTTCGGTGTAAGCTACACCGATAATCCCGTGCCGATCGTCTACCAAAACACCAGCGGGAGCTCGCTCAGTATCCTAGCCAACCTGTTCGTCTGGTTCTGAGTAGGCCCGGTCACTCGCTCCGTCACATTGCAGGGAAAACTTCAGCATGGCCGTCGGTTTCGCAGACTGGCGTCGCGGCCCGCTGCCACCAGTTACGTGAGCAGTTGGATGGTTGTCGTGGCTCTCACCAAGAAGACTTGTGCGAACTCCCATGTGCCCCGTCAATCCGGGTAGGCAGGCCCATTTCGCAATGACGATATTTCCGTCATCTGAGACCAGCAGGAGCTTCCTGGATGATCGCCCTCTGTCAGGGCTGCAAGTGCGGGCGTTGCTCCTCTGCGCCATCGTTGCCATGCTTGATGGCAATGACACGCAGATCATCGGCATCGGCGCGCCCGCGATTGCAGCGGCGCTTCACGTCGCCCCGAGCGCGATGGGATGGGTGATCTCCGGCTCCTGGGCAGGGGCCGCGCTTGGCGCGGTTCTGCTGGGCGGAATCGGCGATCGGGTCGGGCGCAAGCCCATGATAATCACCGCAGTGCTGCTGTTTGGCGCATTTACATTGTTGACGCCGCTTGCTGACAATGTGCGCTCGCTGGTTATCATTCGGGTGCTCGCCTGCGTCGGCTTGGGTGGCGCCACCCCATGTGTTCTTTCGCTTGCATCCGAGTATGTGCCGGCACGGAGGCGCGCTACCGCCGTCAGCCTGGTATACGCGGCATTCCCGCTCGGCATTCTTATCGGGAGCTTGCTGAACGGCTGGCTTCTCAGCCGATTTCCATGGCGCGTGATCTTTTACGTCGGCGGTGCCGCGCCCATCGCTGTAAGCCTTATCTTGGCGATGCTGCTCCCCGAGTCGGTCGGCTGGTTGCTCGCGCGCCGCCCTGGCGGCCGCCAAACGGCGCGAATTACCGCGGCGGCCGCGCCGGGTTTGAGCCCAACGGCTGCAAGAAACGCCAACGGCCCGGCTGCTCCGGCAAGCGGTATGGCCAGTCCGTTGCACCTGTTCCGGTCAGGCAGGGCATGGGCTACCTTATGCCTCTGGGTGGTGCTGTTCGCCTGCTTCGGGATAACAGCCTCAACGGTTTGGCTCCCGACGATCTTGCAAGAGCACGGCGTGTCGTCTGCGGCGGCGGCTGTTTCAGCATCATTCGTCGGCTTGGGATCGCTAATTGGCTTTGTCGCGGCTGGGCCGCTGATTGACCGCTTCGGCCTTGTGCGTGCGCTGGTCGCTCCAATTGTGGCCGGTGCCGCCGCCACGGCTGCTCTGGGAATTTGGCCCGGTTCCGCGCAGGCCGAGTCCATATTCGTCGCGCTGGTCGGCGCGTTGGTCGGGCTGGGTGTCTCGGGAGGCGTCTCGGTGGTGGCGTGGGTATATCCTACAGCTTTGCGTTCCACCGGCGCAGGTTGGGCCATGGGCTTAGGGCGCGCTGGTCAGGTGACTGTTCCTGGCGTATTCGCCATCTTGCTGCACAAGGGGTGGGCCGCGCAGGCGATATTCGCAGTGCTTGGCAGCTTCGCGTTGGTCGCGGCGGTAGGAGCGTTGCTGCTCGCCGCCGCATTACGCACCAACGGGGATGTCGCCGTCCGCGTGTCATCCGGCGGACTGGCCGTTGACCCTTTTCTCTGATGGGTCCGGGTCGCGGTCATGGCAGGACTTGCTGGTGCGGCCGGAAGCGGGCTCAACGGATTGATGCCAAGACCATACCAGGCGATCTTTGGCCAACGTTTTTGCGGAGCCGATGACAGCCGGCCCGCGCGCAGATTACGTGTCCACGCCAGCCCCTCGATTGGTGCTAACACCTTCGTCGAGGGCCAGCGACAACGCAGATCACCAGTGCTATCAGCCGAGTCCTCCACGTTATCAAGTTGACGCGCTGCTAATATTGAGATAGCTCTCACTCTTACAGCAACGCCGTAGCGGAATAAAGGTATGGGGGAAAGCGCCGACACTCTCTCGACAGCTCTTGTTGTGGGCGCCGGGCCAGTTGGCTTGATGACGTCTCTCTTGCTCGCGCGGCAGGGTCTGCGCTCGACGATCATCGAACGGTTTAAGACCCGGCATGGAGCGCCGAAGGCTCATGCGCTGAACCCGCGATCCCTGGAGATTTGCCGTTCCAGCGGCCTGGACGTGGAGATGATGAAGCGGCTTGCCACCCCAGCCGCGGATGGCGGCTGGGTTCGCTTCGTCACGACTCTGGCCGGCGAGCAGATCGGGGTGATGCCATACGAGCGCCAGGACGAACAGGTGCTGGAGGTGACGCCCACGCCCCTGATCAACTTGGCTCAGCCTTTGTTCGAGGATGTGCTTCTCGATGCAGTGGCGCGTTCCCCCCTGATCGAGTTGCGGCGGGGGTTCAACTGGGTTGGATGCGAGCAAACCCAGGGCGCGGTAACCTCGCGGATTGAGGCTGTCGAGAGCCTGGAGCAGACCCGGCTTACCACGCGCTACGTGATTGGGACCGACGGCGCAGGCAGCGCTGTGCGACGCGAGCTCGGCATCGAGATGGTCGGCGACAGCTCGTCGCAGGGCTTTATCACGATTCATTTCGCGGCCAATCTGCGGGACATAGTGCGTGACCGCCCGGGTATCCTGTATTGGATTATGCAGCCGCCCCACACCGGCGTCTTGATCGCCTACGACATTGATAGCCGCTGGTGTATGCTCTACCCGTATGATCCGGTTGCTGCGCCGCGGGAAAGCTTTACGCCAGAGATTTGCCGCCAAATCCTGCGCCACGCGATCGGCGGTGGCGAGCACGAGATCGAGATCAAACACATCTTGCCATGGGCGCTGATGTCGCAGGTAGCGGAACGCTACCGTGTGGGGCGAGTGGTGCTGGTCGGCGATGCGGCGCATCGCTTCCCGCCAACCGGCGGCTTGGGACTAAACACTGGTTTGCAGGATGCGCACAACCTGGCATGGAAAATCGCGGCGGTAGAGCAGGAGCGTGCGTCCGACAAGCTGCTCGACAGCTATCAAACTGAGCGGCAAGCGGTTGCGATGACCAACTCGGCGCAAAGCTACAAAAACGCCCACCGCATCCTGAAGCTGCAAAGGGCGCTGAAATCCGACGATGCCGACGCGTTGCTAGCGCGGCTCCACGATCCTGCGGCGCAGACCGAGATCGAGCAGCAGATCGCCAATCAGCGCGAGCACTTCAACAGCCTCGCCCTGCAACTCGGCTTCGTTTACGGCTCGGACGGCTCCGATTACGCGGACGTTTCCGACTTCGAGCCCCGCCTGGTCGTGGGTGGCCGCATGCCTCATGCCTGGCTGGAACGGGATGGTATGGTCGTTCCATTGCTGGACCTGCTCGATGACCGGCGCTTTACCTTGCTGGTCGGACGAAACACTGCAAGCGGGCTGAACGGCGACAAGCGTCTGCCGGGCACCTTCCTCAAGATCGTGGTTGAGAGCGTGGATTTTCATGATCCGCAAAGCTCGTTGCGCCGGTTCGCGAACCTGGCCGGGGGCGAGGCGATCCTTGTGCGTCCGGATGGCCATGTAGCCGCCGTTATCCCGCCGTCGCAGGCCGACACCCTACCCGGCCAGGTGCGGCGACTCCTCGGCGAGGCATTGTTCAACGAGGCCTTCGCATGATCACTCATGTTGTGATGTTCACCTGGAAGACCGGCGTCAGTTCGCAGCAGGTGGACGAGTTGACCGCGGCCATCCACGAGGTTCGCGGGAAGGTGCCAGGCCTTATCTCCATCCAGGGCGGACCCGATCTGGGCCTGCGGCCCGGCAACCCAGATTATCTCCTGATCGCCACCTTTGACGATGAGGCGGCTTGGCACGGTTACCAAGCGCATCCCCTTCACAAAGCGCTGGTGGCTGAGCGGATTGCGCCTCTCCAGGCGCATCGGCAGTCTATGCAGGCGGTTTGGTAGCAGGCCCGTCGATGGCTACCCCAAGCGCCAGGGGAAAGGTGTAAAAGGCACTGTTACGGGCTGAATACGGCCACCTGTTCGCCCGGTCTTGAACCAGCTTCGTTGTGGGATGTGATCATGGCAATCCGTCTACCAGCCCCGGTGCACAAGCCGACGTTCAACGTCACCCGGGCCAGCCACGTTGTCCACCGCGTACGCGACCTGCAAGCGTCACGGGCCTTCTACGTCGATCTGATCGGCCTCGTCGTCAGCGACGAGGAGGATGGGACGATCTGGCTGCGCGGGCTTGAGGAGGGTTGTCATCATAGCTTGGTCCTCAAGGCCGGTGAGCCGGCCAGCGAGCGGGTCGGCTTCCGCGTGCTGACCGAAGAGGACCTCGATTTAGCGCAGGCTCACTTTGCCAAAGCTGGCTTCCCCACCGCCTGGGTGGAGGTCGCCCATCAGGGACGAACTCTGCATACGCGCGACCCGGCGGGAACGCCGCTCGAGTTTTGCTCCACAATGGAAACGCGGCCGCGCCTCTTCCACCACGTTGAGATACACCGGGGTGCCTGTGCGCAAAGGCTCGACCACGTTCAGGTGGTTACGCCGGAGGTGCAGCCCAGCCTTGACTTCTATGTGTCGATCGGCTTCCGGCTCTCCGAATACGTCGTCGATGATGCAGAAAACGAGATGATGCTGTTCCTGCAGCGCAAGGGCAATCCGCACGATGTGGTATTTGCCAAAGGGCCGGGTCCGCGCCTGCATCATGTCGCCTACACCGTGCCGGAGACGCAAAACCTCATGACGGCGGCGGATCTTTTTGTCCGCGCCGGGTTCGGCAACCAGGTCGAGTTCGGCCCGGCCCGCCATTTCAGTCCGGGTTTGGCTCGCTTTCTCTACGTGCGCGACCCGGATGGCCATCGCATCGAGCTTTTCCCAAGCCATTACCAAACCATCGATATCGAGGACGAGCCGCTGCGCTGGCAGGCGCCGGACTTCCAGATTGGCGGCTGGCAAGCTCCGCCGCAGCGGTGGTTTGATGAGGCCAGCGTGTTCGGCGCGAGCTGAGGGCAATCCGATGTATGGAGATCTACCTTGAGGATCATCAGCTTTCTAGATCACGACAAGCCGCGGTATGGCATCTTAGACGGTGAGGTTGTCCACAGCTTTTCCAGCGCCGAGACGCTGGACGAGGTCCTAACGAAGCAGCCGACCGGCGCCACGGTCGCGCTGGACCGGCTCAAGTTGCTGCCGGTCATTCCGAACCCTGGCAAAATTATTTGCATCGGGTTGAACTACCGGGATCACGCGCGAGAGGGCGGTAACCCGATCCCGGACTATCCGGCAGTGTTCTTGCGCACACCGACCTCCCTTGTTGCCCATGGCCAGCCCATGCTGCGGCCGCCAGTATCGGATAAGCTCGATTTCGAGGCCGAACTCGCCGTCATCATCGGTCGGACCGCGACGCGGGTGTCGGCTGGCAAGGCGCTGGACTACGTGGCGGGTTACGCCTGCTTCAACGACGGCTCGGTCCGGGATTACCAGCGCAAGTCGACCCAATGGACCATGGGTAAGAACTTCGACCGGACGGGTGGCTTCGGCCCGGAACTGGTCACGGCCGATGAACTGCCCGACGGAGCGCGCGGGCTGAGGCTTACGTCGTGCGTCAACGGCGCCGTCATGCAAGACGGAAACACGTCCGACATGATCTTCGACGTCGCAACGCTCATTGAGTTATTGTCCGAAGTGATGACGCTCGGGCCTGGTGACGTCATCGCCACCGGGACGCCGGCCGGAGTTGGCTACGCCAGGAAACCACCGCTCTTCCTCAAGCCCGGCGACGTATGTGAGGTCACGATCAGCCATGTCGGAACGCTTTCTAACCCGGTCAGAGAGGCCGCCACATAGAAGCTACGGACTTTGGCCTAGCCCGCCCGCGAGCACTCCGGTTTACTTTGAGGTGAAAGACATGTGTGATCGACGAAAAGACTGGGCGGCTTTTGCAGCGTAGCAATGAAACGCGTCTGCCGATATTGTCATCTGGCGTGCGCCCGAGGGCATCGCGGTCAAGCCGCTCTACACCGAGGCTTGCCTGCAGCGCGCAGGCCATCTCGGCTCGCTCCTAGGCTTCGAACCATTCACCCGTGGCCTTCGTGCGGTCCTCAAGGTATGGGGAAGGACGCCGGGTCAACCGTTAAAGTGAGAGAAGTTGTGAGCAGTGCACCTGTTTGACGCCTAGCATGCCGAAAGGACAGTTTTGCTTTTCTTGATTGAACCAGAAGCTCTAGTTGAACCTGAAGCTTTAGTCCGCCGCTTCTCACCTCCAGCGGCCCTTTCGGCATTGGCGCGCAGAACCTCATGTGCGTCCGCGACGGACATCCCTAGGATCCGCAGCATGTATTCGGCAGCGCGTTGTGAGACATCGTGCTTGGCGCCAGCTAAGCGGGCGCTGACCCCTGCGCGAAGAATGGCCAGAAGAGAGTCAATCACGAACTCATCGAGTGGTTCTGAGAAACGGCGTTGTTTGATACCAAGCGCAACATCAAGCCGCATATATCGTGAGATGTCGTCCTTGATCGCCTCGAATTCAGTGAAGGCGGAAACAAGCAGACGGCCCCAAATCGGTTCCGCAGCCGCGATCTCTATGAATTGCTGGGTGCCGAATGCGACCCGGGCTGCTCCGTCATCCAAGGATACACGTGTGCTATCCATTTCATTGTGCATGGCGAGCGTGACGGCGCGGCATATCGTCGAAACGATCTCTGATTTATCCTTGTAGTAGAGATAAAAAGTGCCGTTGGCGAGATCGGCGGCGGCAGCGATCTCGCTGACCGATGTGGCATTTATACCACGCTCTGACATCAGTCGGAGTGCGGCGTCCGTAAGCCGCGCACGTGTACGGCCTCGCTTACCGTCTTGTGGCAAAAGATTGAGGGATCGGGTCGACATGAAGCATTCTTACCGCGACCGTTCAGTCGAGACAATTGGCGGAGGCGCTCTGGCAATGAGAGGCATTCGGCCCGTTGCTCTGGCCCGGCAGCTTGGAGACCGGCGATTGGAAGTGCAAACTGCGGCTCCAGCGACACAGACGTGAAGCAGCCGACAATCAAGCCGATCGGTCGTCTCTCGCTCGCATCCTCGGTTACAGACAAACCAGGTAAAAACGCTCTAATAAAAGCGGGTCTCCGGGCGTGCTTCACAGACGCTCCCGAGGCTAAGCTCAACCGGAGGACTGGTCATGGAAATCGTAAGGTTCGCTAGCGCTCCCGCCTACACGGCCCCGGGTCACGCTGATGTCGAGGCGCGCAGGCTTCAAGGCGGCGAAGCAAGCACTGTTGATTTCGTCATGGTCGGCTATTCGTCGCTTCGGAACGGCGGGATCATTCCTATGGATGCTGCGGCAATCGGCAAAGTATACGTGGTGACGGAAGGTGAAATCACTATTGAGCAGGCAAATGGAACGCGTCACGTGCTGCGGTTGTGGGATAGCATTTTCATTCCCGCTGGGGAAGGAAGGAGTGTTCTAAATGAAAGCGGTGTCGCAGCTTCAATGATCGTGATTACTCCTGCATAGACAGTAAGACATCGTCGTCGTCTGTTCTCGCGGCTTCGCCAACTTCCGAAATTACCGCGACAACAACTGAAATCCAGCAGTGATTGCCAACGCCAGGCAGCAGACAGCAACGCGATCCAACGCGCGGCACCATGCGATGCGACTACGCCAGAGTTCGACGCCTCCGGATCGGGACAACTACGTAACGATGAGCGAGAAGAGCTTGATCCTGTCCTTCGACTGCTTCTCGAGGAGGTAGGGCACCAGATCGGCCGAACCGCGCAGCGCCTGGTCAACTCCTCGTCGGTAAAGAGGCGCGTCCGCTTCGAGCCCGTGTATTTTGATGTGCCGGCAGCGATTGCTGCCGTCGGGCCGCAAGCCCCACAGCTCGACGAGGTTGACCATCGTGCGGAGCAGCGATTGGCCGTCATAGGCGTGGCCCGCAACCGGCCGGCGAAGTCCGCGACGTCCGACCGCTTCACGTCCGCAACCTTGATCTTACCCAGCGCGGGCCAGGACGGCGACCTTCAGCGTCGCCCGGTAGAGAGGGCGCCTGGGAGAACGGGAGCGTTTCATGTCGAACCCCGGCGAAGGATGCGGAGAGCTAAGCTGCTGTTCTAGCTCGCTTTGTCTTGCTCCAGCGCACTCGGGCGTAAGGGAGCGTGACCCGTTCAAACCGGCTCCAAATCGTGCGCCGCAAGGCCTGGAGGTTTGAATCCCCCCCTCTCGCACCACGTGGCCTCCCGACTCAAGCAACACAGCGGCAACCAAATCGACGCCGCACGCCACAGCGTCATTTTCACACGCCGCATTTTGCTGTAAGCATACCATGGTAGCGCGCTATGTCGGCGCACTGGCTCTTCATGGCGGCAGACTCGCATTCTCAACGCTCTCACCCGCACCAATCTTGTTACCCGCCTGCTCATGCTCGTAGTGGTGGCGACGTTGCCGGCTTTCGCGGTGCTGCTCAGCCTGCAGCATGAAGTCCGCTCAGGGCGGCTGAACCAGGCGCGGGACATCGCCAGCCAGCAAGTCATCCTGCTGGACCAATCCTTCAACGACATCATGATCGGCGTTCAGGCCCTGCTCACGGCAACGGCGGACCTGCCGGCTGTGGCCAGGCTTGAGCCGGGCTGCGGCGGCAACGTGCTGGAAGTGCTCCGGGCCGCCCTCCCGCTCTACACGTCGGTTGCCGTGCTGCGCAGCGATGGCAGCCTGGTGTGCAATATCGCACCCGCGGCACTCCCGGCCGAGTTCGCCGGCCAGCTCGCCAGCCTAGCAAGGGGGCCGCAAGGCTTCGTCGTCGGCCCCTATGCCGTGCTCGCGTCCGACAACCCGGTGCTGCTGGTGGCGCTCGGCTTCCCCGCCACCGACGCCGGCCCTGGCGGTGCCATCGTGGCCGGCCTCAGCCTGCAGTGGCTCAGCCGGCGCCTGCAGCAGCCGCTGCACCGGCCGGACGCCGGGATTTTGCTGGCGGACAGCCATGGCACGGTCCTGGCCAATCTTGTGGCAGAGGCGCCCGGCGTTGGCGGCACCCTACCGCTTCCGCTCGAGCGCCTGTTGAGCGCGCGCAGCCCGGGGGTGGAACTGGAAGCCCTGTCCACTGGCCTTGCCGGCGGCGCCAAAACGGGGGCTCAGCGCGTCGCAGGTTACATTCCGCCGGCGAGCGAAGCATACGGCTTGTTCGTGGCGGTGGCATTCGACGTGAACGATGTCACCCTCGGCCTCAACGCGGCGGCAGCCCGCGGCTACCTCCTGCTTGCCTCCGGCGCCGCGCTGTCCGTCCTGCTCGCCATGATTGGCGCCCATCTTTATGTGCGCAATCCGGCCACCGTTCTGGTCCGCGCCGCCGAGAAATGGGCCGCCGGGGCCTTGGATGTGCGCGCCGTGCTGCCGGCGGCCTGCCCGAGCGAGTTCAACGAGATCGGTCATGCCTTCAACCGCATGGCCGAAATGCTGCAGCAGCAGCGCGGCGAGCTGCAGCGCATGAACGACGCGCTGGAGCTGCGGGTAGCCGAACGTACCGGCGCTCTGCTCACCAGCAACAACCGGCTGCAGGTCGAGATCGCCGAGCGGGAATTAAGCGAGTCCAATCTGCGCCAAGCGCAAAAGCTTCAGGCCGTGGGGCAGTTGGCGGCTGGCATCGCCCACAACTTCAACAACTTGCTGGGCGCGATGCTCGGCAGCATCGAACTGTTGCAAACGCGCCTGGCGCAGGCCGATGGCTCCCATTTGCGCCTGCTTGAGATTGCCAAATCGGCCGTCTCGCGCGGGTCCTGGCTCACCTCGCAATTGCTCGCGTTCTCGCGCAAGCAGCCAATGGTCGCCACCGCCGTGAACATGGCTGAGGCGATCGGCGGCGTTGAAGCTCTGCTGCGCAGCACGCTGGGCCCGGGCACCCGCATCAGCGTGCAGGTCGGGCCTGACCTTTGGCCCGCCATGATCGACGCCAACCAGTTCGAAGTGGCCATCCTCAATCTCGCCCTGAACGCGCGCGAGGCGATGCCCGAAGGTGGCCGGCTGACCATTGCGGCGGCCAACACCACGCTCACTCCAAGCCATTTGCGGGCGGACCTGCCGATGGGCGACTACGTCCGGGTTGACGTGGCCGACACCGGCCATGGCATGACGGCCGAGGTCGCCGCCCGCGCTTTCGAGCCATTCTTCACCACCAAAACGGCCGGGCAGAACGCCGGCTTGGGCCTTTCGCAGGTCCACGGCATGGTGACTCAGATGGGCGGCGCCATCACCATCGACAGCGGCATCGGCAACGGCACCCGGGTCAGCATCATGCTGCCCCGTAGCCCCGCTTTGCCCAGGCAATACGTGCGCGATCAGTCGGATGGAGCCCGTGCCGTCCTGCCGCCAGAGCGGCTGGTGCTGCTGGTGGATGACGATGACGAGGTGCGGGAGGTCACCGCGGGTATTTTGGAGGATGTCGGCTACGCGGTGGCGGCGGTTGCCGATGGAGCGGCGGCACTCGCCGTGCTGGACCGGGAAGGGCCCCGGATCGGCCTGGTGATCGCCGACTATGCCATGCCGGGCATGACTGGGCTTGAGCTGCTCACCGCCGTCCGGCGCCGCCGGCCAGACTTGCCCATGCTGCTTGCGACGGGATACGCCGACCATCAATCCTTGTCCGGCGACGGCCTTGAGCCGGACCAGATTGTGCGGAAGCCCTTCCGCAGCGCCGAGTTGCTGGGCCGGATTACCATGGTCGTCGAGCGCCAGGCGGCACTCGCCGGCTGAAGCTGGAGGTCCGGGCCGGAATCGAACCGGCATACGCGGATTTGCAGTCCGCTGCATCACCACTCTGCCACCGGACCACTCAGGGCAGCACGCACCCAGGCGCGGTCGCGCCCTACACCCAGGCGCCGGCGCGCTCTATAGCGAAGCGGGCGGCGCTTGCCCAGCCTGGACGAGGTTGCGATCGCCCGAACTTGCCGCAGACGGTTGCCCGGGTGGCGAATGCGACTCTATAAACCGTCGCCCTACCCGGAATGCTCATGGCTCAGCCGCAAATCGATTTCAGTGCCGCCCGCAACAACATGGTGGATGGGCAAATCCGGCCCAACCGCGTGACCGATCCGCGGGTGCTGGACGCGATGCGCACCCTGCCGCGGGAGCAGTTCGTGCCGCCAGCGCAGGCTTGCCTGGCCTATATGGACGGCGAGGTGCCGCTTGGTGGCGGCCGTGTGCTGATGGAGCCAATGGTGTTTGCCCGCCTGGTGCAATTGGCGCGGATCCGGCCCGGCGAGCGCACCTTGGTGGTGGCGGCGGGCACCGGCTATGGCGCCGCCGTCGCGGCAGCCTGCGGCGCTGAGGTGACGGCGCTGGAAGAAAACGAGACGCTGCTCGCCACCGCCCTGCGCACCGTGCCGCGCCATGCCCCCTCCGTACGCATCGTGCACGGAGCGCTTTCAGCCGGCATGCCCGCCGACCCGGCGTGGGACCTCATCCTGATCGAAGGCGCAGTGACGGCCATCCCGCCCATCTATGGCGGCCAAGTGGCAGCCACCGGGCGCCTGGTCACGATCATCGCCGAGCCGTCAGGCGTCAGCGGGCGTGCCGTGTTGGCCGAGCCGGTGAGGGTGGCAGGCGAGACGCGCTTCCGCACTCGTGAGGTGTTTGACTGCAGCCCGCCGCTGTTGCCCGAACTCCGCGTGCCCGCCGGGTTCGTGTTCTAGGCCGCCACGCTCTCGCCCGCGTGATGGCGCCGGCTGCAGTTTTATGTCACTCTTCGCCCATTGACTGATCGGGGTTCATGCATGGCCAAACGTTGCGCAACGGTTGCAGGCTTGCTGGCGGTGTCCCTGGTCCCGATGTCTCTGGCCACGGCGGCACGGGCGCAAACCGAGCCGCACACCGTGCAGGAGGCGCTGGCGGCCGCTTACTCTACCAACCCCACCCTGTTGGCGGCCCGGGCGGCCTTGCGGGCGGTGGATGAAGGCGTGCCAGCGGCGCTGGCGGGCTGGCGGCCCACTGTTTCGGTTACCGGGTCGTATGGCACCCAGAATGGCGAGCTACGATCCAAAACGGCGGGCGGTTACGCCTTTACCAAGAACGCGTTCCCGCAATACTCGGCCCAGGCAACCATCACGCAGCCGCTCTACCGTGGCGGGCGGACCGAAGCGGGCACCCACGCGGCCGAAAACCGCGTGTTCAGCCAGCGCGGCCGGCTGATCGCCACCGAACAGTTGGTCTTTACCAATGTCATAACCGACTACGTCAACGTCATTCAGACCGAGCAACTGCTGCAGCTCGACGTCAACAACGAGTTGGTGCTCACCAAGCAACTGCAAGCCACCAACGACCGCTTCCGCGTCGGCGAGATCACCCGCACGGACGTGGCACAGGCCGAGGCGGCCTTGGCCAGCGCGCGGTCGACCCGGGAAACCGCCGAGGGCAACCTGCAGACGGCGCGCGCTGCCTACCAGCGTGACGTCGGTTTCCTGCCGGGCAAGCTGGTGGTTCCGCAGCCGCTTTCAGTTCCGGTCAAGGACGCGGCCGAGGCGTCCCGGATCGCTGCGGCAAACAACCCGACCCTTATCTATACCATGTTCGACGCCGCCGCCTCCAAGGACGCGGTGGACCAGGCCTACGCAGCTTTGCTGCCCACGGTCAGCGCGATTGGCGCCGCAACCTTGTCCGACAACACGTCGCTCACCGGCATTCGCAGCCAAGCTGGGTCGGCGGTCGTTCAGGTCACCATTCCGCTCTACCAGGGCGGCGCAGAATACGCGGCCGTGCGCCAGGCGCGCCAGACCGAGCAGCAATCCCGCAAAACCGTCGACGACACCCGGCGGCAGGTGATCCAGTCGGCGTTCTCGTCCTACGAGCAGCTTGTTGCCGCGCGGGCCGCCATCGACAGCAGCCGCGCTGCCGTCCGCGCCAACGAGATCGCGCTGGAGGGCACTCAGCGCGAGGCCATTGTCGGCAGCCGTACCACGCTGGACGTGCTGAACGCCGAGCAGACGCTGCTGCAGTCGCGGTCCACCCTGGTGACCAACCTGGCGACACTCATCACCTCGTCCTACGGCGTGGCCTCAGCCCTGGGCCGGCTCACCGCGAAGGACCTCAACCTGAACGTGCCTCTGTATGACGATACCGCCTATTACATCGCGTCCGGGACCGTTTGTTCGGTACCGGCGACTATGCT
>CAXTNN010000021.1:0-25505 GCA_964245545.1 uncultured Acetobacteraceae bacterium | reverse complement strand
GGCGGCGGCGAGATACGGGGCAAAAATCCGGTCCAGCAGATAGCCCGACACCAAGCGCCCGCCAATCGTCGCCAGGCCGACCGCAGCGAGCAGCGTGGAAGCCGTAGCGGCTGGAACGCCATGGTCCATGACCAGCGCCACGAGGTGAGCCACCACACCATTCACCGCCGTCACCACCAGCGAGGATGCGGCCGTGATTAGCCAAAACTCCTTGCTGAGCGGAGCGGAGGGCAGCTTAGCATGGGGGCCGGCAAGACTTTGCGGCTTGCGCGCTTCCAACGGGTCTTTAACCATGAACAACACCGCCGGAAACGCGACCAGCCAGGTCGCCGCGCCGAGTAGCGCGTAGGTTCGCCGCCACCCGGCCGCATTCAACAGCGCCTGCGCCACTTGCGGGATGATGGCGATGCCGATGCCCACCCCGGCCATTGCAATGCCCAATGCCAATCCGCGCTTGTGCTCGAACCAGCCCGAAATTGCTTTGGCATAGGGCAAGGGAGCGTGCCCGCTCGAAAACAGGCCGCAGACTGCGTAGAGGGCGATAAACGCCGTCAGACTCGGCGGCGCGAGCGAGATCAGCGCGAAACTGGCTGCGAACAGGGTGATGAAGCCGAGCGTCACCCGTTGAATGCCCCAGCGGTCGATCAGCAATCCGGCCACCGGCGTGGCCAGCCCGCTCATGATCAAGCCCGCAGTGACGGCAAGCGACATTGGTCCACGCTGCCAGCCATACTGCGTCGCAATGGGCTTTAGGAACAAACCAAACGTGAAAAGCAGCACCGGACCGTTGCTGAACACCAGCGCGATCGTAGAGCCGAGCACAACCAGCCAACCGGCCTTCTTTCCCGCGGCCATATCCGTCGAGAGCCTCTAGCGCCTGATCGGATCAGGTTGAGTGAACCTGACACGTGAATTGGTCGCATAAACAACGGCTAGAGCATGGCCGGTGAACGGAACTGAACCGGTCATGCTCTAGGCAGCCACACCGGCCTTGCCTTGCAGAGACTGGTTGAGCTGTTTGAGCGTGCTGGCAAGTTGCCCGGCATCGGTCGCGATGCCGAACAGGTACCAGTCCGGGCGCACGATAGCAGCCCGGCATTGATTGGCGGCGAACCAGTCTGCGTAGGTGCCGTCCACGTCAGCAAGGCCTGACGCAGCGTCCGGGCCGCCGATGGCAACGACGTGCCCGCCAAGCGCGTCCCAGGCTTGGCACTCGGGCGCGGTCAGGTGGCTCAGCAACTCGGGGCTGGTAGCGACGATGCACCAGCCAGAGCCGACCACGTCATCAAACAGTCCTTCTTGCAGGCCGGAGCGAACGCGCCCTTGCGGAAAGAAGGTGCCGGTGTCGGCAACCAAGCCGCCCTGGTAGCCGGGAAAGCGCAGCTTTGCCGGCGCCTGATTGGCCCGGCGTTGCGCCAACAGCTTCTCATCGCGGGCGCGTGCTGCTGCCGGGTCGCGCAGGGTTTGGATACGGCCGAGTTCGATCGCCTTCTCGGTGATGAAACGCACGTGCGGCTCGCGTTCGGCTTGATACGTGTCTAGCAGCGACGCGGTGGCGCGCCCCGTGAGCACGAGATCAAGCTTCCAAGCCAGATTATGGCTGTCGCGTATGCCAGAACACATGCCTTGGCCCAAGAAGGGCGGCATCTCGTGCGCAGCGTCTCCAGCCAGGAACACGCGCCCATTTTGCCAACGGTCCATGATGCGGGAGCGGAACACGTAGTTGACGGCACGGATTAGCTCGGCGTCCGCCTCGGTCAGGTAATGGCTCACGCGCTTCCATACGTTGGCCGGCTCGGTGGCCGCCGCGGGCGCCTCATCCGGGTTGAGCATGAAGGAGAAGCGGTGATGCTCGGGCCCGATGCGGACGATGGAGGTCGGCTGCGCCGGGTCGCACACTTGCCGGAACATCGGCAGGCCCGGGACGGGGCGGCGGATGTGGAAATCGCACACCAGCCAATTTTCCCCAAACCCGTAGTCGTCGGCGCGGGCGCCGACCATGCGCCGCACAAAGCCGCTGCCGCCATCCGCACCCACAACAAATTGAGCCCGCACGCAAGCCGGCTGGCCGTCCGGCCCCGTGCCCCGCAGCGTCACTCTGTCCGCATTCTGCTCCAGTTCGGACACGGTGAAGCCTTGGCGAACGTCGACCGTGGGCAGAGCCTTGTCGAACCGGTCGAGCACTGCCTCGATATGGGGTTGGAACATCATGTTCATCGCGGCCCAGCCGCCGGGCGCTACCCGGTCATATTCGAGCTTGACCAAGGTCTCGCCGGTCGCGTTGACCCAGTCATAGTCGTATTGCGGCACGGTGCCGGCGGCGATCTGCTCCACCAATCCCAGCTTCTGGAACGTCCGCATGATCTCGTCATCAAAGCATGCCGCCCGGGGCAGGTTATAGAGTCCATGGTAGCGTTCGAGCACAACAACGCGGTGGCCGCACTGCCCCAAGAGCCCGGCCAATGTCATTCCGGTCGGCCCATAGCCGATGACCGCGACGTCAAACTCGCTCATGAACCGCTCCATCGACTTGGACATACTCTGATTGCTGGTATGCTGACCGGCCGTCGCGACATCGGGTGGCCTACCCGCACCAATTAACCAGCTTTTTTCCCTTGCCCACACAATCCCACGCCTCAGCAACAGCCGTCAACTTGAGATCTGAAAGGTGTCAACAGTTACGATAGGCCGAACTCTTCCCAGCAAAGGCTAGTCGATTTACCGCGCGGAATACCCCCTCACGATCCCTTAAAATGTTGACAGTTTTCTCAGGAACTTTAGGGTGTCTGCAAGCCGGCCTGACGCGGCGTTTGACTCGGGGGATTGATCAACGTGCTCAATGCACCAAGACAAGGTAATGTTACGCTAATTGTCCCGGTCCTGGCAGCGCGCCGTTCAGCCACGGGCGATTGGTTTGCAGGGAGCGAGCCATGCCCCAACTAGCGCCAAGTCTGGCGAAGGATCGGGGCGTTCCGGCCGCAATCAAAAGCGAGGAACTCGTTCCCTGTGGGCAAGCAGTGCTGCAGCAGGCGAGCGGCAGATTGTTCATCCAAGTCGCAGTGCTTTGCTCGGCGGTGGCCTTCCTTGACGGGGTTGATAGCACGTCGATCAGCGTCGCCGCGCCGCTCATCACCGCACAGCTCCACCTGTTGCCAACGCAACTCGGCATCATCTTCTCGTCCGCGCTGCTCGGTGCCACGATTGGCGCGGTGACCTTCGGGCGGCTTGCCGACCGTGTCGGTCGCAAGCGGATGCTCATTGTGGCAACTCTGTTGTTGGGGGTTTTCACCCTGGCGACGTCGCTGGCGACATCTTTGGGAAGCCTGCTCGCCATCCGTTTTCTTGCGGGCATCGGGCTTGGCGGCGCCACCCCTTGCTTTATCGCCCTGGCAACCGAGTTTGCACCGCCTGCGCATCGCGCTCGGGTGGCCGGGTTTATCTGGACCGCGTTCCCGCTCGGCACAGTGATCGGCACCTTTATCAGTGCTTATCTCGTTTCCGTGTCAGGATGGCAGGCGATTTTCGTGGCTGGCGGGGTTGTTCCGCTCTTCGTGGTGGTGGCCATGCTGATCTGGCTGCCGGAATCCATCCAGTTCCTGGGCCTGAGGAACGGAGTGCCTGCCGAGCCAACCCTTCGCGGTGATAACACGGTGAGAGGCCTCTTGGGCGCAAGCACCATGGCGAAGACGCTCCTGCTGTGGTTTGCATTCTGGATCGCCTTCGGCACCTTGGTGGCAGTGTTCTCATTCGCGCCGACGATCATGCGCCAACACGGCATTCCACTTCCCCGCGCTGCCGTGGCATTGGGGCTGAGCGGCATTGCCGGCCTGGTCGGCTCATTCGCCGCTGGCGTGCTAATCGAGAAGGTGGGTGTCAAAGCCATGCTGATGACAGCGTTCTTGCTGGGCGGTGTGGCAACAGCGTGCCTGGGCTACGCGCCGGGCTCCCTTGTGACCACGGGCGCGGTCATGTCGTCCGTCGGCTTGCTCGTGGGGGGCGTCGCGGGCGCCGGCCTGCTGGCGTTCGCCGCCGTGATCTATCCGACCGCCGCACGGTCCACCGGGGTCGGCAGCGCCATGGGTGCGGGCCGGTTCGGGCAGGTCAGTATGCCGTTGGCGATCAGCGCCATGCTGGCGGCTGGGCTTACCTACAACACCATCTTCATTGTCATCGGCGTTGTGGTCGCCTTGGGAGCGATGGCCATCCTCCAGCTCGAACGGCTTCGCCGGTGACCGACGGGACCGAACCCGGATGCGCTGATGCGTCATGGGCGGACACGGAAGCCAGGTTCGCCCGGTTCTGCATCGGCGATGTCGAAGCCGTGGTCTTGAACGACGGCGGCGTGCTCGTGCCAAGTCCACCGGGTGCGCCAGGGCAGGCCGCTATGGTCCTGCGCCCCCTCGCCTGCCTGCTGGTCCGCTTGCCCGGGGCGAGCGGACTGGTTCTAATCGATTCTGGTTTCGGTCCGGTCGCAAAGCGCGCGGGCGAGCCGCTGCCGACCGCCGGCCGCCTGCTCGCCTCGCTTGCAGCGGCCGGGATCGCGCGGGAGGAGATCGGCACCGTGCTGATCTCCCATGTCCACCCCGACCATGTGGATGGTCTTTACCTTGACGATGGCACGGCCACGTTCCCGAATGCGGCCTACCGGGTTAGTGCGGAGGAGCTGTCGTTTTGGCGTCAGGATGGGCTTAATTTGAGTTGGTCTCCGTCACCCCCCGCCTTCAAGGCAGAAATGCTCGCGGCTTCGCGGCGGCTGCTCGCGTTTGCCGGCGCGTCGCTGCAGACCTTTCGCGCCGGCGAGCCAGCCATCCCAGGAATTGGCACGATGCTGCTGCCGGGCCACACGCCGGGCCAGACCGGCTTCGTGATTGCCACCGGCTCGGGCCAGTTGCTGTATACCCCGGACGCACTCACGACCATCGAGATGTCGGTGGCGGCGCCCGAGCGGCAGAACCCGATCGATCTCGACCCGGAGCTTGGCGTCAAGACGCGGAAGATGCTGTTGGAACGGGTGGCTCGCTCAGGCTGGCACAGTTTCTCGCCGCATTTTGCCTGGCCGAACCTGGGGACGATCCGCAGCGCGGGCCAGCGCTACGTTTGGACCCCGGCCAAGTAGCCGGTCCGCCGCGGCTGGTCCGCGCGCGTTGGGGGTGGCAATGAACAGCGGAGACATGCCAAGAGTGGACACGCAGCGGAGCCTGTTGGATCAGGTCGCGGTCGCCGATATGATCATGCGGGAACGGCTTGCCCGCGACAATGCTGACTGGACGGAGATGGCAAGCTACTACCATCCCGACTCGACGGTGGATGTGTCTTGGTTCAAAGGCAGCGGGGCAGAGTTCGTGGCCCAGTCGAAGCGGCAATCAGACAAGCGGATCGCCAGCAGCAACGCGATCAACTTCCACGTCATGACGCCCGCGGTTGTCACGGTAAGGGGCGGCCGCGCGATTGCGGAAACGCCATGCTCGCTGCGCAGCTTCATGCGCCTCGGCGGTGTCGAGGTCAGCCGCGACAGCTTCGTGCGGCTGCTTTGGCGCGCCCAGCCGCTGGGCGGGGCTTGGCTGATCGCGGGGCTTCGCTGCATCTACGTGCGCGACCTGCTGTATTCCGTCCAGCCGGGACAGGCGCCCCTGCTGGATGAGGCGAGGCTGAACGGCTACCGCCTTTCCTACCGCTACACCGCCTACATGCTGACCGAGCTCGGCCTATCGCCGCGCGACGACTTGCCGGGGGATGACCGCCCGGAGACGGTGACGGCCCTGCGGGCGGGCGAGCAGCAATGGCTGGAGGGGGGCGCCATGCGACCCGGCGAAGAAGGAGGCCCGAGGCCATGAGCGATAGCGACGAGATCACCCAGCTTGTCCTGCACGAGCGCCAGGGGCGGGATCGGGGCTGGTGGGAGCAGATGGCGGCGTGCTTCCACCCGGACTCATCCGTCAGCCTAAGCTGGTTCGACGGCACCGGCCCCGATTTCGTGGCACGCTCCCAGCTCATGAGCCAAAGCGGTTTGCGGCCGCTGCATCGCCTGTCGCCGCCCGCCGTGCATGTGCGCGGGCAACGCGGCTTCGTCGAGCTGCCCGCCGCAATCGAGGTGCGTTTTCCAATCGACGGTGTTGAGGCGGACCTGGTTTCCTACTCGCGGCTGCTCTACCGGGTCGAGCGCCGCGCGGCGGCTTGGAAGATTGTCAGCCTGACCGCCGTCTATGAGCGCGACACGCTGGCACCGTCCATCCCTGGCACGGCCCTGTCCGTGGACACCGAGCGGTTCGGCCGCTTCCGCAG
The DNA here is from genome assembly GCA_964245545.1 of uncultured Acetobacteraceae bacterium. Taxonomy (GTDB): domain Bacteria; phylum Pseudomonadota; class Alphaproteobacteria; order Acetobacterales; family Acetobacteraceae; genus LMUY01. The sequence continues at coordinate 19,223 of CAXTNN010000021.1, read as the reverse complement.
CTCCTATCGCTGCCTGAGCTACCACATCAGCCTCCGCGGCGCGCCGGTCCGCGACGACTTGTATGGCGACGACCAGCCGGAGCGGGTCGGCGCGCTGTATGACAGCATGCTGCAGTGGCTGCGCGGCGAGGCTGCTTCCGACTGACCCGCCGCAGTTTTGGCGTCCTGCCGACACCCTCACGCGTAAGACCGCTCCACAAGCGGCAGCCGCCGTCTGGCCGCAGGAGGTCGGGGCATTCCCGGCGCCGGCGTAATCTGATTTGATTGCAGCAAGCTCAAGGACGCTTGGCGAGCCAATCCGCTTGGATGAGGCTTGACGCTTGCTGGGCGCACAGGGCGATGCGACGACGGAACTTGGTGGGCAGAAGATCGGACATGGACGGAGGCAAAGTCATACGGCGCCCTGGCAACATGGCATCCCTGATCTATGACGAGCTGCGTACGAACATACTCACTGGCGAGCTTGCACCCGGTACGCCCCTGTCGCAGCTCTCGATTGCCAAGACCAGCGGCACCAGCCGCGGCCCGGTGCGGGAGGCGCTGCGGCGCTTGCAGCAGGACCAACTGGTGATTGCGCATGCGAACCACCGGTTCAACGTCGCGCCGTTCGACGTCGCCGACTTGGAGACCGTGCTCGGCCTGCACCTTACCATCGTGACGCTCGCCATCCGGGTCGGCGTGCCTTTCTTGACGCCGGCGGACGCAGACTGCCTGCGCCGATGCGTCGATGCCATGGAGAAAGCGCTTGACCAGGACGATGGCAGCGCTTGGGAGACGGCTTACCGGGAGTTCATCGTGACCATTGCCAGGCATTCCGGCGACCGGACGGCCCTGCTCGCATCCCAGCTCCACGACGACATCCAGCGCTATCGCTCGAACCTGCCGCACAAGGTGCCGCATGCCTGGTACACTGGCGGGCGGGACTTTCGGCAAATCGCCGAGGCCGCGGCATCGGGCGACGGCAAGCTGGCGGCCACGCTGTATGCGGATTATATGGGACGGCTGTCGTCGCTTGTGTTGGCAAGCGCCTCGCCCGCATATGATGCGTCCAAGCTGCGCGGCTATATGTCGGCCCTGTTGCCCGCGCCCACGAAGTAGCGCCATGGCAGCGAGTGCCGCGGTTAGAGCGGCACCGTGGCCTTTCGCTCGCTGTCTAGCATCTTCATCAGGTGCTCGTCGTAGCGCGTGCCAGCCACGGCGGCGGGCGGTATGGCGCTGGCGATACGCGCGAGGTCGTCGGGCGACAGCTTGATGTCAAGCGCCCCGAGTGCCTCGATGAGCTGCGCCCGCTTGCGCGCGCCGACGACTGGGACAATGCTGGGGTCCTGCGCCAAGACCCACGCGGTCGCGAGTTGGGCGTTGCTGACGCCTTTTTCCTGCGCGATGGCGCCGAAGGCCTCCACCAGCTTTTGGTTGCGCTCAAAATTGCCCGGCCTGAACCAAGGAAGATGGCCGCGATTGTCGCCTTTGGACGTAGGCTGCGCCTTGCCGCTCAGCAGCCCATGCGCGAGCACGCCATAGGCCGTCACGCCGATGTCGAGCTGCTTCAGCAAGGGGAAGATTTCATGCTCGGGGCTTCGGCTCATCAGCGAATACTCGATCTGCAGGTCGCAAATCGGATGCACCGCATGGGCCCGGCGGATCGTGTCCGGCCCCATTTCGGACAGGCCGATCTGGCGCACATAGCCTGCCTTGATGAGGTCGCTGATTGCTCCGATCGTGTCCTCGATCGGGACATGGGGGTCCAGCCGCGCCGGGCGATAGATGTCCACATGGTCGACGCCAAGCCGCACCAGAGAGTAGGTAAGGAAGTTCTTCAGCGAGGCGGGACGCGAATCCAGACCGACGAACGCACCGTTCGGGCCGCGCAAACCGCCAAACTTGACCGAAAGCACCACCTTGTCGCGCCGGCCCGCAATGGCTTTGTTGATGAGCAACTCATTGTGGCCGCCGCCATAGAAATCGGCCGTGTCCACCAAGGTAACGCCCCGGTCAATGGCCTCCTGGATCGTGGCGATGCTCTGCGCGTCGTCCGTGCTGTGGCTGATCAAGCCTGACATGGCGGCGCAGCCAAGCGCGATGGGGAACACCGCCTGCCCCGATCCGCCAGGCTGTCGCGAACCAAGTATTCTGGTATCGGCGCTCATGTGCCATCCGCCTATCTTACTTATGACAGATCCCGTAACCTGTAACTGCACAAGGGTCAAGGAGCCTGGTCGAGCATGCCGCGAATCGGATTGAGTGCTCCTGCCGTTCGGGCCAAGGCCATCGACATCACGCTGGCCCAGATGCGCAGGCATGGTTTTGAACGGGTCCGCCTCCGTGACGTCGCCAGCGAACTGGGCGTAAGCCATGTGGCGCTGTACGCGCATTTCACCGACAAGGCGGCGTTGCTGGACGCGGTGACCGAGCGATGGCTCGACGACGTCAACGCGGCGCTTGCGGCCATAGGGTCCTCGCGACGCTCGCCGGTTGGGAAAATCCGCGCTTGGTTCGTGACCTTCTATCGCCTCAAACGGGAGCGTATGCTGCGCGACCCCGAGCTCTACCGCGCGTTCGACGCGGCGGCGCAGGGCAACAAGCCTGTGATTGCCGTCCATCTCGCAACGCTCAGAGGCCAGTTGCTGGCCTTGGTGGAAGGCGCCGCCGCGCAGCTTGGCGCGGATAGCGCGCACGACAAAGCAGCGTTGCTGTTCGAAGCAACCACCGCGTTCCACCATCCCAAACTCGTCGCTGAGCGCTGCACGGAGGACCGGGAAGCGGTGTTGCTTCAGATCCTGGATGCGATGCTGATCGGGATTGCAGCAGGGAGGAGATAGGCTGTCTGCTCCGCCCTGCACTTCACCTTCTCGACCAGGCCACGCACGTAGCTGCCGACTGCGCCGTCCATCGCCGGCCACACGGCGTCGTCGTTCTTGAAGATGAAGGCCGTGTTGTATGTCCCGGTGACGGGGCTGAGCGCCGACAGGAGCCCGCCCGACATCAGCAGGAACTCCAACACCTCGGCTCGTCTGAGGCCCATCCCCGCGTCCACCCAAGCCGCCGAATACCGCTGCACCCGACCAGTCGTCGGATCGCCCTTTCCCCTTGCACAGGGCGGACCGTCCATCATACCGGCTCAGTGTTAAGTCTGCACCAGCATATCTCGCGCTTCAGCAACACCCTCGCGACGAAGCACTGCCCGCTGGATTTTACCGGTCGCGGTTTTCGGCAAGTAATCCATGATGCGGATGTAACGGGGGCACGCGAAACGCGGGAGCTGCCGGCTTGCCGAGTCTACCAGCTTGTCGCAGTCAATCGTCGCTCCGGGTGTGGGCACAAGGGCGAGCATGATCTCGTCCTCCAGGCCTGGAACGTCCGATGGCACGGCGAAGGCAGCCACTTCCGCAACTTCCGGTAAACCCAAGATCACCGTTTCGACCTCGGTCGCCGAGATGTTCTCGCCACGGCGGCGGATGCAATCCTTGATCCGGTCGACGAAGGTCACCAGGCCGTCCGCGCCCATGAACCCGGCATCGCCCGTGTGAAACCACAGATTGCGCCACGCCTCGACGGTCTTCTCCGGCGCGTTGAGGTATCCTGCCATGAAGCCGAACGGAACCTTGGGCCGGACCAGGATTTCTCCGAGCTGCCCTGGCGGAACCGGGCGGTCGTTGTCCGGATCCGCGATGATTACGGTAAAGTGGTCATCGTGTGTCCACCCCGCTGCACCAGGCACGGACCATCCGATCCGGCCCCAGATCGGGATGTTCGATTCGGTCATGCCGAAACCTGATAAAACGTCCGCCACGCCGAAGCGCTGCCTGAATCCTGCCTCATGCTCCGGCAGGTTGGGCGAGGTCACGATGGCGCGCAGGGCATGGTCACGATCGTCGGCCGAAGCCTCCTGTGCAAGGATGAACGATGCGGTGGCGCCAAGCAGGTTCGTCACCGTTACGCGGTGCGCGCGCACATCGGCCAGCCAGTTGCTGGCGCTGAACCGGGTTCGCAAGAACGCCGGGATCCCTGCCAGCAACGTCGCCCCCAACTGGATAAAGAGCCCGTTGGCGTGAAACAGCGGCAGGCTGATGTAGTAACGGTCGGACGAGGTGAGGCCTGTACACCGGATCGAGCCGATTCCGTACAGCGCGCAATGGGCGTGCGGCATCAGCACCCCTTTGGAGGGACCGGTCGTGCCGGACGTATACATGATGCACGCGATGTCCGCCGCCTCCGGCAAGGGACCATCCCATTCCGCACCTTGGGCGTCGTCCCGCCACCGTGCGATCTTCCAGCAATCTGGGTGCGACACAGGGAGTTGTCCGGCCACCAGCACGGATGTCAGTGCCAGCACCTCCTGTGCCAGGTCAGCCAGCACCGGGCACAAATTTGCCTCGGTCAGCAGATAAGCAATTCCGGAATCCACCAGTTGATGGCGCAGGAACGGTCCACGCAACTCAGTGTTGAACATCACGGCAACGGCGCCCAATTTGCCGAGCCCGAGCCAGGCGCGCACGAAGTCGCAGCCATTGGACATGAAAATGCCCACGCGGTCCCCCCGCGCCACACCCATGCCGGCGAACTTTGCCGCTGCCTTGCGGGATTGCGATTCTGCCTGCGCGAACGTCATCGTCTCGCCCGCACTGTCCATCAGCCATGGCAGGTCTGGTTGTTCTTGGGCCATCTCGGTCAACACAGCCGGCAGTATCCACCGTGAGGGATCGCCCAACCCGCTGAACATCGTCAGGGCTGTCCGTGGACCAAGGGGCAGGACGGGTCGATCGGTGCGGCCGTTTGATCGCCCTCGACACGGCTCACGATTTGAAACACGTCCCACGGCCCCTTTCCGCCCGCGCTGACTTCGCTGGGCGACTTCACCCGGGTCAGCAGCGTTTCGTGCAGCATCCGCCCGGTGATGCGGACCTTTCCATCGGTGACGTATGCGTCGTTGACGGGCATCTCGTGCACCTTCGCCGCCACGGCATCCCGGTCAAGCGTGCCGGCCGCCTTGGCGGCACGCAGGTAGTCCAGCACGGCCGAATAAACGCCGATCTGCTCCCAGGTCGGCGCACGGCCTGTCTGTTTCATGAAGCGGCGGGACACCGCCTCGGCTGACGGGCTTTGCGCCCAGTAGAATGGGCTCGCCGTGGTCAGCCCCTTCGCATCGTCCAGGCCGATGCTGATCGCGTCAGCCTCGTTGAGGATGACGGTGTAAAGCAACTGCCCCCCTTTCGGCAGGCCGAACTCGTTTGCCTGCTTGACCGAGTTTATGGTGTCAGCGCCCGCGTTGATCAGCGCCACCAACTGAGCCTGAGACGCCTGAGCCTGCAAAAGAGGAGAGGAGAAATCCGCCGTGTTCAACGGGGTCCGTACCCGCCCCACCACGCGTCCTCCTGCGGCCGACACGACCTTGTCGAGGCTGGCCGACATCGCAGCCCCGAAAGTCGAGTCTAACTGAACCAGGAACCACGACCTGTAGCCGGCACGCGCCAGCGCGCCGCCTGCAACGTTGGCCAGCCCCACCGTGTCAAACGTCCATTGGAAGCCGTAGGGTGAGCAAAGCCGCCCCGAAAAGCTGGGGTCGCCACCGCCGGAGGTGAAGAATAGCCCACCCCTGTCGCGGACCACCTGCTGGACGGCGAGCGCGACGCCTGCGTTCGGCACATCGAACACAGCATTGACCTTGTCTACGTCGATCCAATGTCGGACGATTAATGCACCGATATCGGCCTTGTTCTGGTGGTCGCCGACAACCACGCTCACCGGATGGCCGAACGCCTCTCCACCGAAATCCTCGATGGCAAGCCGCGCCATGGCGACGGAGCCCTGCCCGCTGCCGTCGGCGTAAGGCCCTGACTGGTCGTTGAGGATGCCGATCTTCACCGTGGTGTCGGGTTCGGCCGAAACCGCCCCCGCCATGATCGAAAGCGCCAGCACCGAACCACTCAGCCGCCGCCACGCCCGTCCCGGGCGGCCCTTCGCAGTCCCGCAGAACGAGTTGCCGTGCTCATTCCGAGCGGTCATCGCGTGCCTCCGTAGAAGGAATTTAGGCCGGACATCGGGGTCAGGCCGCTTCGTAGAGCGTGACCACGCACGCGCCGCCGAGGCCCAGGTTGTGCTGCAGGCCGTGCCGCACCCCCTCGACCTGCCGGGCGCCCGCTGTGCCGCGCAGTTGGTGGGTCAGCTCGAAGCATTGGGCCAGCCCGGTCGCGCCAAGGGGATGCCCTTTCGATAGCAACCCGCCCGAGGGGTTCGTCACCACCCGGCCGCCATAGGTGTTCTGCCCGTCCTGGATAAAGCGGGAGGCCTCCCCTTCCTCGCAAAGGGCCAGGGCCTCATAGGTGATCACCTCGTTGTGAGCGAAGCAGTCGTGAAGCTCAACCACCTTGACCGCCTCGGGGCCGATTCCACTTGCCTCGAAGACGGCGCGCGCGGCGGCCTTCGCCATGTTTGCGCCGACCAGGGCAATCAGGTCGCCGGACAGGGTATCGGGTGTGTCGGTCGTCATCGCTTGCGCGGCGATCCGTACCTTCGGCGTCAATCCCTTCCGCCTCGCGAAATCGGCAGACACCAGCAAGGCCGCCGCCGCGCCGCTGGTGGGCGGGCATGCCATGGGCCGGGTCATCACGCCCGGCCACAGCACCGGCGCGTCGAGCACGTCCTGCGTGGACATCTCGGTCTGGAAGATCGACAGCGGGTTTGCGGCGGCATGCCGGCTGGCCTTGGCCCGCACGCACGCGAAATCTTCCAGCGTGGTGCCGTATCGCTCCATGTGCTGACGGCCCGCGCCCCCAAATGTCCGCAGCGCCGCCGGCAGGGCCACGTCGACATGCTCAGCGACCACCGCGTCGAAATCGGTGAATGGGCTCTTCCGGTCAGGGAAGGCAGTGGGAAGCGGGCCGGGACTCATCTGCTCGAAGCCGACGGCCAGCACACATTCGGCCAGGCCGCCCTCCACGACCTGCCGCGCCAGGAACAGCGCGGACGAACCGGTGGCGCAGTTGTTGTTGACGTTGACGATCGGCACGCCGGTCATCCCGGCCTCGTAGATCACCCGCTGCCCGGCGCAGCTATCTGCATACACGTATCCGGCGAACGCCTGCTCCACATCATCGAAGTATAAGCCGGCATCGGCCAAGGCCAGCCTGATTGCCTCCGGCGCCATCACGTCATAGGGCGGGCTTGCCACCGGCTTGGTGAAAGGGACCATCCCCACACCGGCGACAAGGACGGCTCGCATGGGTCTGATTGCCACTTCGTTTCTCCCGCAGCGGTCAAATTATCGCCCTTCCGGGCGTCATGTTGTTTCAAGTAGCTGGCAGGATGTGGCCACCGTCCAATACATTGTGGGGCATGAACATTCCTGCTAGTTATGGCTATGCTTGACCCCAGGCTTCAGCACGTCGTGGCTGTCGCAAAGACCCGGTCCTTCACCGCGGCAGCGGCGGCGATCGGCATCAGCCAGCCGGCCGTGACCAAAAGCATCGCAGACCTTGAGCGTGAGATCGGCTACCCAATCTTCCACCGCACGGCGCGCGGCGCGGTTGCGACACAGGCCGGACGCAGTTTCATCGAGCGCGCCAGCCGGATCATGGACGATGTCCAGGAGCTTCTCCGCGCTCCCTCGGGCGACAGCGATCCGTTTTCCGGAGTCCTGCGGATCGGCGTCTGTCCGGCATCCCTGCAATGGCAGTTGGTGGAAACACTGGACGTGCTGCTCGACCGCCACCGAGCCATCCGGCTGGACGTGGACGGCGCAGACTTCGAGCGGATCGTGCAACAGCTCCAGAACGGCGCCCTCGACCTTGCCGTCGGCTTCGACGAGGCCTTTGCCGGTTGGCCGGACTTGGCGCGCAAGCCGCTCGGGCTGCTGCATTCGACCTTGTTCGTCCGCAAGGGCCATCCCCTGTTGACAGCAAGCAGCCTGTCGGCGGACGACCTCGCGCAGTTTGATTTCATTAGCCCGTCGGAGTCCAGGCCATACGGCGATGCCATCCGGAAGCTGTACGACCGGGTGGGAGTGAGCTGGCAGAAGAAGGTCCACGTCTTGGACTATTTCCCTGCCGTGGCGCGGATCATCAAGCATTCCGACACGATCGCGATCGTCAATCAAGCTTATACCCGGTCGGAGTCCTTCCTGAGCAACTTCGCGGCGGTGGAGCATCCCGACTTCTTCCCGCCTTCGCCGCTTTGCTGCGCCTTCAAAGCTCACCGGCGACTCGCCCCCGCTAGCCGCGCTTTCGTGGCGACAATGCAGAAAGCAGCCCGGCGCCTGTCATAATCCACAGGCATACGTGGCGACCACAATGAATTGGACGCGTCTTCGGCCTGGGCCGTAACCATCGGCAGCAGGTAAGTCCGAATTGCGCTTGCTCCAGAACAAGGCCGCCGAACATGGACATGATTGCGCCTCATCGTGTTAGCGCACCGGAGCTTGCGGAAAACGAAGAGGCGCTGGGGCTCTACCGGGATGCGGTCCGGCGGTTCTTTGATCGCCATGCGACTGAGGCCGATGTCGCCCGATGGCGCGCCGACGGTGTTGTCGACCGGCAGTTCTGGCGGGCTGCGGGCGATGCGGGCCTTCTCGCGCCGTCCGTCCCGGAATGCTATGGCGGCGCCGGCGCCGACTTCCGCTTCGACCTGGCCGTTTTGGACGAGATTGCCCGCAGGGGCCTGGAAGGGTTCGGCGCGTCGGTCCATAGCGGGATCGTCACTCCCTACATCGTCAAATTGGCCGATGAGGCGCAGAAGCGGCGATGGCTGCCGAAGATCGTGTCTGGCGAGTTGATTTTGGCCATTGCCATGACCGAACCGGATGCAGGATCGGACCTCAAGGGCATGCGCACCCGCGCGGTCCGGGACGGCGATGAATACGTCATCAACGGACAGAAGACCTTCATCTCGAACGGCCAACTGGCGGACCTGGTCGTCGTCGCCTGCAAGACGGCCGGCGGTGAGTTGTCGCTCCTTGCTGTTGAAGCCGCGGACACGCCGGGTTTCAAGCGCGGGCGCAACCTGTCGAAGATGGGCCGGGAGGCCCAGGACACCTCCGAACTGTTCTTCGAGGACGCACGGGTGCCAGCCGCCAACCTTCTGGGCGGCGTGGAAGGTGCGGGATTCCAGCAGATGACAGAGTTCCTGCCGCAGGAACGGCTGGTTATCGCCGCCATGTCGCAGGCCATGATGGAGCAGGCGCTTCGCCTCACGGTGGACTATGCCAAGCAACGCCGCGCGTTCTCCAAGTCCTTGATCCAGTTTCAGGATACGCGCTTCAAGCTCGCCGGCGCGAAGGCTCAGATTGCCGCCGGCCGCGCCCTGCTGGATTCCTGCGTCGGGCGGCTCCTCGAAGGCAAGCTGGACGGGGTGGACGCGGCGGTGGCGAAGCTCTGGATCACTGAGACGCAATGGCAGGTCATCGATAGCTGCCTGCAGGTGTTCGGCGGCTACGGCTACATGGACGAGTATCCGATCTCCCGCATGTTGCGCGACGCGCGGATCGATCGCATCCATGGCGGCTCCTCCGAGATCATGAAGACCATCATCGCGCGCTCGCTTTGAGGCGAAGGAGACAAGTTCTATGCCTGACGCCTATGTTTTCGACGCCGTGCGTACTCCCCGGGGCAAGGGCCGCAAGGATGGTGCGCTCCATGGCGTGACGTCCCTGGAGCTTGCGTCGCAAGTTCTCAGGGCGGTGCGGGATCGCAGCGGGCTCGACACGTCCAAGGTGGGCGACGTGATCATGGGCTGCGTGACCCCGGTGGGTGAGCAGGGCGCCAACATCGCGCGCATCGCAGTCCTGAACGCCGACTACGCCGAGACGACAGCCGGGATGCAGGTCAACCGGTTTTGCGCGTCCGGCCTGGAAGCCTGCAACATTGCGGCTGCCAAGGTCATGTCGGGAGAAACCGACCTCGCCGTCGGCGCCGGTGTCGAAGCCATGTCGCGGGTGCCGATGTTCGCCGATGGCGGCGCGTGGTCCGCTGATCCCACCGCGGCCTTCAAGACCTACTTCGCCCCTCAGGGTATCGGGGCGGACCTGATCTGCAGCTTGTATGGGTTTACGCGCGACGACGTTGACACCTATGCCGTGGAAAGCCAGCGGCGCGCCGCCGCTGCTTGGGCCGAGAAGCGGTTCGCCCGATCGATCGTGCCGGTGACCGACAACCTCGGGCTGAGCGTCCTGGCGACTGACGAGCACATGCGGCCCGGCACGACCATGCAGTCGTTGGGGGCGCTAAAGCCTGCATTCGCGGCGGCCGGGACGGCGGTGTTCGATGCCGTGGTTACGCAGCGCTACCCGGAAGTGGACCGCGTCGTACACGTCCACCACGGCGGCAACTCTTCCGGCATCGTGGACGGTGCGGCAGCGGTCCTGATCGGCACCAAGGAAGCTGGCGAGGCACAAGGACTCAAGCCTCGCGCCCGGATCAAGGGCATGGCCTCCATCGGGTCGGAGCCATCCATCATGCTGACCGGCCCGGAGAAGGTGACGGCTAAGTTGCTCTCGCGCCTCGGCATGCAGGTGGACGATATCGACCTCTACGAGTTGAACGAGGCGTTTGCCGCCGTCGTGCTCCGGATGATGCAGGCGCTCAACATCCCGCACGAGAAGATGAACGTGAACGGAGGCGCAATCGCCATGGGCCATCCGCTCGGCGCCACCGGCGCCATGCTGCTCGGCACCATGGTTGATGAGTTGGAGCGCTCGGACAAGGAGACGGCCCTTATTACCTTGTGCGTCGGTGCCGGCATGGGCACCGCCACCGTCATCGAACGCGTGTAGGGCCGTCGGCATGAATGACTTCACCATGGACGTGGACGCCGCTGGTGTCGCCGTCATCCGCTTTGATGCCGTTGGCCGGACCATGAACATCCTGACCGCCGCTGGCTGGGATGCGCTCGCCGGCTTGGTGGAACAAGTGGCCAGCGACCCGGCGGTCTATGGCGCCGTGATCATGTCCGCCAAGGCGAACGGCTTCTGCGCCGGGGCATCGCTGGAGGAGATTTCGGGCTATGCCGGCGTCAAGCCAGCGACCGCCTCGGCCCAGCGCGATGTGGTGCAAGCCTTGTCCCGTGGTAACCGGGTCGCCCGCCGCCTGGAGACATGCGGCAAGCCTTTCGCCGCCGCCATAGCGGGACTTGCCCTTGGCGGCGGTCTGGAACTGGCGCTCGCATGCCACTACCGCGTTGCCACCGACGACCCAAAGTTGAAGCTGGGCCTTCCCGAGACCACGATCGGCCTGCTGCCCGGCGGCGGCGGCACGCAACGCCTTTCCCGCCTGCTCGGCATCGTCGAAGCCTTGCCGATCCTGCTCGACGGAAAGCCGATGTCTCCGCGCCGCGCATTGGAACTCGGGATCATCGACGCGGTCGCCCCGCCGGGCCAGGAGGTCGACATGGCGCGGCGCTGGATCCTGGAGTCTGGCGATCCCGTCGCGCGCTGGGACCGTAAGGGGTTCGAACTGCCGGGCGGCGGGCCCTTTTCCGCTGCCGGCAATCCTCTCTTCATCGCGGCTGTCGCAGGTGTCGGCAAATCAGGCATGGGCAACTACCCCGCGCAAGCCAATATCGCCCGCTGTGTGTATGAGGGCGTGCAAATCCCGATGGACAAAGCGGTCGAGGTCGAAACCCGATACTTTGTGGAAACGGTGCAGACGCCGCAAGCGAAGGCGATGCTGCGCACGCAATTCTTTTCCTATCCCGCCCTCCGTCGGGGCGCTTACCCCCGCGCCGACCAGCCGGCGAGAGCCTTCCGCAAGGTTTCCGTGCTCGGTGCCGGTACCATGGGCGCTGGGATTGCATACACCCTGGCCAAGGCTGGTATAGACACCATGCTCCTCGACAGGACGCAGGAGGCCGCCGACGCGGGTAGGGAGCATTCCCGGACCGTGGCAGCGCAACTGGTTTCGAAAGGCCTCATGACGGCGGAGGACGCGGAGGCGCTGGTTCGCCACATCCACCCCACCGCCGATTATGCGGCAGTGGCTGAAAGCGATCTTGTCATCGAAACGGTGTTCGAGGACTTGGACGTCAAGGCGGATGCCACGCGCCGTGCGCTGGCCCAACTCTCGCCCGATACCCTGTTCGCCACCAACACCTCGACCCTGCCGATCGCGCGGCTGGCCGAGATCCATCCCGATCCGACACGCTTCCTGGGCATGCACTTCCACTCCCCAGTCCACCGCATGGAACTGGTCGAAGTGGTGGTGGGTGGAAAAACCGGCCAGGCCTCGGTGCGGCAGGCGCTCGATTTCGTGCGCCAGATCGGCAAGACGGCAATCGTTGCGCACGACAGCCCCTTCTTCTACACCTCGCGCGTTTTCGATACCTATTTCCGTGAAGGCCTGGAGATGGTGGTCGATGGCCTCGCACCCGCGATGATCGATCAAGCGGGGCGCATGACGGGCATGCCACGCGGGCCACTCGAACTGGTGGATGACGTCTCGGTTGACCTCATCGACCGCATCGCACGGCAGCGCACGCTGCTACTCGGCGCCGCCGCCGGACGGCGACGGTCTGACGACGTGATCGACGCGTTGATGTCGGAGGGACGTTTCGGCCGGAAGAACGGCAAGGGGCTTTATGACTACCCAGTCGGCGAACCTAAGCGTTTCTGGCCCGGTTTGGCCGAGCGGTGGCCGGTAAGCGTGGCCAATAGCTCGTTCAGCCTGATTGCCGGGCTTCGGCAACGCTTCCTGCACCGGCAAGCGGTGGAGGCAGCGCGCTGCCTGGCGGAGGGAGTTCTGGACGATCCTCGCCATGCCGACGTCGGCGCCGTGCTCGCCTGGGGTTTTCCCAAGTGGACCGGAGGACCGATATCTTACATCGAGCAAGCCGGCCTGCCACGCTTCATCGCCGAGTGCGACGCCCTGACGGAGGTCCACGGGCCACGCTTTGCCGTCCCCGAGAGCCTCCGTGACATGTCTCGGCAAGGCGGGTCGTTCTACCCGCCAGCCGCCTCGCTTAGCCACGCCGCCTGATCCCGCCAACCGCGGGTGCTGGCTGGACGGAGGGCGAAGCCACGCGATAATGCGGGTCGGTTTTACGATCGATACCCGGGCGCTGAAGAATGCGACAAACGCACGAGGAGCAAGCGATGGGGACGGATGGTGAAAAGCTTGCCGGAAAGGTGGCCCTGATTACCGGATCGGGTCGCGGGATCGGCAAAGCGTTGGCGCTGAAGCTTGCGCGAAGCGGCGCGGCCGTCGTCGTCAATGACATCGACGCGGACGTCGCTTCAGCGACGGTGGCCGAGATCGGCGCCCAGGGCGGAAAGGCGATCGCGTGCGTCGGCAACGTGACCAGCCCGGATTTTGCAGATCGCTTCGTGCAGACTGGCTTGGACAGCTTCGGTGGGATCGATATCATTGTCAGCAACGCCGGTTACACCCGCGACGCCGTCATACAGAAGATGAGCGATGATGCATTCGAAGCGATGATCGACGTCCACCTTGTCGCGCCCTTCAGGATCCTACGGGCCGCCGCCGGGCCGATCCGCGCGCTGGCCAAGCAGGAATCGCACGAAGGCCGCGAAGTCATTCGCAAGGTCGTGCTGATCTCGTCCATGTCGGGAACGAATGGCGCGGCGGGCCAGGTCAACTATGCCTCCGCCAAGGCGGGCCTTGTCGGGATGACGAAGACGATGTCGAAGGAATGGGGGCGCTACAAGGTTTGTGTGAACTGCGTGGCGTTTGGTTTTATCGAAACGCGGCTTACGAAGGCCTTGGATAAAACTGGTTCTAACATCATCATTGATGGTGTGGCCGTGCAAGCGGGCGTAGCGTCAGAGACGCTTGAGCGGCTTCCCGCCCTGGTTCCGCTCGGCCGCGCCGGCACGAGCGAGGAGGCGGCTGGCGCTGTGTGGTTGCTTTGCACGCCCGAGAGCGATTACGTGAGCGGCCAAGTGTTGATCGCCGCCGGCGGTGCTAATCTGTAGGAAACGCTTTGAAACGGTCCAAGACGGCGTGTGCGAGGAAGTTTATTAAGCGGGGCTCTGTCCTGACGTCCCCATCTCACCATGATCCAAGCTCTGGAAGTGGAGTACGCCCTGCTCTGGGGCCTTCTGGCTGTCCTGCATCTTCCGCGGCGGCGGCCGCTGTTCTGCCGACCGCCTGCTGCCCCGTGAGTTCTGACTGGGCAGGTCGCCGGTTCGCGGCCCTCCCCATCCACAGGCGAAAGGATCACCAGACCGATGCCGACCCGTCGTGACCTCGTCCAGGCCGCGGTTCTCGCCCCGGCCTTGGCGTCCGCGCTGAAGCGGTCGGCACGCGCCGACACCCAAGCCCTACCGGCCGCCAACCGTGCTCCGGAAGGCTACGACTACGTGGTGGCCGGCGCCGGCCACAATAGCCTCATCTGTGCGGCCTACCTGGCGCGGGCCGGCTATCGCGTCCTGGTGCTGGAGGCGCAGGACCACATCGGCGGCGGCTGCCGCACCAGCGACGCCATGCTGGCCGGCTTCCACGAGGACTGGTGTTCCAGTGTACACGGATTGATCAACCGGAACCCGGTGCTTGCCCGCAACGAGCTGCAGCTCGACCGCTATGGCTACGAGCAGATGCACCCGGACGTGGTGATGCACTACCCGTTCGGGGACGGCGCCTCGCTCACCGTGTTCCGGAACGATCCGGAGCGGACCGCCGATACGATCGCCCAAGTCAGCAGGCCGGACGCGGCTACCTTCAAGCGCCTGGCGGCCAAGGCCCCGGCTGAGCTCGTGCCCAAGGCGGTGGCCGCCATGACCGGCTACGCGGTCTCGCAACAGGTCTGGCAAAGCCCGTATATGCGGGCGGCGGCGCTTTCCGGCGGCAAGTTCAACGGCCCCAACGGCGCCGAACTCGGCTCCGGCGGCCAGGCGTTCTCGATGCTGGTCCACATGGCGGGGCGGCCGATCCCCAAGGGCGGTTCGGGGATGCTGACGGTGGCACTCGGCCGGGCGATCGAGGCTCATGACGGCGTGGTATCGACAGGCATGCCGGTCACCGGGCTCATTGTGGAGAACGGCCGGTGCCAGGGCGTGGAATGCGCCGATGGCCGTCAGTTCCGCGCGCGCCTGGGCGTGGTGTCGACCATGCACGTCAAGCACGTGCTGGCCATGACGCCGCGGGATCTTTGGCCGGCGGAAGTGGCGGACTCGGTCGACCTGATGCAGCCCGAGATCGCCATGTTCCAGTTCCACTACGCCCTGGCCGAGCCGGTCCGTTACAAGCTGGCTGGCGGCGGCACGGTCGGCAGCGCCGAGGCGTCCCTGATGGACGATCCCACCAGCGTCTTCGTGCTGAACGGTGACGATGCCCGCGGCGAGCTGCATATCGACGACTACCCGCTCCAAGTCACCCATCCCTCCGTGTTCGACACGGGCCGGGTTCCGCCGGGCCGCGGTCTGGTCAAGATCGAGGGGTCCATGCCGTATGCCCTCAAGCAGGGCGCGGACCACTGGGACGAAATCAAGGAAGAGGTCGCGGCCGCCGTCATGGCGCGCTACATGGCCCGCACCGCGAACATCACCGCGGAGAAGATACTCGCGAGGATGCTGTTCAGCCCGCTCGACACCGAGCGCAAGAACGCCAGCATGTGGCGCGGCAGCGTGCACGGCTTTGACAGCCGGCCCGGCAATTTCGCATCCTACCGCCTGCCTATCCCAGGCCTGTATCAAACCGGTGCCTGCACTGCTCCGGGCGGCGGCATCAGCGGCTTTCCCGGCCGCAACGCCGCCGAGGTGATCTTGAAGGACCAGGGCCACGACATCGACAAGGTCGTGGCCGCGTCCGCTCAGCCTTAGGCCGCGCGCCATAATGGCCATCACTGTCCGGGACTGATGCGGACCATGTCTGGGGATCGGCATGGAATAGGGGCTCTAACTCAAGTCTGCTGCTGTTCTGTTGCGATCTAAGCGCGGTGCTGCCACGCCCTGCATGGGCAGGGATGACGGGAAGTCCTGCTTGGAGAAGCCGCTGTTGAATTGGCCCACGAACACCGCGTCGATGTCTGCCGGGTCCGTTGCCGCGTCGGCGATAGCCTGGCCGGCCACGAGCGAGATCAGGTCCTTGGTATCGGGCTCGTCCAGCTTGCCGCACCGCGAATGCGCCCCGCCGACCGTGGAGACAGTCGTCATGATGCACACCCCATAGGCTCAGAAGGGCAGCCGGCTGGTGCCGAACAAGGGGCCGAGCGCGATGGTCGCGTAGGCGCCGAGCAGAAAGCCGTCATGCGGCCGCAGCGACGAATAGTAGCTGTCGGCGGCGGTGAAGTATTGCGCGAGCGCGGCGACGCTGGCCCAGGGGTTGAGCTGCACCCGGTCGACGAGCTCGATGCTGTAGCCGTCGCGGGGTTGCGGGCGGCCCGGCCCGTCCGCCAACGTCTGCTCCCGGGTCTCGAAATTGGCCTCGATCTGGCTCAGGCGAAGGTAGTTGACCTGCAGGCCGAACGTGTCCAACGGGCGGCCCGGTATGAGGCCTTGGAAGTTCACGCCGGTCGCCGCATCCACGTCGAACGGCTGCGGCTTGTCCACCGCGGCGTCGAATTGGCCCCAGACGGAGATGTTCTTCGGTGGTGCGTCCAGGTTTGCCGGGCCGCGCCACACCACCTTGAGCCCCTGAGCGAAGAAAACGCCGCCGCCGGGATAGTTGGCGGCCGTGTTGGTGGGCAGGGATGGCGCCGCGGTCGCCTTTTCGTTGGAGCGGCCGGTGCGGGTGTTCCACTCGAAGCCCACTTCCATGTTGGATGGGTATTGGGCGTTGCCGAACTCGCTACGCTGCCCGACTTCGCTCAGGATCTGGGCGCCGGACGCCGCCGTGTCGCCGATGTTGTAGTCGTTCTTGATGGCGCGCCGGTAGTCGTCTTCAAACGCGCCGGTCTGCACGTACCAATCCTTGGCGAAATGGTAGTTCACCCGGCCGCCCCACAACCCATAGGGAATGGCGGCGATATCGCCGTCGCCATAAAGCAGCCGCGAGTCGTAGTTGAACGGATCCAGCCCGTTCGGCAGCAGGAAGTAGCGGTGGACGTTGATCTTGCCTGCCTCGAACGACAACTGGTCGTTCAGCAGCCGTTGCTCGTAGCTCAGCGTGGTGAGCGCCCTGGACTCCTGGATCGAGGTGGTTTGATAGCCCGCCAGCACGCCGCCAACCTGCGCCCCGCCGAACGCCGAGACGTTGCTTTTTAGAATGAAGAAGGTGTTGGCAAAGTGCACGTAGCCGCCCGGCAGCCCGATCAGCTTGCCAAGGTCAAGGTCCATCGCCGGCCGGAACGCACCCAGGTTCTCGGTGTTGCCCGGTTTCACGCCGAAGCTCGGATTGGACAGGAAATGGTCCAGGATCAGCCCGTGCACGTCGATGCCGTTGTTCAGCAGCACCGCGCCGACTTCCGGGAACAGGCCCGTCAGCGGCGGCGTGAGGTTCACCGGCACCTCGACCGGGCGGACGTTCTCCTGGCCCGGCGTGTTCAGGTTGGGGTTCGGGCTGAGGCCGAGGCCACTTGAACCAGGAGTGGCCTGGGCGGTCACGTCGGCCGGGTCGCCAGGGCTGAGAGAGG
This sequence comes from uncultured Acetobacteraceae bacterium, assembly GCA_964245545.1. Taxonomy (GTDB): domain Bacteria; phylum Pseudomonadota; class Alphaproteobacteria; order Acetobacterales; family Acetobacteraceae; genus LMUY01. The sequence goes on along the minus strand of CAXTNN010000021.1, from coordinate 1,712 downwards.
CCGTTTCCGCTGAGCCGGAAGAGGCCCGGTCGGCCGCCCGGGCAGTTGGAAGCAGGATAGTGCACGCGGCGATGATTGCCGACGCCGTCGCCAGCCGTAGCCCTGACCTCATGGAAGTTTTCCTGTTTATCCCAGCGGTTGTTCCGCTTCGGGGTTATTCGTTACTGGAATGGGCGTCGTCTTCGGCCGCCTTTCGGCCTTGTTGCGGTGGAGGGCCGGTGAAGCGGCTTAGCTCGCTGCGGGGTCTTGCGGCGGCAGGCCCGCCACCCCGAGCAGCGGCACGCTCCGCTGCTGTTGGACGAACGGAACGCCTTGCGTTCGCTCCGCGATTGCCTGTTTCCAGCGCGGATCGGCGTGGAAGCGCTCCCAGTTCGGCCCGATCTCCTCCAGGCTGTCGTGACGGACGGCCCAATAAATCTCGCTGCCATCCGGCACCGCCCAGAAGCCGAGCGCGGTGATGCCGTACTCCGCCAGCAGGGGGACCATGATCTCCCGCATCAAGGCCTGGATCGCCGCCATCTTGCCCGGAGCGATCGTGTAGAAGCGCATTTCATAGCCGCTCACATGCCTCTCCCGAGCTGGACGTCAGTGCTGCCAGCGGGTCGGACCGCGCTCGCCTGGCTTGCCGCGCGGCCGGTGACGGTCAGCCACATCGCACGCGCCTCGGCCTCGCTGGCGCTGGTGCCGCGCCAGGCGACGTGCTGGTCGGGGCGGATGAGGGTCAGCACCGGGCCATAAACCGCTCGGATCGCCTCGGTCGTGAGGTAAAGCAGCGTCAGCGGCACGCCGGCGGCCTCCCCGCTTTGCCGGATCGTCTCGACGCCCGGGTTGCTCGGTTCGGTCACCAGCAAGGTGAAGCCCTGGCCAAAGCGGTCATACAGCGATTGGCCCGGCGCCAGCCAAACATGCGGCGCCAGCGCACCGCAGAGCGGCTTGGGCTCGTAAACCTCCGTGATAGGCGGCGGCAGTGCGTCGTCGGAGGCGATCACCGGCGACCCGGCGTAGTGGTAGCCGAGCACGAGGCCGATGGTGTGGAACTCCCGCTGCTTGTTCTTCACCAGCTCGGCCGCGAGGCGCTCGCGGATGGCCTCGCCCGCCGGCCCCGCGTCTTCCAGGCCGGGCCGCAGCAGCTCGTTGCTGACCAGGCGGTAGTTTTCCACCGCCTCGCTGATGGTCCATTCATGCACCCGGCGGCGCTCGAACTCGTAGCTGTCGAGCAGCGCGTCCCCCGCCCAGCCCTGCAGCACCGCGGCCAGCTTCCAGCCAAGGTCGACGGCATCGGCGATGCCCATGTTCATGCCATAGCCGCCAAACGGCGGATGCAGGTGGCACGCGTCGCCGGCGAGGAAGATGGGCCCGGCGCGGTAGGACTCCGCGATCAGCTCGTGCGCATACCACGGGTCCCGCACCACCACCTCGAAATCGAGCGGGCGGCCGAACGCCTTGGCGACGGCTTCTTCGAGCTCGGCTTCGCTCAGCGTCGTCACGCCGGGGGGAAGCTGCTTGGCAAGGTACCAGTGCTCGCCCACGGGGCCGACGATGGCGGGGCTTTCGGCATTGATGATCCAGTGCATGATCCCGTGCGGCTCCGGGTAGTTCCGGTCCAGCTCGGGGATGCGCAGGATGACGTTGTAGTTCGCGGCATAGGCGTGCCGTCCGGCCAGCTTGACGCCGATGCTCTCGCGGACCCGGCTGCGCGCGCCGTCGCAGCC
>CAXTNN010000020.1:24972-26266 GCA_964245545.1 uncultured Acetobacteraceae bacterium | reverse complement strand
GCTCATGGGCGAGCACCTGCGCAACCCGGACCGCATCGTCGACATCTCTGCCTTGCCGGGGCTGGACCGGATCGAGCGCCGCGCCGGCAGCTTGCGGCTCGGCGCGCTGGTGCGGATGAGCGACGCGGCGGCGCATCCGTCGGTGCGAAGCGAGTGCCCCGTGGTGTCGGAAGCCCTGCTGGCGAGCGCGTCGGCGCAGGTGCGCAACCTTGCCACGCTGGGCGGCAACCTGCTCCAGCGCACCCGCTGCGGCTATTTCCGCGACCCCGGCGCGCCCTGCGAAAAGCGCGAGCCTGGCACTGGCTGCCCCGCCATAGGAGGGCAGAACCGCTTCCATGCCGTGCTCGGCGGCAGCGCGCGGTGCATCGCAACCTATGCCGGCGACTTTGCCAACTCGCTGCTGGTGCTCGATGCGACCATCAGGATTTTCGGACCGGATGGCGAACGCACCATTGCGCTTGCCGATTTGCACTGTGTTCCCGGCGACACGCCGGCGGTGGAGACGCAGTTGAAGCCGGGCGAGCTGATCCTGAGCATCGACGTGCCGACCAGCCCGGCCGCGCGGCGCTCGCACTACTTGAAGGTGCGAGACCGGGCGAGCTTCGAGTGGTCGATCGCCTCGGCCGCGGTGGCGCTGGACCTTGACGCAGACGGTACGGTGCGCGACGCGCGGGGCGCGGTCGGCGGCGTCGCGACCAAGCCGTGGCCGTTGCCGCAGGTGGAGGCGGCGCTGCGCGGCCAGCGCCTCACGCCCGCGATCATCCAGGCTGCGGCGTTGTGCGCCGCCGACGGGGCGGTTGCGCATGGGCGCAACGCCTACAAGGTTGAGCTGATCCGGCGCACCGTCGCCCGCGCGCTCGCCGAGACTGGAGCGCTCGCTTGACCGCGGTCGGCGCCCCGCTCACCCGCGTGGACGGGGCGTTAAAGGTCACCGGCGGCGCATGCTACGCCGCAGAGTTCCATCCGGACGGCCTGGCCTACGCGGCGACGCACGACAGCACGGTTCCGGCCGGGCGCATCACCGCCATCGACACCGCCCAGGCCGAGCGTGCGCCGGGGGTGCTGCTCGTGCTCACCCACCTCAATGCCGACCGGCTGCCTTATCAGGCGCCCGCCGAACGGCCTGCGGTGGACCCGGTTACGGGCGAGCCGTTGCGCGTGCTGCAGGATGCCGAGATCCGCTTCAGCGGCCAACCGGTCGGGCTGGTGGTGGCGCGGACGCAGGCGCAGGCGCTGTACGCGGCGTCTTTGATCCAAGTGCACTACGCCCCAGACACGACCGGTCGTGTACGCT
>CAXTNN010000020.1:15318-24962 GCA_964245545.1 uncultured Acetobacteraceae bacterium | reverse complement strand
AAGTTTGATGTTGCCTTGCGTCAGCCGGCATCCGAGGCTGCTGCGAAAAAGGGCCGCGGACCCGCGACGGTGCAGGGCGATCCCGACGCGGTGTTCGTAGCGGCGCGGTTTCGCATAGACAGCACCTTTCTTCAGCCGCGCGAACACCACAATGCGATGGAGCCGCACGCCACTGTCGCACACTGGCAAGGCGAGCGGCTGACGCTGTGGAGCAAGACGCAGTGGGTCGGCAACGAGCGGGACGAGATCGCCCGCCGTTTTGGCATCGCGCCGGAGAACGTGCGGGTGATCAGCCCGTTCGTCGGCGGCGCCTTTGGCTCGGCGCTGCGCACCTGGCCGCACGTTACCCTCGCCGCCATGGCCGCCCGCCGGGTCGGATGCCCGGTTCGGCTGGAGCTGACCCGGCGCCAGCTTGCCACCGCGATCGGGTTCCGCCCGGAAACGCGACAGCGCGTGGCCCTTGGCGCCGAGCGCGACGGCCGGCTTACCGCGATGATCCATGAGGTCACGGGCCAGACCTCCACCTACGAGGAGTTTGCCGAAGGCACGCTTGCCCCGGCGGCCACGACCTATGCCTGCCCCAACCGCCGCACCCGCTACGGCCTGGTGGCGATGAACGTCAGTACGCCGTGCCCGATGCGCGGTCCAGGTTGGGCCACCGGGCTGATCGGGCAGGAAATGGCGATGGACGAGCTGGCGGAGGCGCTGAAGCTCGACCCGATCGAGCTGCGCCTGCGCAACTATGCCGAGCGCGACCCGATGAAGGACCTGCCCTGGTCCTCCAAAGCGTTGCGCGCATGCTACCGCCAAGGAGCGGAACGGTTCGGCTGGAGCCGCCGTCCGCCCGAGCCCCGCACCCTGCGCAACGGACGCGACCTGGTTGGGTTCGGCATGGCGACCGCGATCTATCACGTGGCCCGCTATCCGACCTCGACCTCGGCCACGCTGTTTGCCGATGGAACCGTGACCGTGCGCTGTGCCACCACCGACATGGGGCCGGGCACCTACACGTCCGCCACGCAAGTCGCGGCGGACACGCTTGGATGGCCGGTGGACCGGGTTCGGTTCGAGCTTGGCGACTCGAGCTTTCCGGCTGCCAAAGAACATGGCGGCTCGACCACGATGGCCAGCGTCGGGTCGGCGGTGCAAGCAGCCTGCGCGGCGTTGAAGGCGAAACTTGCCACGTTCGGCCCTGGCACGAATGATTATGCGGGCCTGCTCCGCCACGCCGGGTTGGAGCGCCTGCATGCGGAGGCCAGCGCCGCGCCCGGCGACGAGGCGAAGACGCACAGCTCGGCCGGCTTCGGCGCCGTGTTCGCCGAGGTTCACGTCGATGCCGATCTGTGCAGCATCCGTGTGCCGCGGGTGATCGGCGCTTACGACGCGGGGCGCATCGTCAATCCCCGGCTGGCGCATAGCCAGTGCATCGGCGGCATGGTCGGCGGGATCGGGATGGCATTGCTGGAAGAGGCAGAGTGGGATGACAATCTCGGCCGCATCGCCAATGCGACCCTTGCCGAGTACCTGGTGCCGGTTTGCGCCGACATCGGTGAACTCGACGCGGTGTTCGTCGAAAGCGAGGACACGGTCATGAACCCGCTTGGCGTCAAAGGGGTGGCGGAGCTCGGCTTGTGCGGGGTGGCGCCCGCCATCGCCAACGCGATCTGGCACGCGACCGGCAAGCGGGTGCGCGAGCTGCCGATCACCCCCGACCGCCTGCTCGTGGCCTGACCAGCGGAGATCCGAGATGCGCCTCGCAACCTTGCCGCCAGACCAGCTCACGCCCGAGCAGCGCGCTCTGTACGACCGCAACCGCGACCAGATTGCGCACGGCTTTACCGCCTTCGCGACGACGCGCGAGGACGGCGCGCTGCTCGGTCCTTGGGGCGTGTTCCTGCATGAGCCGCCGGTCGGGCAGGCACATTATGATGTGATCGCCGCGATCACCGCGATGAAGCGGCTTTCGCCATCGGCCAAGCAAGTGGCGATCATCGTCGTCGGCGCGCGGTTCAAAGCCGCCTACGAGCTTTATGCCCATGTTGCCACCGCAGCGGCCGAGGGGATGGACCCGGCTAAGCTTGCGACGCTTGCCGCCGGCGGCCGCCCGCTCGACCTGACGCCAGAAGAAGGGTGCGCGTTCGACGTGGCAACCGCATTGCTGGACGGCGGCGTGCTGCCCGGCGCCACCTATCGGGCGGCGCGCGACCTGCTGGGCCAGGGGGCGCTCACCGAGCTGGTGCTTTGGATCGGGACCTATGCCCAGGTGTCGATCACGCTGAACGCGTTCGACGTGCCAAGCGAGGAGCTATTCGACCGATGACCACACTGTACGTGACTTATCCCGGCGACGCCGCCACGCGCTTCGACCGCGGCTACTACACCGGCCATCACCTGCCGCTGGTGATGGCGTGCTGGGGTCCGCTCGGACTGGAGAGCTGCGCCGCCTTCTGGCCTGCTGATATCGGCGCGGGCACGATCTGTATTTGCGAATGCCGGTTCCGCGACGAGACCGCCATGCGCGCCGCGCTCGCCTCGCCCGACACGCCGCGCGTGATGGCGGACGTCGCCCGGTTCACCGACGCCACGCCCGCGCAAAGCCTGGCGGGGCCGGTCGGATGAGAAGTGCGCCAGGGTCGACCTGACCCGATCAGGCGCTAGACCATGACCGGTTCGCTTTGGGTCACCGGTCATGGCCTAGCCGTTGTTCCAGCGGCTGATTCACGGATCAGGTCGATTCGGCCTGATCCGATCAGGGGCTAGCCAGAGGTGTGGTGACGCCGATCATGTCGCCGGGGCGGACCAGAGCCGCAAGGCGCTGTTCTTGCCAGCCTTCCGTGCCGGGCGGTCGCAGCGGAAGAACCATCCAGCGGTAGTCGGCGGTGCTGTCGACGACGCGCAGGGCCACTTCGGCCGGCAGGACGGTGCCCCATTCCAGCAGCACGCCGCGCGGATCGCGCACGGCGCGGGCGCGATAGCCGACCGACTTGAACCAAGAGGGCGGATAGCCGAGCACGGCACGGGGATAGCAACTGCAGAGGGTGCAGACCACGAGGTGGTGGAGGGCGGCGGTATTCTCCAGCACCCCGAGCGGCGGCATGCCGCGCATCGGGATGCCGATCTGTTCTGCCGCTTTGGCGCCGTCCGACAGCATCAAGGCGCGATAAGCGGGATCGGTCCAGGCCTTGGCCACCATGCGGGCACCCTGGCCGGGACCGGCGGCATCGGTGAGCGCGATGCGATCGGCGATTTCCTCAGCCGAAGCGATCCCCTTGGCGGCGAGCAGATGACGCAGGGCGCGGAGCAATGCGCCGCTGTCGGTCGCGGGCAAGTCCATCACGTCAACTCCAGCCAGGGCTCGAACAGTTCGACCAGGATTTCATCGCGGTTTGGGGGATCGTTCCAGAGCGACGGCAGGGCGAAACGGACGTGGTAGAGCGGCAGGCGCTCCGCCGGGCGGCCGAAAGCGAGATCCTCCGGGTTGGGAAAGTCGCCGAGGTGGCGGAGCACGGTGCCGGCCGCTCCGCGCAGGTAATACGGCGTGCGGATGTGGCAGGGTCCGCGGGTTTCCGGCCAGTCGTTCCTGACGCGGATGCGGGTGCCGGGTCTGATCACGCGGAGGCTGCCAAGGCGGCGCGCAACTGGGCGGCGTCGATCACGCCCTTTTCCAGCAGGATCGCCGCAATCGCCCGCAGCCAACGCTGATAATAGGAGAGCTGGAGGTATTCGGCCTCAGGCAGTGCCTCGATGCCGCGGCGGAGTTCATCGACGGACATGACCTGCTTGCCGCCGAGGATTTGGCGAAGGGCATCGACCGTGCGGTCGAACTCGGTGAGTTCGTGCGGCTCGGTGTCGATGGCGTCACAGAGAAAGCGCGGCACGCCGCCAAGGTCGTGCATAGCGCGGGGCTGGTCGTGGTCCATGGCCGCAGGATACCCGCCTGGCGCAGGGTGCCAAGGACGAAAGCAGTTGGCGGACCTCCATGGGGTGCGGAAACACAACCCGTCACCCCATGGTGCGGACGCGCAGATGCGGCCGCAACGCCAGAACCAGCGGGACGATGGCGGCGGCCGTGACAGCGGCAGCCAGGATGCCAACGGTCCGGCTGGAATGATCGGCGACCACACCGTACGCGATCGGCGCCAGGCCGCCGGCGCCGATCACGCCCGTGTAGAACAGGGCGAAGCCACGGCCAGTGTCATCGTTCGGCGCCAGTTCCGGCACGGTGCCATAGAGCACCGACGAGGTGCCGTTGAGAACGATCCCGAGCAGCGGCAGCACCGCGAGCGTCGGCGCGAGTGGCAGCAGCAGCGTCGCCGCCATCAGCAGCGCGGTTGCGGCTTCGGTGACGGCCACGCTCCAGACCACGCCCAGGTGCTGGCCGAGCCAGCCACAGGCCGCCTTGCCGAGCGCCCCGCCGATGAACAGCAGCGCCAGGCCGAGCCCCACTTCGCCGCCGCTGGCGCCGCGCGTGTGCAGCAGGAACGGCAAGAACAGCAGGTAGCCCATCCGGGTCGCGGTATCGAGCGCGCCGATGGTGAGGAGCAGCCCGAAGCCGCGGCCGCCGCGGCCTGGCACGGCGGCTTGCTCCTCGGCGGGTGCGACGAAGGGCTGGCGGGGCACCAGCGCCAGCAACGCAACAGCCACGGCCAGCCCGATCCCGGCCATGCCTGCGACCACGGGGCGCCAGGCGAGAACGGGCAACAGCAGCGCGACCATGGCTGGGAAGATCGATTTTCCGAGATCCCCGGCGAAGTTGTAGATGCCGAGCGGCCCGCGGGAGGCGGCGCCATAGGTGTTGGTCACCAGCAGCGAGGCGCGCGGGTGCTGGATGCTCGATCCGATGCCGGCCAGCACCAGGCCGGCGCATAGGCCCGGAAATCCAAGGGGGAGCGACATCAGCAGGTAGCCTGCCGCCGCAACGGCCGTCGCCAGCGCCAGCGCTGCGCGCGGGCCGAGCCGCGAGACCACCCGGTCGCCCGGAACCTGCAAACCGCCCATCGTGCCGTAGTACAGCGCCCGAACCACAGCAAGGCCGGCATAGGACAGGCCGAACTGCGACTGCCAGACGGGCAACAGCGGGTAAAGCTGATCCGTGTAGCCGTCGTGCAGCAAATGGGCGAGGCACGCCCCGGCAAGGTTGCGCCGTTGCGGCGAAAGCCAGGAGGCCTGCTGGACTGCCGGTACGTCCACCGTCCTTGTGATCTGCATCCCGGTTGCTCCTCAACCGACGGGTTCGGTCAGCCGTGAGGCCGCTGCAGGGGAGGTGACCCGCGCCGGCATCACCAGGCGCAAGCGCTCGCGATGGCAGCGAGCAGCACCACAATGAGTGACCACTGCGTCGCGCCAATCGGACGCTGGGTGCGATGCGCGAGCTCGATCGCGCTGCCGGCTTCAGCCCATATGTTTGCACTGGGGTTGTGAGCGCGTTCGAGAAAAGCTGACGTGACGCGACCGGGCGACGGCGTTTGGAGCTGTTCGGGCATGCGAAACTCCTTGTGAAAGCGAAGCCAAACCGTAATTTGGGAGCTTTCGACCCGGGCGACAAACGACTAATGCTGACGGACATCGTTAGGAAAAGTCACTCGATCGGAACGCGAATTGCAGCACGGACGCGCGCTACCGCCGCTGAATGCACTCCGCGCCTTTGAGGCGGCTGCCAGGCACGGCAGCTTCAAACATGCCGCCAGCGAGCTGGGCGTGACCCATGGCGCTGTCAGCCGGCATGTGCGCCTCTTGGAGGACTGGCTGGGGCCGCCGGCCTTGTTCCTGCGGCTTAACCGTCGGGTGGAGCTCACGCCCAGAGGGGCTGCCCTGCTGGCAGAGACCACGGCGGCGCTTGACCGTCTTTCGGCCGCGACGGCACGCCATCGGTCTCAGGGCGGCAAGCCGCAGCCTTACGTCTTGCGCGTCAACGCGTTTTCGACGTTCAGCCTGCGATGGCTGTTGCCGCGGCTCGGCGGGTTCCGCGACAGCCATCCCGGCATCGAGGTCCGGCTGTCCACGTCCGATGATCCCCTGGATGCCCTCAGGGAGCCCTATGACGTGGTTATCCGAGGCGGCCCGGATACGTTCTATGGCTACACGTCAAGCCTGTTTCTGGTGGAACGGCGGCTGCCGGTTTGCAGCCCGGCGCTGGTCGCGCGGTCACCGATACGATCCGTCGGGGACTTGGGCAACCACACGCTGCTGCACACGGCGAAACTGCCGCGGATCTGGTCGGACTGGTTTGCTGTTGCAGAAAGCCCCGCCATCGAACCTGCTTCCACTCTCACCTTCGACCATTTCTACTTGAGCATCCAAGCGGCGTTGGATGGTCTCGGTGTCGCAATGGGTCCAAGCGTTTTGGTCAGAGACGACCTAGCGAGTGGACGTTTGATTGCGCCATTCGGCGACATCAGCCTTCCGACGAAAAACTACCACGCATACGTGCCGGACAAGCTGGCAAACGATGCTGGCGTGCAGTCGTTTTGCCGGTGGCTGGAACAGGTCGGACGGGAAGAGCAAGGTTCTCAACAGCGTTTCGAGTAGACCCGCGTTTCGCCGAAGCCGTGGGTGACGAAAGCGTCTGCCGGGAGACTTTTCTGCTGCCGCGCCGTTGCCAGCGCGCGTTCCGGCTCGTCGATGGCCTCGTCGGTGAGCTGGAACGTGCCGAAGTGCATGCCGACGGAATGGCGTGCGCCGAGCGCGAGGTGGGCGTCCACCGCCTCTGCCGGGTTCATGTGCACGGGCGCCATGAACCAGCGCGGCTCGTACGCGCCGATCGGAAGCAACGCCAGGTCTGGCGGCCCAAGCCGCGCATGGATTTGCGCCCAGTGCGGCCCGGCGCCGGAGTCGCCCGCGAACAGAAGCTGGCTGTCCGCGCCACGCAGCATGAACCCGGCCCAAAGCGTGCGGTTTCGGTCGAACGGGGTGCGGGCGGAGAAGTGCCGCGCCGGCGTCGCGACGATCTGCAGCCCGCCCACGTCGATTGCCTGCCACCAGTCCAGTTCCGCCGCCTCGATCCCCACCGCCGCCAAGGCCGGCGCATTGCCAAGCGTGGTGACGAAGCGCGGCGCGTGCCGCCTGGCGATCTGGCGCAAGCTCGGCAGGTCCATGTGGTCGTAATGGTTGTGCGACAGCAGTACGATGTCTGGCCGCGGCAGGTCTGCCAATCCGATGCCTGGCGCCCGGACCCGTTTCGGCCCGGCCCACTGCACGGGGGAGCAGCGTTGGCTGAACACCGGGTCGGTCAGCACGACGGCCCCCGGCAGCGTCAGCAGAAAGGTCGCATGGTTGACAAAGGTCACCGCCATCTGCCCCGGCGCAACCGAGGGCGGAGGCCTTGGATAGGGCTGGTTGGCAACGTGCTCCGGCCAGGCTGCCCGCCTGCCCTCCATGCGCCATCGCAGCACTTGGCCGAACCCGCGCGGCGCGGCGCCGGAGCCGGGGTTGAAGAAATGCTGCCCATCGAAATGGTCGGACGGAACGGCGTTTGGCAATGGACCCCCTCACCTCGTTCCCCCCTGCCCTGCTGGCGCGAGAAAGCCACAGTGAGATTGGTTGCCGTTATCGCCTTTCCATAGGCGGCAGGCGATCCTGCCCGCGATGGCGGCGCGTCACCGAGACGGGACGTGCGCCGACGAGGCCGCGTGCTGAGGCGAGGCACGCGGCTTCATAATCAGAGGCAGCGGGCAATGAGCATTCGCTGTATGTCAGACGTGCCTTCGTAAATCTGGCACACGCGGACATCGCGATAGATCTTGGCCAGACCGAAGTCTTCCAGGTAGCCGTAGCCGCCGAGGGTTTGGATCGCGCCCGAACAAACCGCCTCCGCCGTTTCAGAGGCGACGAGCTTGGCCATGCACGCCTCCGTCAGACAGGGCCGTCCCGCGTCCTTCAGGCTGGCGGCGTGCAGCACCAACTGCCGGGCCGCTTCAAGGCGTGCAGCCAGGTCGGCAAGGCGGAAACCGACCGCCTGGTGGGAGATGATCGGCCGGCCGAAGGTAGCGCGGTCCTTGGCGTAGCGGATCGCGGCCTCGAGCGCGGCCTGGGCCATGCCGACGCTTTGGGCGCCGATGCCGATCCGCCCCGTCTCCAGATTGGCGAGGGCAATGTTGTAGCCCTGACCGACCGCGCCGAGCCGGAGCGCATCGTCCAGCTCGACGCCGTCCAGGGTGAGCGCGCAGGTGTCCGAGGCGCGTTGGCCGAGCTTGTGCTCCACCCTGGCGACGGCCAGGCCGGGCGTGCCCGCCGGAACCATGAAGGCGGTGACGCCCTTCTTGCCGGCGCTCGGGTCGGTGACCGCGAACACCAGGGTCAGACCAGCGATCCGACCGGAGGTTATGAACTGCTTGGACCCATCGATGCGCCAGCCCTCAGCCGTCCGTGTGGCTCGCGTTCGCAGCGCTGCAGCGTCGGACCCGGCGCCGTTTTCCGTCAGAGCGAACGCGCCGATCAGTTCTCCCGCGCACAGCTTGGGCAGCAAGCGCGCCTTCTGCACTGGGTCGGCGTCGCGCAGGAGCGCGGCTATCACCGGCGCGTTGTGGACGCTGACGACCGTGGACAGACCGCCATCCGCCGCCGCCAGCTCCATAAGCGCCAGGGCGTAGGAGACGTAGTCGGCCTCCGCGCCGCCATACTCGCTCGATGCGGTCATGCCCATAAGGCCAAGCTCTGCAAGCTCGCCGAAGACCTCGCTTGGGTACGCACCGGCCGCTTCCCAGGCCTGTGCGTGGGGCGCCACCCGTGCCTGAGCCCAAGCACGAACGGTATCGCGAATGGCCGCCTGAGTCTCGTTCAGGATCATGGGATAGCGCTACGCAACGGCGGCTAACAACGGAAGCGTGGCGTTATCCAGGTCAGTTTTCATTGCCTGCATCCGCGCCACCACCTCGTTATGGGCCTTCGCCTTGACCGGGCCGAACCCACGGATTTCATCGGGGGCACCGACCAGTTTGATGGATGCTTCCAGTCGGGCCGGCGTCAGCTTGGCGCAGAGTTCGGCGACCAGGGTGGCGTAGCCGGAGGCGAGCCGTCTCTCCATGCGGCGCTCCTCCGTGCGGCCGAAGGGATCGAACGCAGTGCCGCGCAACCCTTTCAGCCGAGCGAGGGCGGCAAAGACGTGAAACACCCAAGGACCGAAGCGGCGCTTTTGCGGGCGCCCCGACACCGGGTCGACACGCGAGATGAGCGGCGGGGACAGCCAAACAGAGATCATCTTACGACCGGAAAACTGCGCCTCCAAGGCCGCCCTGAATTCTGGCTGCGTGTAGAGGCGGGCAACTTCGTACTCGTCCTTGTAGGCCATAAGGCGGTAAGCGGTGCGCGCGACCGTACGGACGAAACGCGCGTCGGTGTCCTGCGCGCGCTCGCCGGCCTGGCGGGCCTGCGCGACCAAGCTCAGGTACCGTGCCGCCAGATTGCCGTCCTGGTAGGCCTTCAGGTCTTCGGCGCGGCGGGTGATGAACTCGTCAAGCGTCGGTTCGGCCGCGGCGGTTTCGCGCAGGCCGGGGTCGACTGCGCGCACCCGCTCGTCACCGTGCACCGTGACCCCGTGTCGTTCCAGCGCCGCAAGCATGCGGGGCAGGAAGTCGGCGGCCACGTCGGCGTGCACGAGCAGCGTCTCGGCGGCGTTGCATACGCCGGGGCGCTGGAGCTTCGCGTTG
>CAXTNN010000020.1:0-15308 GCA_964245545.1 uncultured Acetobacteraceae bacterium | reverse complement strand
ACGTCCGCCGGGTCGATGGCGGCCAGACGGCCCCAGGCGAAGGCGCGCCGGTTCTGGGCGATCGCGGCGCCGTTCAGCTCGATGGACCGATCGATTGCGGCCAAGGACAACGGGATCAATCCTCGTTGCCAGGCGAACCCCACCATCATGACGTTGGTGGCTAGGGTGTCGCCGAACAAGCCCTGGGCAAGCTGGGTGGCGTGCAGGGTGGCGCTGCGTTCCGGAACGGCGCGCGCCTTGATGGCGGCCAGCATCTCCGCACCGGGAAGGGTCATGTCGCGCTGGCGGACCGCATCCGCGGTGGGCGTCTGGTCGGCGTTCACCACCGCAGCCGAACGCTTCGGGCTTAGCCGCGCCAGGATATCGGGCTGGGCTGCGACCACGGCATCGGTCGCCAGCAGCAGGTCCAAGTCGGCTGCCCCGATGCGCACCGCGTGGATGTCTTGCGGCGCAAGGGCGAGGCGGACCTGGCTCACCACCGCGCCGTTCTTCTGGGCGAGGCCGGTGAAATCGAGCACGCTCGATGCTTTGCCTTCCACGTGCGCTGCCACCCCCAGGAGCGCCCCAATGGTCAGCACGCCGGCGCCGCCGATGCCGGCGATGCAAATGTTGTAGGTTCCCTGGACATCCGGGAGCGCCGGCGCCGGCAGGATGGCGAAGCGTTCCGCTTCGACGGCCTTCAGCCGGTCGGCGGCTGGCTTGCGCACGACCGGGCCGTCCAGCTCCACAAAGCTCGGGCAGAAGCCGTTCACACAGGAGAAGTCCTTGTTGCAGGCGCTCTGGTTGATCTTGCGCTTGCGGCCGAAGGCGGTTTCGAGCGGTTCCACGGCGATGCAGTTGGACTGGACCGAGCAGTCACCGCAGCCTTCGCAGACCCGGTCGTTGATGAACAGCCGCTTGGGCGGATCGACCAGCTCGCCCTTCTTGCGGCGGCGGCGCTTTTCTGCAGCGCAGGTCTGCTGGTAGAGGATGGCGGTGACGCCGGGCAGTTCGCGAAGCTCGCGCTGGACTGCTTCCAGCTCGCCGCGGTCATGCACCCTGACATCGCCCGCCAGCCCTGGCCGGCCGGCCCAGGCCTCCGGCGCATCGGACAGCAGCCTGATTTGCGACACGCCCTCGGCGGCGAGCTGGCGGGTGATGCGGGCTGGATCGAGGGCGCCTTCGGCCGGCTGGCCGCCGGTCATGGCGACCGCGTCGTTGTAGAGGATCTTGAAGGTGATGTTCGTCTTAGCCGCCACGGCAGCCCGAATGGCGAGCAAGCCCGAATGCTGGTAGGTGCCGTCCCCCAGGTTCTGAAAGATGTGCGGGGTTTGCGAGAAGGGCGCGGCGCCGATCCATTGCGCGCCCTCGCCACCCATCTGGCTGAACGTCGCGGTCTTCCGCTCCGGCAGCGACAGCGCCATGATGTGACAGCCGATGCCGCCGCCCGAAACCGATCCCTCCGGCGTTTGGGTCGAGATGTTGTGCGGGCAGCCCGAGCAGAAGTAGGGCTTGCGCAGTGGAAATTGGGCGATCGAGGGGCTGGCGCAACGCGCTTCCAGCTCAGCCAGGCGCGACCTCAAGCTGGCGTCGATGCCCACCGCGGTCAGCCGCCGAACCAGGGCGCGCGCCACGATCAGGGGGCTGAGTTCGGAAACCTCCGGCAGGAAAGGCGCGCCTTGCTCGTCCGTCTTGCCGAGCACGCGCGGACGCTGGCCGGCAGGAGCGTGGTAGAGCGCCTCCTTGATTTGCGCCTCCACGATGCCGCGTTTTTCCTCCACCACCAGGAGTTCGGGGCGGCCTTCGGCGAAGCGGCGCAGCCCTTGCGGCTCCAGCGGCCAACTCATGGCGACCTTAAAGACGCCCACGCCCAGCCGCTTCAGCTCGGCGTCGCCCAGGTCAAGATCGCTCAGCGCCTGCATCAGATCCTGGTGCGCCTTGCCAACGGTGACGACGCCAAGGCCGCCCTCGCCGCCGGCAACCATCCGGTCGAGCCGGTTCGCCCGCGCCCAGGCCAGGGCCGCCGGCAGCCGCTCCTCCATCAAGCGCCGCTCCAGCTCGGCCCGCTGACCCGGCCAGGCGACACGGGGGTCTCGGTTCAAGCCATAGGCGGGAACGAGGACATCCTCTGGGCGGACGAACTGGGGACGGGCGTCGGGCAGATCGAAGGCGCCCGCACTCTCCACCACTTCGGCAGTGGTCTTCATGGCGATCCACAGCCCGGAGAAGCGGGACAGGGCAAAGCCGGCAAGGCCGAGCGACAAGAGCTCCGCGACCGTCGCAGGCTGGATCACCGGCATGGAGACCGACTGGAAGATGCCGTCGGTTTGGTGGGGGAACATGGACGATTGGGCGGCATGGTCGTCGCCCGCCACCGCCAGCACGCCGCCAAGCTTGGACGTTCCCACGATGTTGGCGTTGCGGAACACGTCGCCAGTGCGGTCCACGCCCGGGCCCTTGCCGTACCAGACGCCGAACACCCCACCCACGCGCGTGGGTCCGAACGCGTCATGCATCTGGGCGCCCCAAAGCGCGGTGGCGGCCAGGTCCTCGTTCAGCCCCGGCTGGAAGGTGATGTCGTCGGCCCCCAGGAAGCTCGCGGCGCGCCAGAGCTGCTGGTCGTAGGCGCCGAGCGGGGAGCCTCGATAGCCCGATACCAAGCCTGCGGTGTTCAGGCCGGCGTGCCGGTCCAATCGCCGCTGCATCATGGGGAGGCGCACCAGCGCCTGAATCCCGGTCATGAAGGTGCGCCCACTCTCGCGGGTGTAGGCGTCCTTGAGGCTGAACTGGAGGTCGACGGCCGACATGGGCAGGTTCCAGAGTTTAGGAGACGCTACCGGACGCTAGGAGGTAGATGTCGCCAAAGCGGGGGCTGGGAGGCTATGGCCTTGGCGATAAAACCCCCGTGGAGCGGCAGGCGTAGTGGAATGAACCAAGATAGCGGCCTGGACAGCTACGATCGACGCATCTTGCGCACCCTGAGTCGCGATGGGCGCATCTCCTGGCACGATTTGGCAGAGCTGATCGGCTTGTCCATGACGCCCACGGTGCGACGGGTGCGGCGTTTGGAAGAGGCGGGCCTGATCCAAGGCTACAGCGCCAAGCTCAACGAGGACCGGCTGATCGGCTCCATCAGCGTCTTCGTGAACGTCACCCTTGAGCGACAGACGGAAGCGTCGCTGGCGGTGTTTGAAGCCGAGGTCGTGAAATCGCCCAACGTGCTGAGCTGTTTCCTGATGACAGGCGGGGCGGACTACCTTTTGCGCGTGGTGGTCAAGGACCTGAACGACTACCAGCGCTTCGTCACGGAGGTGCTGACCCGCATCCCGGGTGTTGCGCACATCAAGTCGAGCTTTGCGCTGCGTTCGGTGCTTCAGCGCACCGCCATGCCCTGACTGACTGCCCATTGCGGGCCGTTACCGCCGCCGCCTTGGCCGGACCTGGAAGACCCTCATCGCGGCGGCATCCGCAAAGCGCCGTCGAGCCGGATCACCTCGCCGTTCAACATGGTGTTCTCGCAAATATGCTTCACCAGCGCCGCAAACTCCTCCGGCCGGCCGAGCCGTGACGGGAACGGCACGCTGCTCCCGAGCGAGTCTTGTACGTCTTGCGGCATCCCAGCCATCATGGGGGTTGCGAAGATGCCGGGTGCGATTGTGAGCACCCGTATGCCGTATCGTGCCAGTTCGCGGGCAACTGGTAAGGTCATCCCGACGACGCCTGCTTTCGACGCCGCGTAGGCCGCTTGGCCAATTTGGCCGTCGTACGCGGCGACGGATGCCGTGTTGACGATGATGCCACGCTCGCCTTCCCCATCCGGCGCCTCGCCGGTCATCGCCGCACTGGCGAGGCGGATCATGTTGAAGGTGCCAATCAGGTTGATCGTGATGGCGCGGGAGAAGCTTTCCAGGCGATGCGGCCCGTTGCGGCCGATGATCCGCTCGCCCGGGGCCACGCCGGCGCAATTCACCAAGCCATGCAGATGGCCGAACGTCTGCGTGGCGAGCTGAACCGCGGCGTTCCCGTCTGCTTCGCTGGTGACGTCGGTTTGGATAAATCGCACCGGCACGCCCAACCCGGCCGCTATCGCTTCTCCGGCCTGCTTGTTCGTATCGGCAACGACAACCTGGGCGCCTTCGGCAACCAACATGCGAGTGACTGCTGCACCGAGCCCGGAAGCGCCTCCCGTGACAAGGAATACGTGGTCTCTAATGTCCATTCGGGTTGCTCCCTGTGAGCATAGCCGACGGCGTGTGACCCGGCGCGCCGCCGCTGCTCTTGGTTCTCCACCTTGAGAAGTGGGAGATGCCAAGATGCCGCTGACGCCCGTTGCTGGCCCGGCTTTGAGGGCCGCCAGCCACAACGGATGACCGCTTACTCAACGCGGTTCGCCGCGACCTCCGCGGCGAAATTCCTGATCAGCAGCGTAAGTGCGGCGCTTGCCTCCGATTGCGACTTGGCTGCGACGCGTGATTCGTCCCTGCCCTCCCCTGGCGCGCTTTCGGCCTGCAGAGCTGCCAAGGCCTTCAACACGACGGCCCGATCCACCTCGGGCAACAATGCCACCGTGAGCCCAAGCATGCCCGTGAGCAGCTTTAGCCCAGCACCGATCTCCGCCACCCGCGCTTCTAATTCAGTCATCGAACAACTCCCAGTGCTATCATGCCGGCGGGCGCAAGGCGCGGCAATTCACGGCCCATCATGCACGGAGGAGCCCAATTTGATAGGGGCTGTCAGAAAGGCGACACTCTCCGCAGTATGGCATCTGTGGGCACGCGGCGTGCGCGAATGGGATGGTGGCCATGAGTAAGCTTGCCGCCCATGCCAACAAAAGAGGCAACGGGAGATCAAGCTTGCTCCGACTATTGGCCGCACTCGCGCTGGTGGCGATACTTCCCGCTTGCACCGGCGACTTCTTCTATCACCGGGTTATTGTGCCTACCGACCCAAACGCCGACCATGGTCAGGAACCGCCCCGCGCGCCCACTGCGGATTATCGACCCACGCACTGAACGGCCGCCTTCGAAGCAGCCGGATTGGGGAGTACCGGCAGGTGTTCGTGGTGGTGGGCGCGTCCGTGCTGAGCGCCGCATCCTGGCATGCTGGCGGGTTTGCAACGGTTGCATCACTGTCATTCCACGTCCGCACGCGAGCAAGCCTGGAGATCTACTAAATTGGTCTGGTCGCGGCGTCACTCGCCTCGACGGCACTCCATGCGGGTGCGCCCTGGAGCTTCCCGTCACCATGCAACATAAAATCATTCACAAGCTGGATGCCAGCCTGGCCGTCCTTGTGGCCGCGGAGGGCGCTCGCCTGCTCGCCTTTCCGGTCGAGACGCTCGCCTCCGCCAAGGTGGCCGGCGAGCAATTTCAGAACAACGACGCAGCCGCCATGGCGACCGTCAAGCTTGGCCTGTTTACCGGCGTAGGCGGCCTCATCAGTCTTGCCGCCGTGGTGGCGTTGGCGCTGATCTGGGCGCCGTTGCTGCGGCGGCGCGCGACCGGCGGCTTGCTCGCCGCCGGTGCGCTCTGCTCCGCCGCCCATCCGGCGCTGGCCTACTACGACACGGTGAACCGGGCCGAGGCGGTCACGATCATGCCCAACGAGTCGGCGTTCTGGATTCCGGACACGGGCGCCAACAGGGACAGCCAGACCAATCTCGACAGCGAGTCCTACCTGGCCGCAAACAAGATCGCGCTCAAACGCTTCGTCATTCCGCATGCGATCTTTCGCGACTCGGGTGGCACTAACTGGTACGACCGCGACTACTACGTGCCGACCGGGCGCATGATCATCGTCGACCGGGCGCCGTATGACCGCGAATGGGTGAAGGCGGCGGAGCGGGGCACCTCGTCGCGCGACGAGAGCTTTCCGTGCCAGACCAAGGACGGCATCAACATCACGGCGGAGGTCAGCATTGCCGCGTCCGTGACGGACGAGAACTCGCCCAAGTTCCTGCACTTCTTTGGAGTCAATAACCCGGCCGGCGACCGGACCAACCCGGCGGTGATCTTCACCAGCGTGTACTACGGGCGCAGCCTTACCCAGGTCATGGACGGCATCGGGCGCGGATTGGTGCAGACGGCGGTCTGCCGCGAAATCGGCAGCCGCAGCTTCGACCAGGCCAACACCGACTACAATGCTGTGATGGATGCCGTCCGCACCCAGGCGCTCAAGTTCCTCGGCGACCGTGGCATTACGGTCGATTACATCGGCTGGGCCGGCACCTGGACGTTCGACAAGGACGTCCAGCAGGCCGTGAACGACCGCTACACCGGCGAGAAAGTGGCGCCCGTGCTCGGGACGCTGCAGGCCAAGGCCGCCGTGGACGCGCTCGAAGGTTGGGACCGGCACCTGCCGAGCAGCCTGACCCTGCTCGGCACGCCGCCAAACCTGACGGAGGCACTGACCGGCGTGCTGCGGCCACAGCCGCCTCCCGCCGGCCGTTGACAGCGTCCCTCCGCTCCGCTCGAGCAGCGGGGCGGATGGTCGCGCCGCACCGTAGTTGCTCGGCCATTGGTCCCAAAGCACGTCCTACGCGTCCAAGGGATCAAGCTGGTTGCCGAGGCGGCGGACGCACTCGGTGATATGAGTTAATGCGGCTCTGATCCGCGCGTTGCGCCGATTGTCCCGGTGCACCACGAGCCAAACTCCAGCGCTGGGAACGGGAGAAGGAACCGCCAAGCGAACCAGCGTCGGCTCGCGATCGGCGCGGAAGCGGGCGAGGCAGGCAAGGCCGCCATCGTGCAGCGCCGCGGCCACGGCTGCCTCGTGGCTGCTGGTCTGCAGGGCGATGCGAGCCCGGGTGGCAAGGTTTGCCAGCCAGCCGGTCTGGGCAGAATCCTGGATGTCGTCGAGCTGGGTGATCAGATGGTGGCCCGGGCAGCCGGCGGCGAAGTCCAACTCTCCGTGGCGTTCCAGATAGGCTGGGGTCGCAAACAGGGCGAACGCCAGAGTGCCGATACGACGCACAACGAGGTCGTTCTGGTCCGACCCGGTAAGCCGCACTGAAATGTCGGCCTCCCGCATTGAAAGGCTGAGCATCCGTGGGCCGGGGATCAACTCGACCATGATCTCGGGGTGCTGCCCATGCAGGGCGGCGAAGCAGGGCGCCAGGATGTGGCTGGCCATGCTTTCGGCGCAGGTGACCCTGACAACGCCGGACAAACGTGTGTCCCGGCCTCCCACGTTGCGCTCCAGCGACAACGCCTCGGCTTCCAGGCGCTCGGCCTGCTTGCGGACGTCCTGGCCGGCCAGGGTGGGCACGTAGCCGTCGGGCGTGCGGTTGAGCAGCCGCACGCCGAGGCTCGCCTCCAACGAGGTCAGGCGCCGCCCCACCGTCGATTGGGCGACGCGCAGCTCTTTGGCGGCTGCGGAGAGGCTGCCGTGCCGGGCCAGAGCAAGGAAGAACCTGAGATCGTCCCAATCAAGCATGTCTGAGCCGGTGCGCATTTATGCATTCCCGCTCACCGGCTTTCGTGGCTGGCCAGTGGAACGAGGATGTACATATGGAGGACACCGGCAGGCCGGCGGCCGATGCTTACGAAATTGGCTGGCAGGGTTCAACCCCGACCCATGCTCTAAGCGGTGCACCGCCGTTTCAGGCGCCCGGCGCCACAGCCGGCCAGGTCCGCGCCGTGGAGCGCGAGCGATAGGATGATCCCGATGGCCAAACGTTTTTCCTCACCAACCGGATTGCCTCCGTCCGCGGCCGATAAGCTCGCGCTGGAAGCGATGATCGCGAGGGGCAAGGCCGATCCGACCGCGATCCGCACCTTGCGCTGCCGTACGGTCGCGCAGGGCCGCTTCCACCAGCTCAACTACGTGCGGGATCTGCCGCCCCAACCCGTTATGGAGGATGAACCCGAAAATCTGCTGAGCGAGAACAGCGCCCCAAACGCGTCCGAGGCGCTGTTGGCGGCGTTCGGATCGTGCCTGGCGGTTGGGATCCACGCCAATGCCGTGGCGCGTCATATCCCGGTCCGCCACCTAGAACTGCATCTCGAAGCCGATCTCAATACCACGGCCGTGTGGGGAACGGGCGACACCGACCCCAAGCCGATCGGCTTCGAGGCGGTGCGCGTCTCAGTTGAACTCGATGCAGACGCTTCGGAGGATGCGCTGGCGGCTCTGATCCGGCATGCCACCCTGTGGTCGCCGGTAGCCAACTCGCTGCACAACCCGATCCACTTGGACGTCGTGCTGGCGCCCGCTTCCAGGACGGCCGCCGGGGTCGCCAAGTGAGCGCCGGTCCGTTGCCGGCCGCCGGGCACGTTGCAGACAAGCAAATGGCATCGCAGACGCAAGCAGCCGAGCCCGCGTCGGCCCCACCGCTCGGACGGCGCACGCTGGTTGCGGCGATTGCGCCGTTCGCCCTGCCATCGCTCCGGCAGAGCCTGTGGCAATTCGGTTCCACCTTCCTGGCCTTCATTGCCGTTGACGCTGCGATGTATGCCAGCCTGCACGTCTCTGCCTGGCTGGTGCTGGCGCTGGCGTTCCCAGCCGCCGGGCTGATGGTACGCTTGTTCATCGTCCAGCATGATTGCGGCCATGGCTCGTTCTTCCGCTCCCGGCGTGCGAACGACCTGCTCGGCCGGTTCTGCAGCATGATCACCTTCACGCCCTACGCGTTCTGGCGCCGGCAGCACGCGAACCATCACGCCAGCTTCAACAACCTCGATCGTCGTGACACGGGGATTGACCTCTACTCGACCTGCACGACCGTGGCGGAGTATCAGGCGCTGTCACGCCCTCGCCGCCTGTTGCACAGGATTTCGCGCCATCCCGTTTTCACCCAACTCCTGCTGCCGCCGGTCGTGTTCCTGCTGCTGTACCGCGTCCCGTTCGACACGACGGCGGGGTGGCAGCGTGAACGGCGCAGCGTCTACTTGACCAATATCGCCATCGCCGCCCTGCTCGCCGTGCTGATGTTCCTGCTGGGTGTTTGGCCCGTCGTGCTGGTGCAATTGCCGATCATGGTC
Organism: uncultured Acetobacteraceae bacterium; assembly: GCA_964245545.1. Classification (GTDB taxonomy): domain Bacteria; phylum Pseudomonadota; class Alphaproteobacteria; order Acetobacterales; family Acetobacteraceae; genus LMUY01. The sequence goes on along the minus strand of CAXTNN010000020.1, from coordinate 6,348 downwards.
ATCACCTCCATCATCGGCGTCTGGCTGTTCTCCGTGCAACATCGGTTCGAGGAGGCGCAGTGGGCCCGGCAGGCGGAGTGGAACCCGGTGCAGGCGGCGTTGCATGGCAGCTCCTACCTAAAACTGCCGCGCGTGCTGCAGTGGTTCACCGGCAATATCGGCTATCACCACGTCCATCACCTAGCCGCCAAGGTGCCGAACTACCGGCTGCAGGAATGCCACGAGGCCAGGCCGGAATTGGGCACGGTCACGACCCTGACGCTATGGCAGGCGCTCCTCGCACCGAGCTACGCACTCTGGGACGAAGCCGGCGGGCGCATGGCAAAGTTCCCGCCGGCTCGCCGCAGCCGGCGCGTGAAGGCATGAAGCCGCCGATGCGGTGTGGTCCTGCTGCGTCACGTCAAATCCACCCCTGCTTGGGTGGAGGCAGGTGCCTGCGATCAGGGTCAGGCTGTTGCTGTTGGACGTTTGGCTGACCACGGCCGCCCCACCATGACCCCATGGCTTAAGGCCGGTGCGTCATGTTGATCTAGTTTAGCGACAAGGGCCCAGGTCTGTTGTAGACGGAGTCGTCCGTCACCACAGCGTCGCTCTTGTGTGTCTTTCCGGCTACGTCGTCAACGTCGCATATTCAATCTGGAAAGCTTGGCCACGGACGTTCGTCCGGGGCTTGGCTTTTGTGTGCTGTTTGTAAGGGTCGAACATGCCGCGAACTGTTGTGATTACCGGTGCCGGCGCTGGCGTTGGCCGAGCCACGGTTATTGAGTTCGCCCGGCAGGGGTTTGATATCGGGCTTCTGGCTCGCGACCAAACCAGGCTGGAGCAGGCGGCCGAGCAAGCGCGCGGCTATGGCGTACGAGCCTTGCCGATCTCGACCGACGTGGCCGATGCCGCAGCCGTCGAGGCTGCCGCCACCAGGATCGAGGACGAGCTCGGCCCGATCGACGTCTGGGTCAATGTCGCGATGGCAACCGTGTTCGCCCCGGTCAGTAAGTTGACGCCCGAGGAGTTCGAGCGCGGAACGCGGGTCACCTATCTTGGGCAGGTGCATGGCACGATGTCGGCGCTGAAGCGGATGCGGGAGCGCAATCGCGGGACCATCGTCAATGTGGGATCAGCGCTCGGCTATCGCTCGGTGCCGCTGCAGTCGATCTACTGCGGCGCGAAGTTCGCGATCCGTGGCTTCACCGATGCGCTGCGCTCGGAACTCATCCACGACAAGCTCAACGTGCATCTCACCATGGTCGACCTTCCGGCGGTCAACACGCCGCAATTTGATTGGGCAGCCAACAAGATGGGCTTCAAGGCGAAGCCGGTTGCGCCGATCTACCAACCAGAAGTGCCGGCGCGGGCCATCTTTTTTGCCGCCACACACCGGCGTCGGCAAATCTGGGTCGGCTATCCGACGGTGCAAGCCATTCTGGCGAACCGGATTGCGCCGGGTCTCCTTGACAAATACTTGGCCAAAACCGGGTATTCGGGACAACTGACAGACGAGAAGCTCGCACCGGATGCACCGGCGAACCTTTTCGAGCCGGTGACGGGCGCCTATGCAGCCCACGGCCGCTTTGACAATCGATCAAAGACTGGCAGTTGGGAGATGTTCACCGACCGTCATCGCGCGGCGTTCTGGGCGGCTGCCGGTATCAGCGCCGTCGCCATCATCCATCAGATCGCCAAGCGACTCGACATCTAGGGTGCCGTACGATCCGATCGTGCACCGGGTGGCATCCGGGTCTTGCAGAGGGAATCGGCGTCACTCGGCCGTAAGCGCATACCCGTTGACCTCACGCGTGCCATGAGCAGCCCGATCGAAGACTATGCGCTGATCGGCGACGGCGAGACTGCCGCGCTGGTCAACCGGAATGGCTCGATCGATTGGCTATGCTGGCCGCAGTTCGACAGTGATGCGTGCTTCGCCGCTGTGCTCGGAACGGTGGAGAACGGCTGCTGGTCGATTGCCCCGAGCGCCCGCGCCACGCGGACACGGCGGCGGTACCGTGACGATACGCTCGTCATCGAAACAGAATTCGATACCGCCGACGGCACGGTGCGCCTGATCGATTTCATGCCGATGCGCGATGGCGGCCCGGTGTCATCGCTGGTGCGGATTGTTGAAGGCGTCACCGGATCGGTTGCGGTTTCGCTCGCTCTGCGGCTGCGCTTCGATTATGGGGCGCTGCCGCCCTGGTCGGAGCCGTGCGGGAACGGTCTGGTCGCGAGATTGGGCGCCGACCTGCTGGTGTTGCACTCGGCAGTTCCCATAACCGTGCAGTCGCATGTGGCGGTTGCAGAGTTTAGCATCGGGTCAGGCGACCGGCTTCGTTTTGTCCTATCGCACGGTTCGTCGCACCGGCCGGTTCCCGAGCCGATCAATGCCGATGCGGCGCTCGACGCGACGCAGGAGAACTGGCGCGACTGGATCAGCCGGTTTGACGTTGCCAAAACGGATTGGCCGTCCGTCGTGAAGCGCTCGTTGATCACGCTGAGGGCGATGGTTCATCAGCCGAGTGGAGGGATCGTGGCTGCGCCCACCACGTCGCTTCCGGAAGCCCCTGGCGGCGGGATGAACTGGGACTACCGCTATAGCTGGTTGCGCGATGGGACGTTCACGCTTGGCGCCCTGCTGAATGCAGGCTTCAAGCAGGAGGCCGTGAACTGGCGGAACTGGCTGCTGCGGGCCGTCGCCGGGTCGCCGGAGCGGATGCGCATCATGTATCGTGTTGACGGATCGCGGCACCTGTCTGAATGGAGCGTCGACACGCTGCCCGGCTATCGTTACGCGTCGCCGGTGCGGATCGGCAATGCCGCCTCGACGCAGCACCAGATCGACGTCTATGGCGAGGTCCTGGACTCGCTGCATCTGGCGCGTCTCGGGGGCATCGAGCCCACCGCGCAGGAGCGCGCCGTGTCACTCGCGATCGTCCGGCATCTCGAGACGGTATGGAACAGCGAGGGTTCCGGCGTTTGGGAGTCCCGGGATGCGCCGCGGCAATATACCTACTCGAAGGTGATGGCATGGGTCGGCGTCGACCGGGTCGTGCGCATGCTGGAGCAGGAAGGCGATGGATCAACGGAGGTTGCTCGCGCCGAGATCGAGCGTTTGAAGGCGCTCCGCCAGACGATCCATGACGAGGTCTGCCGTGAAGGCTGGAACGAGGGACTGGGAAGCTTCACGCAGCATTATGGCGGCCAGGAGATCGATGCCAGCCTGTTGCTGATCCCGCTGGTCGGCTTCCTGCCGGCCGACGATCGGCGTATTGCGGCGACGATCGAGACCATACAGCGCGAGCTGTCCGAGGGCGGGCTGATCCGCCGCACCAAGGCCAAGGCCAGCGGTCCGAACGAGGGCGTGTTCCTGGCTTGCTCCTGCTGGATGGCGGACTGCCTGAGCATGCAGGGGCGCACCGAGGAAGCCCGGGCGCAGTTCGAGCGCGTGCTCGCCGTCTGCAACGACGTCGACTTGCTGGCCGAGGAATACAACGTGCCAGGCCGTCACCTGGCGGGCAACTTTCCGCAGGCGCTGACGCATCTGGCGGTCGTGAACACGGCCCTCGGGCTCTGCGGGCCGGTGCTGCATCGCGGCGGTGGCTGAGCGATGGCGCCGGGCAGGCGCAGCGGCGGCGCGGTCAGCAGGAAGCGGGACCGGTTGCGCTCGTGCAGCCTCGGCTGCCTCGTCGCTCCTCGGCTCAGGCGGCGGAGTTGTGCGGCTCGATGGGCAGCGTGAGCATGGGGACGAAGTACTGCCCGGCGTGGATGTCGCGGTCCCGGAAATCGCCCGACACCACCGGGCGCGGGATGGAAATCTTGATCACCCTGATGTGCGCCTGGTGGAAGATCTTCACCACGCCCGGCTCCACGGCGTAGAGCTGTGCGATCGTATCCGCGGTCAGCGACACCGACCGGGTCAGCGCGCTGAACGCTTCCTCCGTATCGCAGAAGATGTCGATGGTCACCCAGAACGGGCCGGCGTTCTTCGACCGGACGTAGCGGGCGACGTCTTTGAGCTGCATCCTGCCCTCCCTCAGACGTCAAAGAACGCGGTGCGGACGGCTTCCGCCGGATCGTCGAGGCCGACCACGTGGTTGAGGCAGAATTTGTAGTAAGCGCCCATCTCGACCTCGATGGGCGAGAACGGGAATGCCCAGCTCGGCACCGGCGCGGACTGCTCCATCGGGAAATGCAGCAGGGCGGGGTTGCAGGTCTTCGCGATCTCGGTCGCCTTCTTCTGTGTGTCGGCGGAGACCAGGAGCATCAGGCCGATCTCCCGCGGTGCCGGCGCGTCCGCGGCCGCTGCAGACTGGTCGAGCACGTTCCAGCCGTAGGGGCGCAGGTCCATCAGGTAGTCGGCTGAACCGTAGCCAAGCGTGCGCTCGACGCGCGCGTGCAGCGTGTCGCGCAGGCGGTCCAGCCAGGGGCCCAGATTGCCCATCAGCTTCGGGTCGGACATGGAGGTGAACGCCATCGTCCGGAAACCGGCCGGGGCGGCTCCTTCGAGCTTGACCGTGTAGGGCCGCTGCTCCGCCCTGGTTCCGGTCACGCGGACGGAGCGGTCGTCGATGCCGCGGTAGCGGGATGTGCTGGCGTCGATCACGATCCCCGGCTCGACGAGCCTGTTCGGGTCGGAGTTCTCGTAGAGCATGTGCGCCGAAACGCTGTACGGCGTGCACCGGTTGTCGGCGCTCATCGGCTCCACCGTGAAGCCGTCCGCGTCAATCGTGAGCATCACCCCACCGAGGCCGCTTTTCACGGTGCACAGCCCGCCGCACTCCGCCGTCTTTGCGGCGTGCCAGGCGTGTTCGGGCGGCATGCCGGCCCGCAGGGCCACCGCCGCCAGCACCGCCGTGTCCGTGGTGCGCCCGCCCAGGACGATGTCCGCCCCCTCGTCCAGCGCAGCGGCGTAGGGTTCGTAGCCGAGCAGCCCGACAATATGCGTGCAGGCGGACAGCACGTCCCCCGTCACCGGCGGAAGCGGCGGCAGCGCCGTGATCCGCCCGTCCCGCAGCTTGGCTTCCAGGAACTCGACGCGCTGTTCCGAATACAGAAGCGCCACCTTGGCCTGCAGGCCGTCCTCGCTCGCGATCTCGCGGCATATCTCAGCCATCCAATCGACGCACGAGTCCGTGCCGCACGTGCCGCAGGACCCGACCAGCAGCGGGATGCCGAGCCGATCGCGGGCGCGCATGAGCAGCCGAAAGTCCTTCTTCAGCGCACCATGCGTGTATTTCGATGTCCCGGTGCCCAGGTAGTGCGGCCCGGAGTCAGTTGATCCGGCGTCGATTGCGATCGCATCCGGCCCGAGCGAGAGACCGCGCTCGAGCGCCTCTTCGGGGAAGGGCGATCCCAGGCAGCCGGACGGGACCAGTATCTTGATCGGACGCATTCGGTGCTCCCCCGCTCCATGCCGCGGGCAGGCTCGCCGGCATGGATTGGGCGCAATGAGGGAGGGGCTGGGCGCCGCCGTCAAGCTCGACGCAGTGCGTCGACATCAGCCGGAGCAGCGCGGATCGAGAAGGTCGACGCGTTGCGTCGAGATTGACCGCCATTCCGTACCGGGGAAGGTTCGGCTGCAAGAACGGGAGGGAACACGTGTCGTCAACCGAGATGGCGCTCACGCCGGCGTCCATAGGCGCTGGCGACCTTCAGGCGACGAGTGCGAGCCAGGCCGAGTTCGAGGTCGGCGCGCGCTTCGACCGCCTGCCGTCCTGCGCCACCCTGTGGCGGCTGATCGGGCTGCTCGCGCTTGGTGCGATCTTCGAGCATTACGAGCTTGGCCTCGTCGCGCCGATCGGCCTGGGGCTGACCAGCGCCGGCATCTTCCAGCGCGGTGCCGGCGGCCTGTTCGGCCTGCCGGACCAGGCGACGTTCGTGTTCTGCATGTTCATCGGCCTCTATCTCGGCACGCTGCTGTTCTCATCAGTGGCGGACCGGTTCGGCCGCAGGCCGATCTTCAGCTTCGCCCTACTGTGGTACTCGGCGGCGACGATCCTGATGGGCTTTGCGACGTCGCGCATCGCAATCGACCTGCTGTTCCTGACCGCCGGCATCGGCTCCGGCATCGAGATAGTCAACCTCGACGCCTACCTGGTGGAGATGACGCCCGGGAGCATGCGCGGCAAGGCATTCGCCATCACCGCGGTGATCCAGTACTTGGCGACCCCGGTGGTCAGCCTGCTTGCCTGGCTGCTGATCCCGAACGAGCTCCTGGGCATCGGCGGCTGGCGCTGGCTGTGCTTCGTGCCAGCGATCGGCGCCCTCGCCGTGTGGTGGGTGCGCCGGGAGCTGCCCGAATCGCCGCGCTGGCTCGCAGCCCACGGCCGGAAGGCGGAGGCCGACCGGATCCTGGAT
>CAXTNN010000019.1:23366-26508 GCA_964245545.1 uncultured Acetobacteraceae bacterium | reverse complement strand
CCCCCAAGATGCTGCCCAAGCCGCCCACCACGGCCGCGGCGAACACCGACAGCATCACGTTGAAGCCGGTCAGCGGGTCGATGGCGGTGTCGAGCCCGATCAGCATGCCGCCAAACCCGGCCAGCCCCATGCCGAGGAAGGTCGCCAGCCGCGCCACCAGCCGGGCATCGATCCCCTTCAGCGCAGCCAGCGCCGGGTTGTCGGCCACCGCGCGCATCATTTTGCCGGTGCGGGTGAAGCCCAGGAACAGGAACAGCGCCGCCATCGCCGCCGCGGCGCAGGCGGCATTGGCGGCTTGCTGCGGCCCCAGGCTCAGCCGCAGGCCGGCGGCGCCAAAATGCCAGTCGCGCAGCACGGGAAGGTCGTAGCCGCGCAGGTCGTTGCCGAACCCGAAGCGGACGGCGTTTTCGACCACGATGTTCAGGGCAATGGAGGCAATGGCCGCCGCCAGCGCCCCGGTGGAGCGAAGCTGCCGCAGCATCGTCTCGTCCGCCGCCACCCCCACGGCGCCCGCGGTCCCGAACGCCACCAGCAGGCAGGGCGCCGCTGGCCAGTGCAGTGCGGTGTTGGCGACGTAGCCGGCATAGGCGCCCACCGTCGCCATGCCGCCCACGGCGAAGTTGGGGAAACGCAGCACGGCGTAGATCACGCTGAGCCCGATCGCCGGCGTCGCCAGCACGGCGCCGGCCATCAGGCCGTTGAGCAGGAGTTGCAGCAGGCCGGTCACTTGGGTGAGTGCAGCATCATGATACGGAGAGCAGTTCGTACTTGCCGGCCTTGGCCACCTCGAAGCGGAACTTGCAGGTGGTGATGTCGCCCGAGGGCAGGAAGTCGCACGGGCCGGAGGCGCCGTCGTAGTTCACCGCCTTCCCGGCGGCGAGCAGCTTCAGCCCGTCCACCGCGCCCGTCACCCGCTCGCCGTCCCCCTGGCTCACCGCGCGAACGGCGTCGTGGATCGCGGCGCCCGACGCCGTGCCCGCCTTGGCCAGCGACAGCGCCACCAGCGAGATGTGGTCGTAGATTTGGCAAGAATACGGGTCCGGCTCCGCGCCCAGGATCGCCTTGACCCGCGCATAGGCCGGGCTGTCCGGGTCGGGGGAGGGGGCGTAACTCATCAGCCCCTCCGTCACCTGCGCCGGCAGCGCCTCCAGCAACTTGGCGTTGGCGGCATAGCCCAGGGTGAGCTTGCGGCCGTCAAATCCCTGCCGATACAGCTCCCGCAGCAGCACGATCAGGTCCGGCGTGTAGCTGTTGAGGAAGATCGTGTCCGGCTGCGGCTTGAGCGCGGCCTCCACTTCGGAGCGGAACGAGGATTTGGACGCGTCGTACACCACGTCTCCCACCGTCTCGGCGCCGCCCTTGGCCAGCTCCGCCCCCAAACCCGCGTAGCTGTCGGCGGCAAAGGGCGTCTGCGCCGACAGCGCGAACACGTGTTTGGCGCCTTGCTGGAGCAAGAATTGGCCCGCCCGCTGCGACTGCAGCACCGTGGTGGGCTGGGTGCGGATGATATAGCCCTGCGCCGGCAGCTTGGTGATCGAGTCCGCGCCCGAGACGGTGAAGAGCATGGTCTTGCTCTCCCAGCACAGCGGCGCCACCGCCGTGGTCACCGCGCTGGCCCAGGTGCCCACGATGGCCACCGCGCGGTCGACGTCGATCAGCTTGCGGGCGGCGCGCACGCCGGCGTCAGGGTTGGTCTCGTCATCTTCGCTGCTGAGCGCCAGCGGCCGCCCCAGCACGCCACCCGCCGCGTTCACCTCGGCGACCACCGCCTGCGCCACCTTCAGCATCGGCGGCCCGTAGGAGCCGCCAGCCCCGGTCTGCGGCGTGATCGACCCGATCGGGATCGGCCCTGACTGGGCCCGCACCCGGTCCACGACCCAAGGGGCAGTCGCCATCCCCGCCAAAACCGCTCGTCGTGTCGCTGCCATGCGGGCTCCCCTACTCGGTCCGGTTATCATTGCCCGGCTACCCGCCGAGGAACAATCGCCGCACGTCCGGATCCGCCGCCAGCGCCGCCGCCGGGCCGGTTCGCGCGGTGCGGCCATCCACCAGCACCACGGCAATGTCGGCGATGGCCAGCGCCTCATGCGCGTTCTGCTCCACCATGGCGATGGCGGTGCCCTCAGCGTGGATCGCCATGATGTCGTCGAACAAGGCCTCCGCCGCTTTCGGCGACAGCCCCGCGGAGGGTTCGTCCAGCAGCAGCAGGCGCGGCTGCACCATCAGCGCCATCGCCATGGCCAAAACCTGCCGTTGGCCGCCGGACAGGGTGCGCGCGGCCTGCCGGCGCTTGGCGGCGAGCATCGGAAAGCGGGTGAACAGCGCCTCCACCTGGGCCGCCGCACCACCACGGCGCAGGAACCCGCCCATTTCCAGGTTCTCCCGCACCGTCAGGCTGGCGAAGATGTTGGCCTCCTGTGGCACGAAGGCGATGCCGCGCCGCGCCCGCTCCCGCGCCGGCAGCCCGTGCAGGGCCGCGCCCTCCAGGGTGATCGCGCCGGACTTCAGCGGCAGCAGCCCGGCCACCGCTTTCAGCAAGGTGGACTTGCCGGCCCCGTTCGGCCCCACGATGGCCACCAACTGACCCGGCGCCACCACCAGCTCCACGCCCTTCAGGATTTCGTCCGCCGCGCCATAGCCGCAAACCAGGCCCTCGGCGCGCAACAGGAGGCCCATCGGCGGCGCCCCATGTAGGCTTCCTGCACCGCCGGGTCGTCCTGCACGGCGGCGAAGCTGCCTTCGGTGAGGCGGCGGCCCTCGGCCATGACGATGACGGGGTCACACAGGCGGGCGATCAGGTCCATGTGGTGCTCGATCACCAGGAACGTCACGCCCTCGTCCCGCAGGGCGCGCAACCGCTCGGCGATCTCCTCCGCCAGGTTGGGGTTCACCCCCGCGATCGGCTCGTCCAGCAGGATCAGGCGGGGCCGCGCCATCAGCGCCCGGCCGATCTCAAGCAGCTTCTTCTGCCCGCCCGACAGCGCGGCCGCCGGGTTGTTGGCCACCGCCAGCAGGTTCAGCCGGCGGCAGATCTCCCAAGCCCGCTCCAGCGCTGCCCGCTCTGCCCGGCGCCCCGCGCCCAGCAGCGCCGGCCACAGCCGCTCCCCTGGCAGCGCTTGCGCGTAGAGCAGCAGGTTTTCCC
>CAXTNN010000019.1:3597-23356 GCA_964245545.1 uncultured Acetobacteraceae bacterium | reverse complement strand
CGTCAGCCCCGCGCGGGTGATGCGGTCCGGCCGCCACCCGGTCACGTCCCGCCCGTCGAACAGCACACGCCCTCCGTGCGGGCGCACCACCCCGGAGATGCACTGAAACGCCGTGGTTTTGCCCGCCCCGTTGGGCCCGATCAGCGCGGTGATGGTGCCGGCCTGCACCTCCAGGTCGACCCCGTTCAGCGCCTGGACGCCGTAGAAACTGCGGGTGAGCCCGCGGACGCAGAGCAGCGGCGTCACGGCGGCGGCAGTCGCTCCGCCTACTCGGAGCTCCCGTCTCTAAGATGCGCCGGCAAGGCCGTCAGCGGGCCGACCTGCTTGGACACATCGGGGCCGGGATTGTCGCCCAGGTCGATGCCGTTGCAGGCGGTGGTGGCGAGCAGGCAACAGGCGGCCAGCAGGGTGAACGTCAGGCGCAGGGTCATGGCGGCAGCGTCCCGTATCGCCAGGCCGCCGTCAACTCGTCAGCACCGCGTGGATCACGCCCGTGCGGCCAAGCACGTTCATCGAAACCTCATCGCCCATCCGGCGGAAGCGGACGCTGATGCGGGCGTCGTTCAGCTCGATGTTGAAAACCGTCACTTCGGTCAGGCTGGGCGGCAGCATCGGGCGATCGAACCGCACCTGGCGCTGCGCCGGGTCGAAGCTGAGCCCCAGGCAGGCCTGCAGCATGGCGGGCAGGGCGGTCGCCGCCCAGGCCTGCGGCGAGCAGGCCACCGGGTAGTTCGTCGGCGCCTCGGCCCGCCGCCGCGGGAAGCCGCAGAACAGTTCGGGCAGGCGGCGCAGCTCGATGGTCGTGCACGCATCGAACATGCCGGCGAACAGCTTCACCGCCTCGGCCTTGCAGCCGTAGCGCGCCATGCCGAGCGCAATCAGCGAGTTGTCGTGCGGCCACACCGACCCGTTATGGTAGCTGATCGGGTTATAACGCACCTCTCCCAAGCCGAGCGTGCGCACCCCCCAGCCGCTGAACATCCGGCTCGACATGAGCTGCGCGGCCACCTGCTGCCCGCGCTCAGGGCTGGCGATCCCGGTCAGCAGCAAGTGCCCGGCGTTGGAGGCGCGCACCCGGCAGGGCCGCTTGTCCCCATCCAGCGCCAAGGCGTAGGTGCCGAGCTCATCGCACCAGAACGCCGCCTCGAACAGGGTCTGCAGCCGCGCCGCCTTGGCTTCCAGGTCGGCCGCGAACGCCTCCTGGCCCAAGGCGCGGGCGATAGGCGCGGCGGCATGGCGGGCGGCAAAGGCGTAGCCCTGCACCTCGGCCAGCGCAATCGGCCCCGTCGCAAGCGCCCCGTCGGCATGCGAGATCGAGTCGTAGCTATCTTTCCAGCCCTGGTTGGCCAGCCCCTCGCCGGTCTGGCGGCTATATTCCAGGAAGCCATCGCCGTCCCGGTCGCCATAGCGGTCGATCCATTCCAGGGCGGCCAGGATGTTGGGCCACAGCCGCTGCATCGTGCCGAGGTCGGCCGTGCGCTCCCAATAGGCACCCGCGAGCATGACAAACAGCGGCGTGCTGTCCACGCTGCCGTAGTAGCGGCGGAATGGTACCTCCCGCAGCATCGCCATCTCGCCATGGCGAACCTCGTGCAGGATCTTTCCCGGCTCCGCATCGGACAGCTTGTCCACTTCAGTTGCCTGGTTGGCGGCCAGGTACGTCAGCACGCCGGCAGTGATCCGCGGGTCCAGCCACAGCGTCTGCAGCGCCGTGATCAGCGCGTCGCGGCCGAAGGCGGCGCTGAACCACGGCACGCCGGCATAGGGGTAGGGACCGGTGTCCTTGTCCGTCACCAGCATGTAGAGGTCGCAGATCGACCGCCGCATCGCCTCGTTGAACACCTCGTTGGAGGTGGCGACCGCCGCGGCCTTGCTGCTCTCCGTGCGCAGCCGCCGCCGCGCGTCATACAGCGAGCGGAGGAAGTTGCGCCGCGGCGGGTCGCCCAGCCCCGCCGGGTCACACGCGATCTCCAGGAAGATCAGCCTCCGTCCGCCCGCCGGCACCTCCAGTCCGAAGCTAGCCTGGGCACCGTCAAGCTGGGTGGGCTTGGGGTCGAACCGCAGCCGGGTGCAGCGGCGCTGCTCGTCCAGCCCGATATAGGACAGGATGACCTGGTCGGCCCCCACCTCCGCCGGCTGCATGGTGCCGCGCCGCTTGCGGTGCATGCCGCGGGATTCGAACAGGTCGCTGAAATCGGCCTCAAACAGCAATTGGATGCGGATCTGCTGTGGCGTGTCGGCAAAGCTGCGCACCGAAAGCCGCTCGTAGCACGTGCCCTCCCACAGGAAGCGGGAGCGACGGATGTGCAGCAGATCGTGCTCCAGGATCAGCTTGTCGCCATCATAGAGGTCGCCATTGGCAAGATCGCAGGTCAGCTCCGCATTGTCGTCGCGCAGGGTGGAGCTGAGCAGCATCGGCCGCTCACCCCCCACCAGCAGCCCCAGCTTGCAGAGGTGCCGCGTGTCGCGGAAATACACCCCGTCACTGCTGCCGGGGCCGCCAAGCACGTTGCCGCTGGCGTCGAACACGCCGAACGTGTCGCCGCTCTTCAGCGTGCGGGTTTGCCGCTCGTGCAGCGACACGGTGGCGGGGATGTAGAAGGCGTCGGGCTGTGCCGCTTGCAGGTCCATACCGGGTCCTTCTTGTGGGGTCGCTACGATGGCATGCTGCCGGAGACATTAAGATTTGCGCAACGGTTTCGCGCAATGATACCCCCGGCTAAAGGAGTACAATGATGGCAGAGTACGGCAGCTACGCGACCGGTCAGAGGGACGCGCGCCCCTGGGGGGACTGGATGGTGCTCGATTGCGGGCCCGGCTTCGTGGTCAAGCGCATCCGCGTTGCCCCGGGCGGCCGCTTGTCCCTGCAGCGCCATCAGCACCGTGCCGAGCAATGGACCGTCGTCGCCGGCACCGCCCGCGTCACTGTCGATGGCGCCGAGTTCGACGTCGGCACCGGCCATTCCGTCAGCGTGCCGCGCGGCGCGGTGCACCGGTCGGAGAATCTCGGCCAGGAAGACGTAGTGTTCATCGAGGTGCAGCACGGCCCCTTGCTGTCCGAGGACGACATTGAACGATTGGAGGATGTCTACGGCCGCTCATAACGCGCGGGCTTGGCCGGCAGCAGATCACATCCAAATCAGCATGAGTCGCCCAGCGACGATTACGCCGGCTGGTCAACCCTTTGCTGCGATTTCGACCATAGCCCGAGCACGCCCAGCAGCAGCGCACCGTTGAGCAGGGTGCTTGCCTCCAGTCCCATCATGCCGGCCGACAGATCGCCCAGCGTCGTTCCCGCCGTGCGCACCGTCACCACCGTCACCCAGTAGAACGCCACGCCGGCGAGGGCGGCCTGCGCGCGCAGGGCAAACACGCACGCCAACACCGGCCCGGTCGCGAGCGAGCCTAGGCCCACCCCCCATTCCAAGCCCTCGGACGTGCCGTCACCCAGCACGGTGCCGAGGGTGCCGGCGGCGAGCATCCCGGCCCAATACCACCCGTCGATGGCTGGCATGGTGCCCCGGCCCGGCGCGCGGCGGCCGCTCGCCGCCAGGGCGGCCAGCACGAGGGCAAGCACGATGCTCAGCCGGCCATAGCCGAGCCGCAGGTCGTGCGAGCCCAAGTCCGCCAGGTTGGTGGCCGCGGTGCGAACGATGACGATGGCAAGCCAGTAATAGGCTTCGTGCCCCAGCCTGGACCGGCGTTCCATCAGCAGCGTCGCCGCGAACAGGGCGGCGAGCGGGACCAGCCCGCGCCAGTGGCCCATATGCAGGTCGTGCGAGACGAGGTCGCCGAGATTGGCGCCGAACACGCTGGCAATCGAGATGGCCGCCCAGTAGCGCGGGCCTGTTGCGGGTGTGCTTGCTGGCTTCATTGCGGGTCCTGCCGTTGCCCGCGCAGCACGCTTGCCCCCGCCGGCAAAGGCAAGCCGGCAATGAAGACAGTTCGGTTAAGTGTCCTGGGCGCGCCCGGTGCGCAGCGCCGCCCAGCGTGCCATCCGTTCCGTCACCTCCGCCTCGAAGCCCCGGCCCGTCGGCTGGTAGAAGGCGGGCCGGGCCAGGCCAGGCGGGAAGTAGTCTTGGCCGGAGAATGCCTCTTCGGTGTCGTGGTCGTAAGCATAGCCGGCGCCATAGCCGAGCTCGCGCATCAGCCGGGTCGGCGCGTTCAGGATGTGGGCGGGCGGGGCGAGGCTGCCCGTCTCCTTGGCGGCCCGCATCGCACCCTTGAAGGCAGCATAGACCGCGTTCGATTTCGGCGCGGTGGCGAGGTAGACCACCAGTTGCGCCAGCGCCAGTTCTCCCTCCGGGCTGCCCAGCCGCTCATAGCTCTCCCAGGCGGCGGTGGCTTGGGCGAGGGCGGCCGGGTCGGCCATGCCCACGTCTTCGGCGGCAAAGCGCAGCAGCCGGCGGGCGATGTAGCGCGGGTCCTCGCCGCCGGTCAGCATGCGGGCGAACCAGTAGAGCGCCGCATCCGGATCGGAGCCGCGCAGCGACTTATGCAGCGCCGAGATGAGGTTGTAATGCTCCTCGCGGTCCCGGTCATACAGCGCCGCGCGGCGGGCGAGCAGGGCCGCGAGCGCCGCCGGGTCGAGCGGCGGCGTGCCGACAGGCAAGGCTTGGAGCTGCTCGGCCATGTTGAGCAGGTAGCGGCCGTCGCCATCGGCCATTGCGCGCAAGGCGGTCCGCGCCGCCCCGTCCAGCGGCAGGGCGCTGTGCGCCTCGGCCCGCTGCAGCAGCTTCTCCAGCGCGTCGTCGTCGAGACGCCGCAGCACCAGCACCTGACAGCGGGACAGCAGCGCACCGTTCAGCGCGAAGGAGGGGTTTTCGGTGGTGGCGCCAACCAGCACCACCGTGCCGTCCTCCACCACGGGGAGGAAGCCATCCTGCTGCGCCCGGTTGAAGCGGTGGACTTCGTCCACGAACAGCAAGGTCGCCCGTCCCGCCGCGCGTCGCCGCCTGGCTTCGTCAAACCCGCGCTTGAGGTCTGCCACGCCGGAGAACACGGCAGACAACTGCACGAAGTGCAGCCCGGCGGCGTCTGCCAGCAGGCGGGCGACCGTGGTCTTGCCGACGCCCGGCGGGCCCCAGAAGATCAGCGAGGCCAGGGAGCCGCGCTCCAGCATGCGGGTGATGGCGCCGTCGCTGCCGAGCAAATCATCCTGCCCGACTACCTCGGCGAGGCTGCGCGGGCGCAACCGGTCGGCAAGCGGGCCCGAGCCGGTTGGTGCCGGCGATGGCTCATCGGCGGCGAACAGGTCGCCCGTGCTCACGACACCGCGGCGGTGCAGGCCGGGCCGGGCTGCACCGCGCTGGTCACGGCGCCGGAGTCGCTTTCCAGCGAGAACAGCACGTCGCCATGCGTGGTCGCCATCAGCGTTTGCCCGGCATAGCCGGAGAGCACGCCGCCATTGTCGATCGGGTGGGACGAGAGGGAGCCATCGGCTTCTTGCCGCTCGAGCCTGCCGCATAGCGTATAGCCGATGTGGTCGCGATCGAGGATGGTGGCAGTGAAGCTGTCATCCGGCTTGTCTGGCGCCACGTGCAACGTCCCCGCCAGCACGCCGGCAAAATAGACCGCGATGGTCTCCTCGTGCTGCCCCTCGGACAGGTGGTCGGAGACGGTAACGGTGGTGCGGCGGAGGTCTTGGGCGGTCGCCGGAAAGGTGAAAAGCACGAAGCTTAGCGCCCAAACCCACGCAGTGCTCTCCCTCTCCCTTTGGGAGAGGGCCGGGGTGAGGGGCACGCGACGCGACTGCCGCCAGGTGGGCCCCTCGCCCAATCCTCTCCCGTAGGGAGAGGGCTCTTCAAACGGAGCGGCGGAGGCGGAGCTAGGCAGCGTCGGCTTCGACCTCCTCGGGACGGGGGCCGCTGTCGCGGCCCTTGGCAGCCGGGTCGCGCTCCACCAGTTCAATCACCGCCATATCGGCAGCGTCGCCATAGCGCATGCCGGCCTTCAGCACCCGCGTGTAGCCGCCGGCGCGCGCCTTGTAGCGGGTGGCCAGGGTGTCGAACAGCTTGGCCACGATCACCTCGTCCTGCAGTTGCGACAGCGCCTGCCGCCGCGCGTGCAAGCCGCCGCGCTTGCCGAGCGTAATCAGCTTTTCCGCGACCGGCCGCAGTTCCTTGGCCTTGGGCAGGGTGGTGGTGATCTGCTCATGCTTCAGCAGCGCCACCGCCATATTGCGGAACATCGCGAAGCGATGGCTTGCCGTAACGCCGAGCTTGCGGCCGCTGACTCCGTGTCGCATTTGGTCGCTTCCCTAAAAAGGCTCGTCCAGGCGCTTGGCCAGGTCTTCGATGTTCTCCGGCGGCCAGCCAGCCACCGTCATGCCGAGGGTGAGGCCCATGTTGGTCAAGACCTCCTTGATCTCGTTGAGCGACTTGCGGCCGAAGTTCGGCGTGCGCAGCATCTCCTGCTCGGACTTCTGCACCAGGTCGCCGATGTAGACGATGTTGTCGTTCTTCAGGCAGTTCGCCGACCGCACCGACAGCTCCAGCTCGTCCACCTTGCGCAGCAGGTTGCGGTTGAACGGCAGGTCGTCGTGGTGTTCTTCGGCGCGGAATTGCTGCGGCTCGTCGAAGTTGATGAAAAGCTGCAACTGGTCCTGCAGGATGCGCGCCGCCAGCGCCACCGCATCTTCCGGCGTCACGGCGCCATTGGTCTCCACGCTCAGCAGCAGCTTGTCGTAGTTGGTGAGGTTGCCCACTCGGGTCGGCTCCACCCGGTACGACACCCGGCGCACCGGGGAGTAGATGCTGTCCACGGGAATGAGCCCGATCGGCGCGTCCTCCGGGCGGTTGGAGCTCGCCGGCTCGTAGCCCTTGCCCAGGCTGACGGTGAACTCCATCCCGAGCTTGACGCCTTCGTCCAGCGTGCAAAGCACCAGGTCGGGGTTCATGATGTCGATATCGTGCCCGGCCTGAATCTGCCCCGCCTTCACCTCGCCGGGCCCGGTCGCGGTTAGCACCATGCGCTTTGGTCCGTCACCGTGCATGCGCAGCGCCAGTTGCTTCACGTTCAACACGATGTCGGTCACGTCTTCCCGCACGCCGGGGATGCTGCTGAACTCGTGCAACACGCCGTCGATCTGCACCGCCGTCACCGCAGCACCCTGCAGCGAGGACAGCAGCACCCGGCGGATGGCGTTGCCCAGGGTCATGCCGAAGCCGCGCTCCAGCGGCTCGGCGACCACCAAGGCGCTGCGCGACGGGTCAAATCCCGGCTCGAATTCAAGCTTTTCCGGCTTGATCAGTGATTGCCAGTTACGCTGCATCACCATCGTGTCGTTTCTCATGTCAATCCGGGCGCCGCGTCGTTGCTGCAGCACCCGCCTTTCCTCTTATGCGGTAAAAGCCCCCAAAAGGCCCGGCCCAGCCAGCCTTACACGCGGCGGCGCTTGCGCGGCCGGCAGCCATTGTGCGGAATGGGGGTCAGGTCGCGGATCTGGGTGATCGAGAACCCAACCGTTTGCAGCGCCCGCAACGCGCTTTCCCGGCCCGAGCCCGGCCCGTTCACTTCAATCTCCAGCGTCTCCATGCCGTGCTCGCGCGCCTTCTTGCCGGCGTCCTCGGCGGCGACCTGCGCGGCGTAGGGGGTGGACTTGCGGCTGCCCTTGAACCCCTGCATCCCGGCCGACGACCAGGCAATGGTGTTGCCCTGCGCGTCCGTGATGGTGATCATGGTGTTGTTGAAGGTGGCGTTCACGTGCGCCACGCCGGAAATGATGTTCTTGCGCTCCTTGCGGCGAGGGCGCGCCGGGGCCTTCCCCATTTACTTGGTCACCTTCTTCTTGCCGGCAATCGCCACCGCCTTGCCCTTGCGGGTGCGGGCGTTGGTGTGGGTGCGCTGGCCGCGCACCGGCAGGCCGCGGCGATGGCGCAGCCCACGGTAGCAGCCAAGGTCCATCAGCCGCTTGATGTTCATCGCCACTTCGCGCCGCAGGTCGCCCTCGACGCGGAACTCACGGTCGATCAGCTCACGGATGCGGAGCACCTCTTCGTCCGAGAGCTGGTTGACCCGGCGCTCATCCGGAATGCTGAGCTTGCTGCAAATTTCCGCAGCCTTGGTCGGGCCAATGCCGAAGATATAACGCAGGCTAATCGTCACCCGCTTGTTGGTCGGGATGTTCACACCGGCAATACGTGCCACGCCCATCTCCTGCTCGGTCGCCCGCGGACCTGCGCGGGCTGCGCGGCCGGGCCCTCTAACCCAAAGGCGGCCCGCTCGCCTCAGCGCTTGGCCACCCGCGAAATGCTATGCGGGCGGGAATGTGTCCACCCCCGCCGGAGCGCCTGCTTATAGGCGGGTTTGCCGCCCTGTCAACGCACGTCCGTCACATCGAGGTGAACATGCTCGCTTGGCAGCGTTTGCAGCACGGCTTCAATCGCCGCCGTGACAGCGTCGATCGGCGCCATGCCGTCCAGCGTGTGCAGCCGCCCCGCCGCCTGGTAGTGCGGCAGGATCGGCCGGGTTTGCCGGTTGTACACGGCCAGCCGCTCGGTGACCGTCTCACGATTGTCGTCCGGGCGCCGGATAAACTCCTGACTGCCGCACACGTCGCACATCCCGGCCAGCGCGGTCGGCTTGAAGCTGTCGTGATAGCTAGTGCCGCAGCGGGCGCAGGTGAACCGGCCGGCGATGCGCTCCACCAGGGCTGCCTCGTCCACCTTGAGCTCGATCACCGCGTCAAGCTGCAGGTTCAAGTGTTCGAGCATGGTGTCCAGTGCCTCGGCCTGCGCCACCGTGCGGGGAAACCCGTCCAGGATGAAGCCGCGGGCGCAGTCCGGCTGCCGCACTCGGCTGGCCAGCATGTCGATGATGATATCGTCGGACACCAGCGCACCCGACGCCATCACCGCTTGCGCCCGCAGCCCGATGTCGCTGCCTGCCGCCACTTCGCTGCGCAGCATGTCGCCGGTGGAAATCTGCGCGACGCCCCAGCTCTCCTGCAACCGCTTGGCCTGGGTTCCTTTGCCCGCTCCCGGCGGTCCCAGCAGGATCAATCTCACCGTCGACGCCCCCTCGTGCGCGTTTTACGCATCAGGCCTTCGTATTGATGCGCCAGCAGATGAGACTGCACCTGGGTCACCGTGTCCATAGTAACCGACACGATGATCATCAGGCTGGTGCCGCCGAAGTAGAACGGGACGTTGTAGTTCGCGATCAGCAGCTCCGGCAACAGGCACACCACGCAGAGGTAGAGCGCCCCGATGGTGGTCAGCCGGGTCAGCACCCGGTCGAAATAGTCTGCCGTGTTGCTGCCGGGCCGGATGCCGGGGATGAAGCCGCTATACTTGTTCAGGTTGTCGGCGGTTTCCTGCGGGTTGAACACCACCGCCGTGTAGAAATACGAGAAGAAGATGATCATCGCCGCGTAGAGCGCCAGGTAGAGCGGCTGCCCGTGGGCAAGCTGCCCGGCAAGCCAGCCCAGGATGGAATTGGGGTTGGTGCTGCCGAAGCCGGCGATGGTGGCCGGGATCAGCAGGATGGAGGAGGCAAAGATCGGCGGGATCACGCCCGCCGTGTTCACCTTCAGCGGCATGTGGGTCGCCTCGCCGCTGAACATCCGGGTGCCGACCTGCCGCTTCGGGTATTGCACGAACACCCGCCGCTGCGCCCGCTCCATGAACACGATGAAGGCGATCACCGCCACCGCCGCCACAAAGAAGCCGAGGATGAACACGGGCGACATCGCCCCCGTCCGCCCCAGCTCCAGCAGCGTAGCCAGCGCGTGCGGCAGGTTCGCCACGATGCCGGCAAAGATGATCAGGCTGGTGCCATTGCCCACGCCGCGGGCGGTGATCTGCTCGCCCAGCCACATCAGGAACATGGTGCCACCGGTGAGCGTCACCACGGCAGACAGGCGGAAGAACCAGCCCGGATCGAGCACCGCGCCCACGCCCGCCTGGTTGTGGAACGCTTCCAAGCCGGCGGCGATGCCGTAGGATTGAAACACGGCGATCAGCACGGTCAGGTAGCGGGTATACTGGTTGAGCTTCTTGCGCCCGCTTTCGCCCTCCTTTTTGAGGGTTTCGAGCGAGGGAATCGCCGCCGACATGAGCTGAATGATGATGGAGGCGCTGATATACGGCATGATGGTGAGGGCGAACACCGTCATGCGGCTGAGATTGCCGCCGCTGAACATGTCGAACATGCCCAACACGCCGCCGCCATGCTCCGCCATGGCCTGCCCCATCACCGCAGCGTCCACGCCGGGCACTGGCACATAGCTGCCCAGGCGGTAGACAATGAGAGCGCCAAGCGTGAACCAAATGCGATTCTTCAGCTCGGTGGCCTTGCTGAAAACGCCAAAATTCATGCTGGCGGCCATTTGTTCGGCGGCCGAAGCCATCTGCTCGCTCTCCTTGTCCGGTTTGCATTGTGCCGCGCCGAGTGCCGCCCGTGCAAGCGGGGCTGCGACCCGCCCATGGCGGCACCACCGGTAAGGCCCGGTGCGCCCGCCAACGCGTTGGTGTGACAGAAAGCAACAATCCGTCACAACCACGGGAGCAACTCCACTTAGCGGGTGGGTGTTCGCCTAGGTATAGGCCTCCGCATTCCTCACCGCGCCCCGACCCACAGCCACGGGCGTGCCAGCAAGGAGCTTCTTGTCCATGAGCAGGCGCGTGCCTGGCCCCAGGCTTCTCCGGCTGGCTGCCGCTGGACTGCTGTGCGGTGCGCTACCGGCGCTGTTGCTCGCTGCGCCGCCGGCGCTGGCGCAAGGGCAGCGCCCCGCTGCACCGGCACCGGACCCGGCGGTCCCCGTCGGCGTGGCCCGGGTCGAGGTGACAAACGTGCCGGTCTACTTTGAAGGGCTGGGCACGGTGCAGGCCTTCAACGTGGTCGAGATCAAGGCGCAGGTCACCGGCATCCTCACCAGCCTGCCAGCCCATGAGGGGCAGGAGGTGCAGAAGGGCAACGTGGTGGCGGAGATCGACCCGCGCCCCTACCAGGCCGCGCTCGACCAGGCGACCGCACAGCGTGGCGAGGACGTGGCGACCCTGCAAAGCGCCCAGCTTGACCTCAAGCGCTACCAAACCCTGGCCCGCAGCAGCTTCGCCCCCGTTCAGCAGGTGGATGACCAGCAAGCCACCGTGTGGAAGCAGCAGGCAGCCATTGCCGCCGATGACGCGGCCATCGAGACGGCCAAGATCAACCTCGGCTACTGCGTCATCCGCGCGCCTTTCGCCGGCCGCGTCAGCCTCTACCAAGTCGATGTCGGGAATCTGATTCAGACGGCCGGGCAGACCGGCATCATCTCCATCACCCAGGACAAGCCGATTGCCGTCGTGTTCACCCTGCCCGAGGCGAACCTGCCGAAGGTGCAGGATGCGCGGGCCAAGGGCGACGTGCCGGTGCTGGTGCAGGATGGCAGTACGGGCGCGCAACTCGCCCAGGGCAAGCTGCTCACCCCCAACAACACGATTGACACCACCAGCGGGACGATTTCGTTGAAGGCGCAGTTCACCAACGAGGACGACCATCTCTGGCCCGGCCAGTTCGTCAATGCGCGGGTGCAGGTCAATGACCTGCCCAAGGCCGTGGTGGTGCCGACCACCGCCATCGAGCACGGCCCGAGCGGGCTGTTCGTCTACACGGTAAAGCCCGATCAGACCGTGGCGGCCGTGCCGATCACCGTCGGCTACCAGGAGGATGGCCGCTCGGTCGTCGGCCGCGGCTTGTCGGGCGGCGAGACCGTGGTGGTTTCCGGCCAATCCCGCCTCGCGCCGGGCACCAAGGTGAACCCGTCTGATGCCCAAACCACGCCCGGCTCAACCGCCGACAACGCTTCCGACTGAAGGGACGCTTTCCCCCCGATGAGTATCTCCACGCCCTTCATCAAGCGCCCCGTCGCAACCTCCTTGCTGACGACCGCCATCTTCCTGGTGGGCCTGGTCGCCTATCCGCTGCTGCCGGTGGCGCCGCTGCCCAACGTCCAGTTTCCGACGCTGACCGTCACCGCCCAATATCCGGGCGCCAGCCCCGAGACGATGGCGTCCACCGTTGCTACGCCGCTTGAGACCGAGTTCGGCCAGATGTTGCCGGGCCTGTCGCAGATGACCTCGGCCAGCGTGCTCGGCACCTCACAGATCACCCTGCAATTCGGCCTCAGCACCGATCTCGGCAACGCGGAAACCCTGGTGCTGGAGGCCATGAACGCGGCCCAGGGCTCGCTGCCGAAGGACATGCCGACGCCGCCGACCTTCCGCGCCATCAATCCCGCCGACAGCCCCATCCTGATCCTGGCCATGGACTCCGACCAGGCGCCGATTACCGACGTCGACAACTACGCCGAGAACGTCGTCGAGCAGCAGCTTTCGCAGCTTCCCGGCGTCGGCCAGGTCCTGGTTGGCGGCCAGCAGACCCCGGCCATCCGCATACAGGTCGACCCGGCGCGGCTCGCCTCCATGGGCATGACGCTTGAGGACGTGCGCAACGTGCTGACCAACGTGACGGTGGATAACCCCAAGGGCAGCATCGACGGGCCCAATCAGTCCTACACCGTCTATGCCAACGACCAGCTCACCACCGCCGAGCCGTACAACAACGTCATCATCGGCTATCGCAGTGGCGCACCGATCCGCATCCGCGACATCGGCCGTGCCGTGCCAGGCCCGCAGAACCGCGAGCTGGGCGCCTCCACCAACGGCAAGCGCTCGGTGCTGCTGCTGATCTTCAAGCAGCCCAATGCCAACGTCATCTCCACCGCCAACGGCGTGAAGGACCGGCTGCCGGCCCTGGAGGCAGACTTCCCGCCCGACATCCACCTGCAGGTCGTCTCCGACCGCACCCTCACCATCCGCGCCTCGGTGAACGATGTGGAGTTCACCCTGATGCTCTCCATCACGCTGGTGGTGATGGTGATCTTCCTGTTCCTGCGCAACGTGTGGGCGACCATCATCCCCAGCGTCACCATCCCGGTCGCCCTCGTCGGCACCTTGGCGATGATGTACCTGTGCGGGTTCAGCCTCGATAACCTCTCCCTCATGGGGCTCACCATTGCGGTGGGGTTCGTGGTGGACGATGCAATCGTGATGCTGGAGAACATCTTCCGCCACATGGAAGAAGGCATGCGGCCGATTGACGCTGCGCTGCGCGGCGCCGGCGAAATCGGCTTCACCATCGTCTCCATCAGCGTGTCGCTGATTGCGGTGTTCATCCCGCTGCTGCTGATGGGCGGGATCGTCGGGCGGCTGTTCCGCGAGTTCGCCATCGTGGTGTCCATCACCATCGTGGTGTCGGCGCTGGTGTCGCTCACCCTCACGCCGATGATGTGCTCGCGCTTCCTCAAGGCGTCGCACAACCATGGCCGGCTCTACCGGATCGTCGAACGCATGTTTGAGGCGCTGGTGGGGTTCTACGAGCGCACGCTCGACGTCGCGCTGCGGTTCCGCTTCATCACCCTGATGGTGTTCTTCGCCACCGTCGGCACCACGGTGGTCCTGTTCACCCTGATCCCGAAGGGCTTCTTCCCGACCCAGGACACCGGCATCATCATCGCCATCACCGATGCCTCCCAAGACATCTCGTACTACGCGCTGTCGGGCCTGCAGCATCAGGTGGATGAGGTCGTCTTGCACGACCCGGCGGTTGCCTCCGTGGTGTCCTCGATCGGTGCTGGCGCCAGCGGGCAAACCGCCAATAACGGCCGCATGTACATCAGTTTGAAGCCGTGGGATGAGCGCAGCGACTCCGTTATGCAGGTGATCAGCCGGTTGAACCAGAAGATGCGGTCGGTGGCGGGCATCAGGATGTTCATGCAGCCGGCGCAGGACGTGAGCGTCGGCGCCCGCCTAAGCCGTACCCTCTACCAGTACACGCTGCAGGACGAGAAGCAGGACGAACTCAATCAGTGGGCGCCGAAAATCCTCGATCGGATGCGCCGCATCAGCCTGCTGGCCGACGTGACCTCCGACCAGGAAAATCTCGGCACCACCGAAACCTTGACCTACGACCGAGACCAGGCTTCCCGGTTCGGCGTCCTGCCGGCGACCATTGACGCGGTGCTGTATGACGCCTTCGGCCAGCGCGAAGTGGCGCAATACTTCACCGGCAACAAGGCTTACTACGTCATCTTGGAGGCGCTGCCGAGCGAGTATGGCAAGGTCTCTACGCTGCAGAAGCTTTATGTCTCCTCCACGTCCGGCGCCATGGTCCCGCTCAGCACCCTGCTGCGCGAGACCACCGTTCCCATCCAGCCGCTCGCCATCAATCACCAAAGCCAATTCCCGTCGGTGACGATCTCGTTCAACCTCAAGGGCAATGCATCGCTCGGCGAGGCGGTGCAGCAGGTCAACCAGGCGCAAGCATCCATGGGCGTGCCGGCGACAGTGCAGGGCAGCTTCCAAGGCACGGCGCAAGCGTTCCAATCCTCGCTCAGCACCGAGCCCTACCTGATCGCGGCTGCTATCGTCGCGGTCTACATCATCCTGGGCGTGCTCTATGAGAGCTACGTGTTGCCATTGACCATCCTCTCCACCTTGCCGTCGGCGGGTGTCGGCTCGCTGCTGATGCTGATGCTGTTCAACTACCAGCTCACGGTGATCGCGCTGATCGGCATCATCCTGCTGATCGGCATCGTCAAGAAGAACGGCATCATGATGGTTGACTTCGCCATCGTGGCGGAACGGCGGGACGGATTGACGCCGCTCGATGCCATTCGCCAGGCCTGCCTGCTGCGCTTCCGGCCGATCCTCATGACCACGATGGCGGCCTTACTCAGCGGCCTGCCGCTGATGCTGGAAAACGGCGCCGGGTCGGAACTGCGCAAGCCGTTGGGCGTGTCGATGGTGGGCGGGCTGCTGCTCAGCCAGGTGCTGACGCTGTATACCACGCCGGTCATCTACTTGTACCTGGACCGAATCCAGCGCTGGCTGGCGCCCCATCGCCACTCGCGGGTGCCAAAGCTGGCGGAGAAGATGGGTGTTGTGCCGGACGCGGTGTCCGAGGCGGGCTAGCTCCGCGTCGGCGTCGGGTCGATGGTGTTGGCGCAGGCGTCGGTGGGCGCTGCAGCCACCTGGCCGGCCAAGGGCACGATCTTCAGCGCTGCCGAGCCGACCCGGCAGGGCGCTGCGACCAGCCCGCACGCCGCGGCCGGCGCGGCGCATAGCGCCAGCACGGCCATGCGGCAGGCCCACCGCATGACCGACCGAGGCGCGTTGGGTTGGTTGGTGGGCATCCTCATCCTCCGATCAGCCTGGCATAGGCCTGGTTTAGCATCGGCTTCGTTACCGCGGCTGCACGGGCGTGCGGTTTCCAGCGGCGCCAGGTGGGCGCAACACGGGCGTGGTGCCCGCGGCAGGCGGCGGGATCACCGGCATGGTCCCGCCCGCAGGCGGCTTGATGACGCCGTTGCTCGCACTGCCGCCAGGAATGTCGGCCCGGCCGGCCGGAGCCGGGGCGGGCACGGCGGTCTGTGGCCCCGAACTGTCGGGATTGGTGCGAGGCGCCTGCGGACTGCCCTGGGCAGCCGCAGGCCTGGCCGCGCATAGCACCAGGAGGATCGACGCTGACGCCAGTGCGACGGTGTTGTTGGCGCAAAGCATGGTCGCAAGCCCCCGTTGATGTCGGCTGATTACGGTGGGCGATGCATTTGGTTGCCACTTCAGGGGGTGGTCGGGTCCCGCCGCGATCCCGCCACAAAGGTCTTACACTACGATACGCAACGGATGCGTTGCGTTTCTCGTTGCCCCCTATATCGGTGTCACAGCAAGGAGGCTTGCATCATGACCACGTCGAACCAGCGCCGTTTTGCCAAATTGTCGGTGCGGCTGTTGGCCGCCATCGGCCTCAGCGTCGCCCTCTCGGGCTGCGTGATCGAGCCGCTCTACGGCCCGCACTATTACCATCCCTACCGCGGTTACTACGGCTACTAGACCGGCAGTTCGCTTCATACCCGGCTGCATTGATATTGTTAACTTGCGGGCGCGTGCTGTGGCGCGCCCGTTTTCCCAGTCCAACAGCGTGGAGCAGCAATGCAGCCATTAGGTAGCGAGCTTCACTCGGTCCGGCGGGGGCATGGTGGACGGCCACGTGCAGCGGATGCGGCTCTCATCGGCGACCGCATCATTGCCGCGGCCTCCCTCTTGTTCCTGCGCGACGGTTATGCGGCCACCAGTGTCGAGAGCATCGCCAGCTCCGCCGGCGTGTCCAAACGCACCTTCTACGCACGCTTCACTGGCAAGAGCGAAGCTTTCCTCGCCGTCACAAGAATGCTGCTCCGCGGCTGGCTGGACGTGTTTGATGAAGCGCTGGAAACCGCCCACAGCCTGGAAGACACCCTGCTCACCACCGCCCGCACCATGCTGGACGTGGCGCTCACCCCTGCTGCCCTGGCCCTGCACGCCCTTATCACCGCAGAAGCCGGGCGCTTGCCGGAGCTGGCCGAGCTGGTCCGCCAGTCCGGCATGGATGTCGGCGTCGCCCGCGTGGCCGCGCTGCTGCAGGTGCATTGCCCGGGCTTGGCCGCCGAGCAGGCCCGCTTCATCGCCGAGCAGTTCCAGAGCATGGTTGTCACCGCCCCGCAGCGGCGGGCCATGCTGACGGGATACCCCCCGGACGCGTCCGACCGGGACACATGGTGCCGCTGGACGGTCGAGTTGGTTCTGCACGGCATTCCTGCCGCGCCACGCTTGCCGCAGTAGCGTCCATCAACCGCCGAATTTGCCGCTGCGGGGAAAGCCGTTCGGCGGCAGCTTGCCCGCCTGGCCGCGCTCCCCCAGCCAGTCCCGCAGCCCGGTTTCGGTGCGCGTCTTGTCCCCAAGCCGCCAGCTCAGCCCCTCCGCCAAGCGGAACACCCGGGCGTCGCGCAGCCCGCCATCTTTGAACCGCTGCAGGATCACCCCCGTGCCCCGCGCCAACACCGGCACCTGCTCCAGCGGAAACACCAGCAGCTTGCGATTGTCGCCCACGGTGGCGACGTGATCCCCCTCCGCCGCCACGCAGAGCACCGCTTCTTCGCCGGGCCGCACGTTGAGCACCTGCTTGCCGGCCTTGCGTTCGGAGAGCAGGTCCGCTGCCTCGGCGACGAAGCCGCGCCCTTCCGCCGAGGCCAGCAGGTAACGCACCCCGTCTCGCCAGACGAACAGCGTCACCACCTCGTCCGCATTGGTCATCTCGGCCAGCACGCGGATCGGCTGCCCATCGCCCCGGCCCCGCGGCAACTCGGCGGCGCGCAGCGTGTAGGCCCGGCCATTGGTGCTGAACAGGCATAGCCGGTCCACCGACTGGCAGGGCACCAGTAGGCGCAGCGCGTCTCCCTCCTTGAACTTGAGCTCGCCGCCGTCCGCGAGATGGCCCCGCACCGCGCGGATCCAGCCTTTTTGCGACAGGATCACCGTCAGCGGCTCCCGCTCGACGGCGGCTTCCAACGCCACCTCCACCACATTGGGCACCCTGCCGAGCTCCGTGCGGCGGTTGCCCAGCGGCCCGGCGCCGAACTTGTCGCGCACGGCGGACACTTCCTCGCCCACCCGCTTCCAGCGCAGCTTTTCGTTGCCAAGCAGCGCGTGGAGGCCGCGCCGCTCCTTCTCCAAGGCGGCATGCTCGCGCTTCAGCTCCATTTCCTCCAGCCGCCGCAGCGAGCGCAGCCGCATGTTGAGGATCGCCTCCGCCTGCACCTCGTTGACGCCGAACACGCGGATCAGCCCGGCCTTGGCATCGTCCTCCTCACGGATGATGCGGATCACCTCGTCGATGTTGAGGAAGACGGCCAGAAAACCGTCCAGCAGCTCGATCCGCCGCTCCACTGCGCCCAGCCGGTTGCGCGAGCGGCGGATCAGCACGGCGCCGCGATGGTCCAGCCAGGCGCGCAGCACGCCGCGCAGGCCCAGCACCCCCGGGGTCCGGTCGCTGCCGAGCACGTTCATGTTGAGCGGGAAGCGGGTCTCGAGCGCGGTGGCGCGGAACAGCGTTTCCATCAGCGCCGCCGGGTCGACGCTGCGGCTTTTCGGCTCCAGCACCAGGCGCACCTGGTCGGTGCTCTCGTCGCGGATGTCGCCGAGCAAAGGCAGCTTCTTGGCCTCCAGCAGCTCGGCCAGTTGCTCCACCAGGCGCGCCTTTTGCACCTGATAGGGGATCTCGGTGACGACGATCTGCCAGGTGGCGTGCTTGCCGTCCTCCTTCGTCCAAGCCGCCCGCAGCCGGAACCCGCCGCGCCCGGTTTCATAGGCGGCGAGGATTGCGGCCGGGTCTTCCACCAGCACGCCGCCGGTGGGGAAATCCGGGCCGGGCATGTGCGCGAGCAGCTCGGCGGTGGTGGCGTCCGGGTTGGCGATCAGCGCCAGGGCGGCGGCGCAGACCTCGCCGGCGTTGTGCGGCGGGATCGAGGTCGCCATCCCCACCGCGATGCCCGCCGCTCCGTTGGCCAACAGGTTGGGGAAGCCGGCGGGGAGCACGGCCGGTTCGCTTTCCTCGCCGTCATAGGTGGGGCGGAAGTCCACCGCGTCGTCGTCGATGCCTTCCAGCATCGCGCGCGCCACTTGGGTGAGCCGCGCTTCGGTGTAGCGCATGGCCGCCGGGTTGTCGCCGTCGATGTTGCCGAAATTGCCTTGGCCCTCGATCAGCGGGTAGCGGGCGGCGAAATCCTGCGCCAGCCGCACCAGCGCCTCATAGACGGAGGCGTCGCCATGGGGGTGATACTTGCCGATCACGTCGCCGATCACCCGGGCGCACTTCTTGAACCCGGCCGTCGGGTCCAGCCGGAGCTGGTGCATGGCGTAGATCAGCCGGCGGTGCACCGGCTTGAGCCCATCGCGCACATCCGGCAGCGAGCGGGACATGATGGTGGACAGGGCATAGGCGAGATACCGCTCGCTCAGCGCATCGGCGAGCGGGGTGTCTTGGATCAGGCCGGCGGAGTCGCTCATGGACGGGAACCTAACACGTGAACGGCTCAGGCTGCAGCCGCCCGGCATGGCGAGAGAACGGTGTGGTGACCCGGTGTTTGTTAGCAAACAACTCGCGATGACTTAATCCAACTTACGTCCGCCTCGCTGCGTCTAGCCTGCGAAACGCAGGGGTTCTCGCAATGTCTTCGCAGTTCTGGCTTTGGCTTGACACATTTGCTATGTTCGCCGGCGGCGCTTTGATCCTGTTCGTCGGCAAGCAGCGGACTGCCCATGAGCAGGCGCACACGATTTACCACGGTATTGTGCCGATCCTGGCTGCTTGCTCGTATCTGGCGATGGCCGTTGGGCAGGGCAGCGTGATGCTTGGGCAAACCACCGCGGGTGCCGGGCGGCTGTTCTACTTCGCGCGCTACCTGGATTGGACCTTCACGACCCCCCTGTTGCTGTTAGCCCTGGCCTACACCGCCATGGAGTCCAGGCTGCGGCATGGCGGCCTGATCGCCGGGTTGCTGCTGGCGGACATCTTGATGATCGTGACCGCATTTTTCTTTGGTGCGTCGGAAGTGACCTGGATTAAGTGGACCTGGTTCATCGTGTCCTGTGGTGCCTTCTTCGCCGTGTATTACGTCATCTGGGGCCCGTTGCTGCGGCAGAATGCCAGCGAGCGGCCGGCCGTGCAGTCGGCCTATCGCCGCAGCGCCGCGATCCTGTCGGTGCTGTGGTTGCTTTATCCCGTAATCCTGTTTTTCAGCACCGATGGCACCGGCATTTTCGGAGCCACACTCGGCGTGGCCTTGATTGCGGTGCTCGATTTCGTCTCGAAAGTGGCTTACGGCCTGCTCACCATCGCGAGTACGACCAAGCTGGTGGATGAGGACCTGGGTGTCGCGGGCAAGGCACCGGTGATGCAG
>CAXTNN010000019.1:1227-3587 GCA_964245545.1 uncultured Acetobacteraceae bacterium | reverse complement strand
CTCGGGCCTGCAACCGCTCCCGCGCGGCCGGCAGCGGGCGTTGCTGGCTGCCGAAGGCGTCGCGCGCCAGGAAGTGGCCGGTGAGCGCCAGGCCGGCGGCCCAGCCGGCCGGGTCGGCTGGGCCGCCTTGCAGGAAGGCGGGGATGGGAAGCAGCCGCTCCTTCCAAGGACCGGCGGCCGCCGCACAAACAGCGCGGCCGGTGCGGGGGGAGGCGCCGACCAAGTCCTCGCGTGCCCCGGTGACGGCGCAGCTTGCCAGATCCAGCCCATAGCCGAGTTCGGCGAGCAGGGTGAGTTCCCACTGCACCAAATCGGTCAGGGCGGCCGGCCCGGCAGACAGGTGGGTGATGAGGCGCAGCAGCCCGGCGAACACGTTCGGATGCGCTTCCCGCTCCGTCAGTGCGCCCTCGGCCACCGCACAGGCGCTGGCCAGGATCGACAACGCCAGGGCGTCGTCCATCGCCAGCGCAGCGCCGGGATGCACCAGCTCGCCGGTAAAGCTGCCGAGCTGGTCTGCGAGCCGGGCGACCCAGCGGGCTTGCAGCAAGTTGCCTGGCTGCCAGGTGGCCGCCTTGCTCCGCGACGCTCCCCCCCGGGCGAGGCCGCGATGGGCGCCGTGGTCCTCGGTCAGCACGGTGGCAAGCAGGTCGCCCTCGCCATAGGGGCGGGCGGCGAGAACGATGGCAGGGGCCTCCCACTCCATCGGACTATCCCGGGTCCTCCAGCCCAATGGCCCGCAGCCGGGCGCCCTCCTCGTCCCAGCCGGCGCGCTCCTTCACGTTCAGAAACAGGTGCACCGGGCGTTCCAGCAAGCTGGTGAGCTGCGTCCGCGCCTTGGCGCCAATCTCGCGCACCCTGGCTCCGCCGGCGCCGATCAGGATCGCCTTGTGGCCGGCGCGCGCCACGTAGATCGTGGCGTCGATGCGGACCGAGCCGTCTGGCCGCTCGGTGAAGCTCTCCGTCTCCACCGTGGCGGCATAGGGCACTTCCTCCTGGGTTTGCAGGAAAATCTGCTCACGCACGATCTCGGCCGCCAGCAGCCGGTCGGGCAGGTCGGTCAGGTCGTCGGGCGGGTAGAGATAGGGGCCGGGCGGCACGGCGGCGGCCAAGGCGGCGAGCAGCACGTCGAGCCCGTCGCCGGTGGAGGCGCTGACCATGAAGGTCTGCTCGAACGCCGCCAACTCATTGAGGCTGGCGGTGAGCGGTAGCAGGGCGGGGGGCGCCACCAGATCCACCTTGTTCAGCACCAGCCACTGGCGTCCGCCCCGCTTGGCCAGGCTGCTGGCAATTCCCGTCACCGCCTCGCGCGCACCGGCCTTGGCATCCACCAGCAGCAAGGTCAGGTCGGCCTCCTCGGCCCCCGTCCAGGCGGCGTTCACCATCGCCCGGTCCAGCTTGCGTTTCGGCGCGAAGATGCCCGGCGTGTCGACCAGCAGGATCTGGGCCTGCTCCCGCATCAGGATGCCGAGCACGCGGAACCGGGTGGTTTGCGCTTTTGGGCTGACGATGGAGAGCTTGGCGCCGGTCAGCCGGTTGAGCAGGGTGGACTTGCCCGCATTCGGCGCCCCCACAATCGCCACGAACCCGCATCTTGTGGTCACGATGCGTGTCGCAACTGGTGCAGCAGGTCCGCCGCCGCGGCCCGCTCCGCCGCCTGCTTGGTGGGCGCGGTGCCGGTGCCGGTGCGGCCCATGGCGGAGACGGCAACGCTGAAAACGAAGGCGTGGGCCGGGCCGGTGCGGCCTTGCTCGACGAAATCCGGCAAGGTCGCTCCGCGCGCCTCCAGCCACTCCTTCAGCTCCGACTTCGGGTGCTGTGGCGGGCCGGCCTGCGCCTCGACCAATTTGGCCCAAGCGTCCCGCACCAGGCGCCGCGCCGGGTCCAAGCCGCCATCGATGAACATCGCGCCCAAAATCGCCTCCAGCGCGTCCGCCAGCACGGCCACGCCGCGGCCCACCCCGGCGCGTGCCTCATTGGGCGCGATGATCAGCCGCTGCTCCAGGCCGAGCGACCCGGCCACCGATGCCAGTTGCGCCTCCGCCACCAGCTCGGCATGGCGGCGCGCCAGCATGCCCTCGGTTTCCTCGGGAAAGCCCTCCGCCAGCCATTCCGCCATCAGCAGCCCGAGCACCCGGTCCCCCACGAACTCCAGCCGCTCGTTCGAGCGCAGGCTGGGCCGCCGGCCATGGCTGCGCGGCACGGCGGAGCGGTGCGTCAGCGCCTCCCGCAGCAACGCCGGGTCGTGAAAGGCGTAATCGCGGAAGCCTGCGTGGGCCCCGGTCAATTGATCCCGGTCAGCAGCCGGTTCCAGCGGATTTCGAACGGCCATTGCCAAACTTCCCACCATGGGTCGCGCCCGT
>CAXTNN010000019.1:0-1217 GCA_964245545.1 uncultured Acetobacteraceae bacterium | reverse complement strand
AAGATGAACTCCGCTCGGCCGACCAGGTTTTCCACCGGCAGGAAGCCGACGCCGCGGCCCTCCATGAAGCGGCTGTCCAGGCTGTTGTCGCGGTTGTCCCCCATGGCGAACAGGTTGCCCGGCGGCACCACGTAGTCCGGCGTGTTGTTCTGGAAGCCCTCGTCCCCCATCTTGGCGATTACGTGGGTGACGCCGCCGGGCAGCGTCTCGTTATACTCCTGCTCGGCGATCGAGGCGCCGTTCTCGTCGGTGGCGATGATGGTGCCGAGCGGGTGCCGCGCCGCCGGCTGCCCATTGATGTAGAGAACGCCGTCACGCACCTGGATATGGTCGCCAGGCAGGCCGACGATGCGCTTGATGTAATCGGCGTAGTCGTCGTGTTCGTTCTTGAACACCACCACATCGCCCCGCTTCGGCAGGCTGCCGAAAATGCGCCCGGAAAACAGGTCCGGCGAGAACGGGATGGAGTAGCGGGAAAACCCGTAGGCGAACTTGGACACGAACAGGTAGTCGCCCACCAGAAGCGTCGGGATCATCGACCCGGATGGGATGTTGAACGGCTCAAACGCCACCGTCCGGATCGCAACGGCAATGAGCCCGGCGTAGACAATGGTCTTGATATTGTCGAGCCAGCCGCCGGATCGCGCTTTGGTCTGTGCTTTGGCCATGGGATTGCGGTAGTCGCCCGTGAAATGCGCGCGGATAGAGCCGCCCGGGCCGCACCATGTCAAGGAAGGGGCTAGTAATGCAAAGCAATGAAGGGCAGTGAAGGTGCCGGAAACGCCATAGGAGTCTCCAGTGATTCGCTCGACTGCCCTGCTCTCCGTGCTTTGCCTTCCCCTGCTCGCAGCCGTTTCACCGGTGCGCGCGCAGACCATCCAAGCCACGCCGGCTACGGCCCAAACGCTGCTGCGTTTCGATACCCCGGGCCATCAAGCGGCGGAGGTGACGCCCATCGCTTACCACTGCCACTACCGCCACCCTCACCGCTACTGCCACCGCGACTAGCCATTGCCCGGCGCCTGAAAAGCCCTCTCCCGACGGGAGAGGGTCGGGTGAGGGGCGCTAGCGCCCGGCCCTCGCGCCAAAGCACCGCCGGCCCTCCGCCGGATTGAACCCGCTGCGCAGGGCGTCTGGTTCAGTGAGGTAAACCCCTCGTTTTTCCCCGTACAACGGCGAATCCGGGCACACGTAGATATTGTCCCGCACCCGAGTCC
>CAXTNN010000018.1:0-26739 GCA_964245545.1 uncultured Acetobacteraceae bacterium | reverse complement strand
TTTCTCGATGAAAACTCAGGCCCTCTCCGGGTCAGATCTCAATGCAACTCAACACCCGCAGCAATTCGAGAACCTGGCCAACATCGATATACACATTCGGACCACGGCGCAGGAGATCCTGGCGGACTTCCCGGATGGCGTCGATCTGCTCATCACCGGCGGCAGCCCGGCGCCGCATCCCATTCAGGGCATCGGCGCCGGCTTCGTGCCGAAGAACCTGCACACAGACTTGCTGGACGGCGTAATCCAGGTCGAGGCCGAAACGGCACGGGAGTTCGCCCGCCGGTCAGCCCGAGAGGAGGGCTTGCTGGTCGGCATCTCGTCCGGTGCGACGCTCGCCGCCATCGCGTCCAAGCTGCCGGAGCTGCCGCCCGGGGCGACGGTGCTCGGCTTCAACTACGATACCGGGGAGCGCTACCTCTCCGTGCCCGACTTCCTGCCGAGTTAGAGCACGACCGGGTCAGGCATCAGCCTGACCCGGTAAATCTGCTTGCCATGAAAAGTTAGAGTATGACCAGTTCAACTTGAACCGGTCATACTCTAGCCTGCAGCCCTGCGCGACGGGGCGACGACGTTGGCGATGACTTCGCCGAAGGGGCCGGCGTTGCGCGCGGGACCGAGGTCGTTGCCGGTGGTCGCCTTGAGCGGCAGCAGCGGGAAGACGAGTTCGGCGAAGCGGTAGCATTCCTCGAGGTGCGGGTAGCCGGAGAGGATGAACCGGTCGATGCCGAGCGCCATGTATTCGAGCATACGGTCCGCGACCTGCTGCGGGTCGCCAACCAGCGCGGTGCCGGCGCCGCCGCGGACGAGGCCGACGCCGGCCCAG
Source organism: uncultured Acetobacteraceae bacterium (assembly GCA_964245545.1). Classification (GTDB taxonomy): domain Bacteria; phylum Pseudomonadota; class Alphaproteobacteria; order Acetobacterales; family Acetobacteraceae; genus LMUY01. Next base: position 25,913 of record CAXTNN010000018.1, on the reverse strand, counting down.
AGGTTGGGGCTGATCTCGAGCCGGTCGCGGCGACCACCGTGCAGCTGTGCCATGCGCTGCTGACCGACGGGATCGAACTTCGCGAACGCCGCCTGCGCTTTTGCGATCGTTGCATCGTCGAGCTGCTCGATCAGCTCGTCCGCCGCCTGCCACGCCGCTTTCGCCGTCGGGCGGACGATCACGTGCAGCCGAATGCCGAACGACAGCGTCCGGCCCCGCTTCGAAGCCGCCTCGCGCGCCGCAGCGATCTTCTGTGCGAGATCCGCCGGCGGCTCTCCCCACGTCAGATACACATCGACATGATCGGCAGCGACCGCTTGGCCGGCCTCTGAAGAGCCGCCGAAATACAGCGGCGGATAGGGCGTTTGAACCGGCGGGTAGAGCAGCTGGCCATTCTCGATCGCCATGTGCTTGCCCCGATAGGTCACCGTCTCGCCCGCCATCAAGCCGCGCCAGATCGTCAGGAACTCATCGGTCGCCTGATACCGCTCATCATGGTCGAGCCACACGCCGTCCCCATGCAGCTCGCCCGGATCGCCGCCAGCCACGACGTTGATCAACAGCCGCCCGCCGGACAGCCGGTCCAGCGTCGCCGCCATGCGCGCCGACATCGAGGGTTGGCTCAATCCCGGGCGCACCGCGACCAGAAAACGCAGCCGTTGCGTCATCGGCGCCATCGCCGACGCAACCACCCAGGAATCCTCACAGGACTTCCCCGTCGGCAGCAGAACGCCATAGTAGCCAAGCTCGTCCGCCGCCCGGGCGATCTGGCCGAGATAGCCGAGCGTCACGTGCCGCGCGCCGACCTCGGTCCCGAGGTAGCGCCCGTCGCCATGGGTCGGCAGGAACCAAAGCACATCCGTCTTCTCGGCAGCGACACTCACGAGCGGGAACTCCATACGGCACTCGCGACATCGAGCTTCTGGGGGATGAGACGCAGCTTAAAGAATGTGTCCGCGATCTTCTGCTGATCATCCACGACCTCGGGCGACAGGGGCCGCACGCCGTAGCCCATCCGCGCCACCGCACGTGCGACAACCGGCAAGATCAGCCCCATGCTGGCGGCCAGCAGCCTCGCCGCTTCGTCCTGATTCTGCTCCGCCCAACGGTCGGTTGCATCCACCTGCTCATTGAGCGTGCGCAGCACGTCCGGCTGGCTCGTGGCGAAGTCGCGGTGCGCCAGGAAGAACTGCCGGTTCGGCGCCAGCGCCTGGCCGCCCACCCCTGCGCCGTCGACCAGAGTCCGCGCGCCGGTCGCCTCCTGCGCAGCCGACAGGAACGGATCCCAGATCGCCCAGGCGTCCACGCTCCCCCGCTCGAAAGCGGCGCGCGCATCGGCCGGCGCCAGATACGCCGGCTGGATATCGGCCGGCGTCAGCCCGGCGCTCGCAAGCGCCTGCACCAGCAGATAATGCACGTTCGACCCCTTATTCAGCGCGACCGCGCGCCCCTTCAGATCCGCCACCGTTCGAACCGGCGAGTCCTTCGGCACCAAAATGGCTTCGCCGGTCGGCGACGGCGGCTCGCAGCCCACGTACAGCAACGACGACCCGGCCGCCTGGGCAAAGATCGGCGGCGCCTCCCCCGTCGTGCCGAAGTCCAGTGCCCCCGCCGACAGCGCTTCCAGAAGCTGCGGCCCGCCCGGAAATTCGTGCCAGCTCACGCTCCAGCCAAGCGGCTTCAACACCGGCTCTAGCACCTTGCGCTCCCGCAGGATGATCAGCGTCCCATACTTCTGCACCCCAATCCGAACCACCTTCTCGGCGGCGCGGCCAAGCGGCGGCGAAACGATGACTGCAGCCATTGTGGCCAAGAGAGTGCGCCGAGCGAGCGATGGGTTCATAGACGACGATCCAGTTGCAGGAGTGCCCGGATTTTGCGGTCGACACCCGGCATGTTCAATCCAGCGACCCGATATTGAAAGACCATGCTTCCAAGCCCTAGCCAAAGAGGTCCTGCGACCAAAATACCACTGATCCAAAGATTAAATCACTATACCTCTGGTGGCAGCACAGTAGAAAACCAGGTTAAACGTGGCCGAGAAACTCATGCTGCATCTAAAGTCCGCCACGACATCTTCATATCGCCCCAGCGACCCTTCGTGGACGACGCGTTCTTTATGGCCAACTGTCAGCCAAACCGTGTTGACGCCCAGCCAGTCTCTCCCCAAACAAACCCTATGGCTCAGTTCGCACCACGCGATCTGCGCGCCCGTGCGGGCTGAACACTCCCTTTACGTAACGTTCACCAAGGCGACTATGTTCGATCTCACTAAAAGCACGGCTGTTCGGGCGCGCAGCCCATCCACCACCCGACGATCCGTGATCGCGGCCACCGCCTTAGCACTGGCCGGCATCAACCCCGCCCGCGCCGAGGAATCCTTTCGGGTCGGCGTCATGTCCGGCGACGCCGAACAGTTGATGGAGCAAGTCGCGCGTCAAGCCGATGCTGTCGGGCTTAAACTGCGCATCGTCCCGTTCTCGGACTACCTGCTGCCGAACGAGGCCCTCGACCACGGCGAGCTCGACGCCAACGCGTTCCAGCACATGCCCTACCTCGAGAACCAGGTGAAGACCCGCGGTTACCGCATCGTCTCGGTCGGGTGGACCATCGTCGCGCCGATCGGGCTCTATTCCCGCAAGTTCAAATCGCCTTCCGGCTTCCCCGAGGGCGCCCGCATCGGCATCCCCAACGATCCCAGCAATGGCGGCCGCGGCCTCAACCTGCTCGCCTCACTCGGCGTCATCACTTTGCGCGAGGGCGCCGGCATCACGCCGAGCCCCCTCGACATCACCGCGAACCCCAAACGCGTCCGCATCGTCGAACTGGACGCAGGCATCATCGCCCGCTCCCTCGACGACCTGGACGCCGCCATCGTCAACACCGACTGGGCGCTGAAGGTTGGAATCGGGCTCGATCTGCGCATCGCCTCCGAAGCGGTCGAGAACAATCCTTACCGCAACGTCATCGCGGTCCAGACCGGTCACGAAAACGACCCCCGCGTGCAGCGTTTCGTCGCCGCCTACCACTCCGACGCGGTCCGCGCCTGGATCGTCGACCACTACCAGGGCCGGCAGCTTCCGGCATGGTGAACATGCCCCCATTGGCCGCCAAGCAGGCCGCCCTGCTGTCGTCCGAACCCGTCGTCCGGCTCTCCAACGTGTCCAAGCGCTTCGGCGCCGTCACCGCGCTCGACGACATATCGCTCGAAGTCGCCCGCGGCCGCGTGCTCGGCGTCATCGGCCGCAGCGGGGCCGGCAAGTCGACCCTGATCCGGCTGCTGAACGGATTGGAACGGCCGGACTCCGGCTCCGTCCATTTTGAAGACCAGGACCTGACCCACCTGTCCGAGCGCGAACTGCAGCCGGTGCGGCAGCGCATCGGCATGATCTTCCAGCACTTCAACCTGCTCTCGGCCAAGACCGTCGCCGCCAACGTCGCCCTGCCGCTCCGCATCGTCGGCAAGAAGCGGGACGAGCGCGCCCGCCGGGTTGCCGAGTTGCTCGACCTCGTGGGCTTGGCCGACAAGGCCGGCGCCTATCCTGCTCAGCTCTCTGGCGGACAGAAGCAGCGCGTCGGCATCGCCCGGGCGCTCGCCGCCGAACCGGTGCTGCTACTGTCCGACGAGGCGACGTCCGCGCTCGACCCGGAGACGACCGCGTCCATCCTGGCGTTGCTCCGCAGCGTCAATCGCAAGCTGGGACTGAGCATCGTGCTGATCACCCACGAGATGAGTGTCGTCCGCGCCGTCGCCGACAAGGTTGCGGTGCTGGAGGCCGGCCGGCTGATCGAAGAGGGCCTGGTCGGTGATGTGCTGACGCGACCGCAGTCGAGCGGCGCGCAGCGCTTCGTGGCGGCCGTTCGGCCCAGCCTTCCCCGCTTCCTGCGCGCCGCACTGTACACCGAACCCGGCGGGGACCCAGTGCTGCAAATCGACGTGCTCGGCGACCAAGCGCGCGCCCCGATCCTGGCCCGGCTCGCGGCCGCGATCGGCGCCGATCTCACCCTGCTGCACGGCGGCATCGACCACGTGCAGGATCAGCCCTTCGGCCGCATCTACATCAGCCTGCGCAATCGGGACGACGGCCCCGCTCACGATCTGGCCGAACGCGCGCTGGCCTTCCTGAATGGCGGCGTCAGCGCCGCGGAGGTGATCGGCTATGTCCGCCCCACTGTTTGACCTGCTGGTCCGATCCATCTTGGAAACCATCCAGATGGTCGGCATCTCGGCGCTCATCTCGATCGCACTCGGACTTCCGCTTGCGCTGGTCCTAGTCGCCACCGACACCGGTGGCATCTGGCCGAACCCGTTCGTCAACCGGGTACTCGGCGGCTTCGTCAACGCCGTGCGCTCGGTGCCCTTCATTATCCTCCTCGTCGCGCTGATCCCGCTGACCCGGCTGATCGTCGGCACCTCCATCGGAACGTCGGCCGCCATCGTTCCGCTCTCGATCGCGGCTACGCCCTACTACGCCCGCATCGCCGAGGTCTCGCTGCGCGAGGTCGGCCGCGGCCTCATTGAGGCCGCCCGCTCCATGGGCGCCAGCCGAACCACCCTCGTCTTCGACGTGCTGATCCCCGAGGCGCTGCCGGGCCTGATCTCCGGCTTCACGGTGACGCTCGTGACGTTGATCGGCTCATCGGCCATCGCCGGCGCAGTCGGCGCGGGCGGGCTCGGCGACCTCGCCATCCGCTACGGCTACCAGCGCTTCGAGACAAGCGTGATGGTCGCCGTCGTCGCCGTCCTTATCGTTCTGGTCTGCGGCGTCCAATGGGGCGGCGATCGCCTGGCCCGCGCCGTCGACCGCCGCGGCTGAACCCTGTTGGAGAGACGAACCATGACCGGACTCACCCGCCGCACGACGATGCATATCGCGCTGCTCGCTGCCTTCCCGGCGAGTGCGGCCGAAGCCCCGCTGCGCGTCGGCACCTCGGCCGGGCCCTATGCGGTGATCCTCGACCACGTCGTGCCGCTGGCCAAAGCACAGGGCCTCGACATCAAGGTCTTCGAGTTTACCGACTACACCATCCCCAACGAAGCCCTGTTCCGCGGCGACCTCGACGTCAGCAATTTCCAGCACCGCCCCTATCTCGAGAATGCCAACCGCACCCGCGGCTACGACATCGTCCCGCTGGTGACCAGCATCATCACGCCGCTCGGCATCTACTCCCAGAAGCTGCACGCCCTCTCCGAACTACCCGACGACGCACCGATTGCCATGCCCAACGACCCCTCGAACGGCGCCCGCGCCCTGCTCCTGTTCCAATCCGCCGGCCTGATCACCCTGCAGCCCGGCGCCGACGTTTCGGCAACCGTCCTCGACATCGCCACCAACCCGAAGCGCCTCAAATTCCTCGAACTCGACGCCGCCCAACTCCCCCGCTCGCTCGGCGACGTCGCCGCCGCCGCGGTGAACATGAACTACGCCGTCAGCGCCGGGCTGGACCCGAAGCAGGCGCTGTTCCTCGAAGGCAAGGACTCGCGCTTCGCCCTCGTGTTCACCACCCGCGCCAAGGACAAGGACGACGCCCGCGTCGCCAAGCTGATCGCCATCTATCGCTCGCCTGAGGTCAAGCAGTTCATCCTCGACCGCTTCGGCGGCAGCATCATCCCGACCTGGTAGGATGGCCTCCGAGATCCGCCTGAACGCGTTCACCATGAACTGCGTCGGCCACCAATCTCCGGGTCTGTGGACTCATCCGCGCGACCGGACCGCTGAATACACCAGCCTGCGCTATTGGACGGACCTGGCGCGCATATTGGAAGCTGGATTGTTCGACGGCGTCTTCCTCGCCGACGTCTTGGGTGTCTACGACGTCTTCGCCGGCAACGCCGACGCCGCGCTGCGCCGGGCGACGCAGGTGCCCGCCAACGATCCGACCCTCGTCATCCCGGCCATGGCCGCCGTCACCCGCGATCTCGGTTTCGGCGTGACGGTCAACCTCTCCTACGAACCGCCATTCCCATTCGCGCGCCGGATGTCGACGCTGGACCATTTGACCGACGGCCGGGTCGGCTGGAATGTCGTGACCGGCTATCTCGACAGCGCCGCGCGGGCGAACGGCCGCCCGGTGCAGACCGCCCATGACGATCGTTACGACGTGGCCGACGATTACATGGAGGCCGTCTACAAGCTCTGGGAAGGCAGCTGGGCCGACGACGCCATCGTTCGGGACCGGACCACCGGCGTATTCACCCGGCCCGAGCGCGTCCGCGCCGTCCACCATGCCGGGCCGCCCCATCCGATGCACGCCATCCATCTGGCCGAGCCGTCGCCGCAGCGCACCCCCGTGCTGTATCAGGCCGGCTCGTCGCCGCGCGGCCGCGAATTTGCCGCCAAGCATGCCGAATGCGTGTTCGTGTCCGGCCCCTCCGTGCAGGCCGTCGCTCCGCGGGTTGGCGCGACCCGCGCGGTCGCCGCGGCGCAGGGGCGCGAGATCATGGTGTTCGCCATGCTGACCGCGATCCTGAGCGAGACCGAAGCGGCCGCGCGGGCCAAGCTCGCCGATTATAGCGCGCATGTCAGCCACGAGGGAGCGCTCGCGCTGATGTCCGGTTGGGCCGGTGTCGATCTGTCGAGCTATCGCCTCGACGAGACGATCCGTCATGTCGAGAACGACGCCGGGCGCACCGCAATGGAGAACATCACCCGCGCCGATCCTTCCCGCACCTGGACCGTCCGCGACGTGGCCGAACATGTGGGGATCGGCGGCATCGGCCCGGTCCTGGTGGGGACGCCGGCGCAAGTGGCGGACGGCATGGAGGCCTGGATCGACGCTACCGGGATCGACGGGTTCAATCTGGCGTCCGTGGTCGCGCACGAAACGTTTGCCGACGTCTCGCATTACCTCGTGCCGGAATTGCAACGGCGGGGCCGCTACAAGCGGCGCTATGCCGCAGGCACGTTGCGCGAAAAACTTTTCGGCGCTGGGCCGCTCCTGTCCGAACCACACCCGGCGGCCGCTTATCGCAGCTGGGCGGACGCCCTCACCACTTGAGCCAAGGATCACCCGTCATGGACACCGCGCTGCAAGCCCAAACGGTCCCCGTGCTCCACTCCGACGCGGAGGCGATCGCGGCGGCGCATGCCTTGGCCGCCGCCTATCTGCCCGGCGCCCTGGAGCGCGACCGTGACCGCCGCCTTCCGTACGACGAGCTGGAGCAATACTCGGCGAGCGGTCTCGGCGGAATCACAGTGCCGAAGGAACATGGCGGTCCGGACCTGTCGGCGGCGACCGTGGCGGAGGTGACGGCCATCATCTCGGCCGCGGACGCCTCGCTCGGTCAACTGCCGCAGAACCATCACGGTTTCGTCCGCCTGCTGCGCTATGAGCCTGACCCGGCGAAGGCGGCCCATTTCTTCGGCCTCGCCCTCAAGGGCGCCCGGTTCGGCAACGCGCTCGCGGAGTCCGGCGGCAAGAACACCAAGGAGGTCTCCGCGCGCATGCGGCGGGTGCCGGGCGGCTGGCGCGTGAGCGGGACCAAGAACTACTCCACCGCCGCCCTATTCGCCCACTACATCCCCGTCCAGGCCCTGGACGAAGACGGCTTGGCGCGCCGCGCCGTCGCCGAGCGGCACGCAACGGGCCTGACCGTCATCGACGACTGGTCGAGTTTCGGCCAGCGCACCACCGCCAGCGGCACGGTCACGCTGGCGGACGTGTTCGTCCCCGACAGCCACGTCATTGCGGCCTATGCCGCCTCGGCCAAACCGACGCTGTATGGCCCGTTGTCGCAGATCATCCAGGCGGCGATCGACCTGGGCATCGCCCGCGGCGCCGTCGCCGAAACGATCGACTTCGTCCGCACGCGCTCGCGGCCCTGGATCGACAGCCACCAGGATCGGGCCGCGGACGACGTGTACACGATCGCGGCCATCGGCGACCTGCAGGTCCGGCTTCACGCGGCCGATGCGATGCTGCAACGGGCGGGGCGGATCATCGATGCCGCCACCGAGAACGAGACGGTAGACGCGGTCGCGGGCGCGTCGATCGCGGTGGCGGAAGCCAAGATCCTGACCACCGAAGTGGCCCTCCAGGCGACAAACAAGCTGTTCGAACTGGCCGGCACCCGTTCGACCCTGGCCGAGCATGGCCTCGACCGGCACTGGCGCAACGCCCGCGTCCACACGCTGCACGACCCGGTGCGCTGGAAGTTCCACGCCATCGGCAACCACGCCCTGAATGGGGTCAACCCGCCCGTCCACTCCTGGATCTAAACGAGGAGCCCGACATGACTCTTACGCCCCGCCGAACTCTCCTCGGCGCCGCAATTGCGATGCCGTTCATCCGGCCGGCCGCGGCCGCCGACAAGCTACAGGAAATCCGCCTGGACTACGCGACCTACAGCCCGCTGAGCGCTTTGATCCGCGACCGGCGCTGGCTCGAGGACGAATTCGCGCAGGACGGCATCGGCATTCGCTGGGTGCAGTCGCTCGGGTCCAACAAGGCGCTCGAATACCTCAACGCCGGCAGCATCGATTTCGGCTCCACCGCTAGTGCGGCCGCCCTGCTGGCCAGTATCGGCGGCAATCCCATCCGCTCGATCTACATCGCGTCCCGCCCGGAATGGACCGCTCTGGTCTCGACCCAGGATAGTCCGATCCGCAACGTGGCCGACCTTAAAGGCAAGCGGATCGCCGTCACCCGCGGCACCGACCCGCACATCTTCCTCGTCCGCGCCCTGAGCACCGCCGGCTTGTCGCCGTCGTTCGACCCGCGCTTCGGCAACTCCGCCGGGTGAGCGCCGCCGGAACGGCCGCCTCCCGCGCCCCGACCTCACCGGCACAGGACGCCCGTACACGCCCCTCTCCCAGCCTCTGGCCTCCCTGGCTGGGGCTAGTCCTTCCCCTAGCCGCCGCTCTGCCGTGGGAGGCAGCGGTGCGCGCCGGTCTGGCCGAGGGCCGGCTCCTGCCGCCGCCCAGCCACGTCGCGACCACGCTCTGGGTCCTGGCGCGCTCCGGTGAGCTCGCCAGCCACGTCCTCGCCACGCTCGGCCGGGTCGGCCTGGGCTTCCTGTTCGGCGTCGTCAGCGGCACCGTGCTGGCGGCTGCCACCGGGTATTCCCGACTGCTGCGCCGGCTGCTCGACCCCACGATCCAAGCGCTGCGCTCGATCCCCTCGCTCGCCTGGGTGCCGCTGTTCATCCTATGGTTCGGCATCTTCGAGACCTCGAAGATCGTCCTCATTTCGGTGGGCGTGTTCTTCCCGGTCTATCTCGGCGTGCTCAGCGCCGTTCTCGGCGTCGACCGCAAGATCATCGAAGTCGGCCAAAGCTTCCGCCTCTCCGGCTGGGCTCTCACCCGGCGCATCCTACTCCCCGCGGTTCTGCCGGCCTATCTCCCCGCCTTGCGCAACGGCCTCGGCTTGGGCTGGATGTTCGTCGTCGCCGCGGAGGTCATGGGCGCGTCCGAAGGGCTGGGCTACCTGCTCGTCGACGGCCAGCAATTGGGCAAGCCCGACCAGATCATGGCCGCGATCGTCGTCTTCGCCCTGCTCGGCAAACTGACCGACGGCTTGCTGGTCGCCGCCTTCACGCCCTTGTTGCGCTGGCAAGATGCCTACGACGGCGGACGCTGATGCTCTCGATCCAGCATCTCGGCCGAACTTTCGACAACGGCTTGCAGGCGCTCGACGACCTGAGCCTTCACGTCCACGAGGGCGAGATCCTGGCCATCCTCGGTGGCTCCGGCTGCGGCAAGAGCACGCTGCTGCGCCTCATCGCAGGACTGGATCGCCCGACCGAAGGCCGCATCCTGCTGCGCGGCAACCCAGTCGTGGCGCCGCACCCGGAGATCGGCATCGTCTTTCAGGAGCCCTGCTTGCTGCCATGGCTGCGGGTCTCCGACAATGTCGGGTTCGGCCTTTCCGATTTTCCTCGAGCGACGCGCGATCGCCGGGTCGAAGCCGCGCTGGAGCGGGTCGGCCTCTCGGCGCATGCGAGGGACTGGCCAAGGGAACTGTCCGGCGGCATGGCGCAACGAGCCGCCCTCGCCCGCGCCCTGGTCGCCCGCCCGCAGATCCTGCTGCTTGATGAACCGTTCTCCGCCCTCGACTCCCTGATCCGGGCGAGCCTGCAAGAACACTTGCTGGACCTCTGGAGCGACGAGCGCCTCACCATCGTGGTCGTCACCCACGATATCGAAGAAGCGCTCCTCCTGGGCGACCGCATCGCCGTGCTGCAGCCCCGACCCGGCCGCCTGCTGGAGCTGCACGGCATCGACCTGCCCCGCCCTTGCGACCGCGACTCCGAGACCTTCGCCCACCTCAAGAAAACGCTGCGCCGAGCACTCGGTCGCGCTGGCGCGCAGCCCGAGCGCACGGATCAGGGCCGCGTGCTCGCGGTGGCTTCACTTGAAAGCGAAGTGGCGGCCGGTCAGATCACTCAGTAACTCGCAGCCAGCCGAGAACAAGGCGCGTCGGCAAGATCGGAGGGAATGATGCAATATCGACAAGATAACGGCTTCGGCCTGTTGTCCTCCGAGCCTGCCGGCTTTGCCACCGGGCCGGTCACCCAGATCTGGACGCAGCTCTGCGAAGAAGCCATCGCCGCCGCCGACCGTGACCCGGTCCTCACCCGCGCGATGAACGCGGCCGTGCTCTACCACGCCAGCTTCGGACAAGCGCTGGCCCACCGCATTGCACAAAAGCTCGGCAGTCAGGACCTCGACCAGGACGGGCTTCTCCCCTTCATCTGCCAAACTTTTCTCAGCGACCCCGCCATCCTCGCCGCCTCCGCCGCCGACCTCGCCGCGATCAAGGACCGCGATCCCAGCAACTCGGAATTCTTGACACCGTTCCTCTATTTCAAAGGCTTCTTGGCCCTTCAAGGCCAGCGCATCGCCCATTGGCTCTGGCACCGTGACCGCGTCCACCTCGCCCGCCACATCCAAAGCCGCATCTCCGAGGTACTCGGCGTGGACATCCATCCCACCGCAACGATCGGCAAGGGCGTGATGCTCGACCACGGCAGCGGGCTGGTGATCGGCGAGACGGCGGTGGTCGAGGACGACGTCTCGATCCTGCAGAACGTCACGCTCGGCGGCACCGGCAAAGAGATCGGCGACCGCCATCCGAAGATCCGGCGCGGAACGCTGATCGGCGCCGGCGCGATCGTCCTGGGCAACATCGAGGTCGGGGTCGGCGCCAAGATCGGCGCCGGCAGCGTGGTCGTCAGCCCCGTCCTCCCCTTCACCTCCGTGGTCGGCGTTCCTGCCCGCGCGGTTGGGCGGCCGCACACGGCGCTGCCCGGCATTACCATGAACCAGTCCATGCAGGAGTTCGACTACGTCATCTGAAGGGCGTCGGCGACCTCGCTCGCTATGGTCCGGGCCTGCAGACGGATGTCGGGCACAGCCGTACACTCCCATAAGACGCCGCGCACCAGAGGTCCGAGCGCCCACACACCAGGCGTCCGCGTGCCGTTCCGGTCGAGCAACTGCAGCGTGCCCGTGACGTCGAGGCCCATGCCGTGCACATCCGTGCGGGCCAGCCCAGCAGCGACGAGCTCGCCGACCAGGCCGTCCTTGACCGCATGCCGACCTGGGCCGGTCGCGTAGAGCACGCGCTGACACGATATCGTTTTGGTATCGATGTAGCCTCGGGCCTGAATCGTGACGGAAGCTGCCGGTCCCGTCAGTCCCGGCTCGACAGCGATCGACCGCACCCGCCCGCGCTTCACCGTTAACGCCCCACGCTGCAGGAGCCGCCCGAATGCCTCCGCCGAAGCAGGGGCCATCCGATGGCGGTGACTGTCCCAGTAAGGTCGCAGGTGGCGGAGAAAGCGCTCTTGCTCTGACATCGGCAATCCTTGCCAGAGCGACGCGGTGGCCGGGCGCATTCCGTCCAGCACGGCGCGCCAGTCGATGCCCGCCGCCTCGGCGTCCCAGATGCGGCGCCGCACCGCCCGCAGCAGGCGTGGTAGTGACCGGCGCTCGTCATCCCTGAACGGCGCGCAGGCGACCGGGGGAAGCGGCGCCGCATGCGCCTGCGGCAGCAGGCCGCGGCGGGAGAGCGCGACGATCGGCCCCTCGAAGCCGCTAGCGTAAATCGAAAGCGCGAGGTCGACCATGGTGAGCCCGGTGCCGACGATAAGCACCGGCTCCCGCGGGCGGAGGCAAGCCGTCGCGGCGGCAACCCAAGGGTCGGGGAACACGACGGCGTCGCCGGTGTCGAGCGGCGGCAGGTTGCCGAGCGCGAGCACGACGGCGGCGACCTCCACCTCGCGGCCACTCTCGAAGCGGACGCGCCAGCCGGCGTCGTGCGGTTCGAGCGTTCTGGCGCGATCGGCGCAGAGCCGGACCCGGCCGCCGGACCGGGAGATCTCCTCGTACAGCAGCGCGCGGAGATAGCGGCCGTAGAGCCGGCGCGACGCGAACGTGCCAGCCTCGGTGATCTGCGCCTCCGCGCTCTCGTGCGGTGCGCGATCGGTGAGCCACCGCTCGAAGTGGCCGGGGTCGTCCAGCAGCGCACTCATGTTGCTGGAGCGGACATTGAGCAGGTGCGCCGGCTCGGTCGCGGAATAGGCCGGGCCGCGGGCGAAGCGGCCGCTCCGATCGAACAGCAGCACCGAGTGATCGGGCGGCAGTACGTGGCGGAGATGGATCGCGGCCATGGTCCCGGAGAAGCCGGCGCCGATGATCGCCACGGCGGGTCCGGGCGTTTTCCTCGTCAGCCGGCGGGGCGGGACCGGCGGCGCCGTCTCATTCGCGTCAAGCATGTCGGACCTCCTGCACCCTGATTATAACGGCAATCTGGGGATGAGGAGTTCCGAGCCAAAGAACGGCCGGAACCAGAGGTCCCGGCCGAGTTTTGGGGAGGAACCGCTGCCGGATGCGCTACCACGATGGACAGCACCCCGCCGGCAGCAGCGGGATCGGTGCGGCTCAGCCGCCTACGGATGCGATGGCCAGAGCGAGGACGTGGCGCGAGGCGGTGGGACATCGCGGCCCCTGTCCCGACAGGAAGCGACGGAGCCGGAGCGTGAGCGTCCCAAAGCGGTTCACCCGGTCGCCGGCGATCCGCGCCGCCGCGGACCAGAGCGCGGCGACATGGACGGCGTGCAGCGTCATCTCGCCCTCCCGCAGCAACTCCAGCACGTCCACCAGGTCGGCCTCGAGCGTTTCCTGCACCTCGCTCGGGCCGTGCAGTGGCGCGGCGATGCGCGATGTGGCGGTGGCCAGAAAGCAATAGGCGGTGTTGGTCTGGTTTGACGAGTTGGGATGCACCGACGTCAGTTGCTCGAGCATGCCGCCGCCGTGGCCGGTCTCCTCGATCAGTTCGCGTCGCGCCGCGAACTCGGCGGCCTCGGGGCCCGGCACGCCGTCGTCCGCGTCCACCAGCCCCCCGGGCAGGCCGATCGCGACCGCACCGATGCCGTACCGGTACTCGCGGACCAGCAGCAGGCGGTCACGGTCGGTCAGGGCGACGACGGTCACCCAGTCCGGATACTCGATAACGTGGAACGGGCCGAAAACGTCGCCCTCGGCCGTCCGCACTTGGTCGCTGCGCACGCGCAACCACGGATCGACGAAGGTGGTCGTGCTGCTCAGCACGGTCCAAGGCGCGGGCTGGGTCAACTGGAGGCGCCGGGGTCCGTGTGGAAGACCAGCGTGCGCAACTCGATGCTCTGCCGCAGCGGCGCGTCCCACGGCGCCGCGGGATCGGTGAAGGCGGTGTGCGGCGCGAAGCGGGCGCGGCCGTCATCGGCGCTGTCGTAGCATTTGATCAGCAGCGTCTCGTCCGGCGTCATGGCCGGGACATAGTACCAGCGTTGCGCCGGGTTGTAGGTCACGGCGTAGGTCTCGCCGACCCGGTCGGGGAAGATCAAGTCGGACGCGACCAGGTCCTCGAAGTCGAAGGTGCGCGCGTCGCAGAGCGCGAGCGGACTGTCCCAGAGCGGCCCGACGATGGGGCGCCACAGGTTGATGATCTGCACCCGGCCGCGCAGCAGCGTCTCGGCCTCGTCCGGCAGCAGGTCGCGCACGCGTTGCGGGCCGGATTTCAGCGTCTGGTCGACATGCACGCGGGTCGCAGGCTGCCGCGGCAGGTCGGCCGCGCGGTCCTCGGCGTCGGCGACCCGGCGGCGCAACGTGTGATCGTATACGAACACGCGGTCCGCGCCGGTCGCGTCGCGGATCAGCCGCTCGGCCTCCGCGTAGTAGACTCGCCGGACTTCCTTCTCACTCCAGAAATCGCGCACGGCGCTGTCATGCCGGACGAAGGCGAAACCCTCGCGGTCCAGCGCGAAGGCGGCTGCATCCCGCCGCGCATCCAGAATCGCGACACGGTGCGGGGCGTAACTGGCGTTGGAACGCGGTCCGCCGCCCGGTGGATCGAACGTGTAGGTGCGCGGCTTCTCGCTGGACCGCTCCAGGAATTGCAGATCGGCCGCGATGCCGAGCGTCTCGGACGGATGATCGAGCGATGTCGCACTGCTCATGATGAGCTCCCGTTATATCCCTCAGGTTCAGCTTGCCTGGTTCGCACGGGCAGTCGGCAGGCGTCCGGTCGTCAGCAGGTGGCCGACAGCGCGCTGCACGTCGGGCAGGGACGGCCATAGGCTATCGTCCAACTCTTCGACCCTGGGATCGACCGCTATAAACCGGAACCGGCCGTCGTGACTCACGGCCGCGCCGGCGAACTGGCCCGATACTTCGATGACGTGGGAATTGTGCATGCTGATACTCCTGTTCGGACCGCTAGGGCGGCCCGGCCTCGAACTCAGTTCCGCGTGTCGGAACAAACGACCTGGGCTGTTCTGCGCGCGACCTCAGCGATGGCGACAGAGTAGACAGGCCAGCGGGTCGAGACGGCCGAAGTATCGATGCATTCGACGGAGGTGCATGACAAGTCTCCTGCCGGCAATCATCAGCATGTCGGCAGCACCAATTTCGGCAGGATCACACACAGGCTCAAGTGCAGATTTGCCGCAGGACAAAGTTTGCCGGTCGCGTCTAAATGCGATCGAGTTGAGAGAAACGGTTTTCATGCAACGCGCCCGGCGCGAAAGCCGTAGAAGCTTCGACCAGGCTCAGGCCGGGTCCGACTCGGTGTCCGTCGCGCGGCGGTCGCGAAAGGCGCGCGCTAGCAACGGGTAAGATGTCGTGTGCTTCATTCGCTCCATGGCGAAGCGGGACGTGACGTTCTTCAGTGGCACCGTGGCAATAAGTCGCTTGTAGAATGCGTCGAAGGCCGTCATGTCCGCTACCGCCACCCGCAGCATGTAGTCTACCTCGCCGGCCATGCGGTAGGCTTCCATCACCTCCGGCATGTCTGCGATCGCGGCCGCGAAGCGCGTCATCCAGTCCGGCGAATGTTCATGCGCCTCGATGGCCACGAAAACGATCAGGCCGACTCCCACGCTTTCCGGATCGAGCAGGGCCACACGACGCTTGATCACGCCCGCCTGCTCCATCTTCTGGACGCGCTTCCAGACAGGCGTCGCGGACAGGCCCACATGGTCCGCTAGCTCCGCCATCGGGATCGTTGCGTCCTCCTGCAGACGCGCCAGCAACTTTCGGTCGATTTCATCCATCATCACAAGAGCCTCGGTACGGGGTTGGCCTCAGCTAGCAAGCCCCGGCCTTGGCGGAGCTGCAATGGCGTCGATGCCGGAGTGCCCACCTGGCTCCGGCGGTTCGCTATTTCGATGAGGTGAGGCGGTAAGTGCATGTCTCCTAGGCCAGGTCTCGGAGGATCGCGCGTGGACCCTCGGCATGGCAGTTCTGTTCTGCTCCGGGACAGCCCCGTGCGTCTCGCATTGATCGTATCTCAGGAGGCATACGGCCTCTGGAGAAAGTCCGTCTGTTTGTCACCGTATCTGCGACAATTCAGACTACAAACGCGATAGATTGTGCAATTGCACATACCATCAACTGTCCCCATTCTGCAGAACAGCACGTGAGATCCTGTGACTAATGAATTTTGATGCCATCCCGCAAAGTACTCTCGTCAGTGCAACTGGCGCTTTGATGAATACATGTCGTTGGTACACGGACGGCGCCGCGGGCGATCGCGCCTTGGGTGACATCCGCATTTTTCGCGCATGAGCGGCAAACGGCAGCGGCGCAACGAAGCGTCGTCGTCTGAAGGCGTTGCGCTAGCCAGGTTGGACGGGCACGGCCTGGATTGGCCTTCGCTGATTGCTCTGCTCCGCGAAGCGGGTGAGCGGCATGATTGTGACGGCAGCTTCCCGCACGACAACCTGGCCCGGCTGCAACAGGCCGATCTGCTTGGCCTTACGGTGCCCGTAGCGCTTGGAGGCCACGGGCAAGGTCTGGCGGCTTCCTCCGATGTCGTCGGCCGGGTCGCCCAAGGCTGCCCGTCGACCGCGCTGATCCTGGCGATGCAATTGACCAAGCAAGCCGCCCTGGCCCGCAACACCGGCTACCCTGTCGCTCTGAGAGAGTGGATCGGCCGGGAGGCTGCGCGCGAGGGCGCACTGCTTAACTCGATCCGCGTCGAGCCAGACCTGGGCAGCCCGACGCGTGGCGGCCTGCCGGCCACCATTGCGCGCCGGGGGGCCGACGGGTGGCGGATCAGCGGACGCAAGATCTACTCGACCGGCGCCGAGGGGCTGACGTGGTTCGAGACGTTCTGCCGCACCGACGAGCTGAAGCCTCGTGTCGGCCCGTTCCTGATCCGCGCCGGCAGCGCTGGGCTGCGGATCGAGGAAAGCTGGGATCATCTCGGCCTGCGCGCCTCGGGAAGTCACGACGTGGTATTGGATGATGTCTTCGTGCCCGACGGCCAAGTTGGGGCATTGGTTGTGCCGGGCGAGGGACCGCCACCCCGCGACGAGGTTCAGGCGGCTTGGAATGCCGCCCTGCTTGGGGCGCTCTACGACGGGGTGGCACGCGCGGCTCGCGACTGGATCGTCGGGTTCTTGCGCGAGCGCACGCCGTCCGACTTGGGCAGGCCACTGGCGAGCCTGCCGCGGATGCAGGAGGTGGTGGGCGAGATCGAGGCGCTGCTGGCGGTCAATGCGCGTCTGATCGCCTCGCTTGCGGCCCAGGCGGATGCGGGCGCGACGCCGGGCTCGGCGGAATCTGGCACTCTCAAGGTCGTCCTGACCCGAAACGCGGTGGAGGTTGTGCGGCTCGCGATTAGCCTGGCCGGCAATCACGGACTGAGCCGCCACAATGCACTGGAACGCTGTTGGCGCGACGTGCAATGCGGCCTGATCCACGTGCCGCAGGCCGACAGTGCCATGGTCGCAGCCGGCAAACATGTCCTGGGCTGAACCGCCCCGCGCCCGTGCAAGGGCTCGTTCTCTCGGATTGAGGAAAACCGCGGCATGAGCAACGCGCATCAAACCGATCTCGAACTCGCGATACCGCCGACGTTGCACATGCGGAGCGGGATGGGCCGGAGGCGCCGACAGGCGGCCAGCACCGGACGCGGCCCGGATGGACACATGTTGCTCTCCTGGTGCGTCCCGGTTCTGCTGCTACTCGTGTGGGAAGCCGCTTCTCGATTCGGAGCGCTACCGCCCTATCTGCTGCCGGCGCCGAGCAAGGTTGCGGGCACGGCCTACAAGCTCGCGGTGTCGGGCACGCTTCTCCACGATCTCGGCATCAGCTTGCTGAGGGCATCGACCGGGTTCGTTCTGGGCGGAAGCGTCGGTTTCGCGCTTGGGATCGTCGTCGGCTCGTCCCGGATCGCCGAGGCGGTGATCGACCGGCCCGTGCAGATGGTGCGGGCCATCCCCTTCCTTGCGCTGCTGCCGCTGGTGATCGTCTGGTTCGGGGTCGGCGAGGGCGAGAAGGTCTTCCTCGTCGCGCTGGGTGTGGTGTTCCCGATCTACATCAACACGACGCTGGGCATCCGCCAGGTCGATCCGAAGCTGTTGGAGCTTGGCCGCGTGCGCGAGCTCAGCCACTGGCAGACGATCCGCCGCATCATCCTGCCCGGCGCGCTGCCGTCCATCTTGACCGGAGTTCGTTACGCGTTGGCCACAGCTTGGCTCGCGTTGGTCGTGGCCGAGACGATCGGCGCCGAATCCGGCATCGGCTTCCTGGCAATGGATGCGCGGGAATTCCTCCGTACCGACGTGATCGTGCTCACCATTCTCATCTACGCCGTGATCGGGGTTGGAGCGGATGCCGTCGCCCGTGCGCTCGAGCGGCGCTTGCTCGCGTGGCATCCGAACTACGCAAGGAACCGCCAGTGATAAATGCCAGAGAGACCGCCGTGGTCGTGTCCGGCCTGACCCGGCAGTATGGCGAGCGCCGGGTCATCAATGGGCTGGATCTCACGATCACGCGCGGCGAGTTCGTCGCGCTGCTGGGCGAGAGCGGCTGCGGCAAGACCACGCTGTTGCGCGCCCTCGCGGGCTTGGACCCGGTGCAGTCGGGCCGCGTCGACGTGCCCCGCCGCCCCGCGGTGGTGTTCCAGGAGCATCGGCTGCTGCCGTGGGAGACGCTGGGGCGCAACGTATCGCTGGGTTTGCCGGAAAAGGGCGCGCGAGATCGGGCGGCTCGGGCGCTGGCCGAGGTCGGGTTGGGGGAGCGGCTCGACGATTGGCCCTACAACCTGTCCGGCGGCCAGGCGCAACGAGTCTCGCTCGCCCGCGCCTTGGTGCAAGAGCCGGAACTGCTGCTGCTGGACGAACCATTCGCCGCGCTCGACGCGCTGACCCGCATCCGGATGCAAGCTTTGGTCAGGCAATTGGTTGCGCGCCACCGGCCCGGCGTCCTGCTCGTGACGCATGACGTCGACGAGGCTCTCGCGCTGGCCGACCGCGCCCTGGTGATGCGCTTCGGGCGGATCGCGGCCGAGTTTCATCTCCGCGACAAATCCGATCCTCGCGTGCTGCGGCCCGAGCTCCTGCGGGAACTGGGCGTCGATGCGCCCGAACTGAGATGAAGGAATTGCAGACGATGACGCCAAACTACGGCCCGGTCTTGCCACGCCGCCGCCTGCTGCAAGCCTCGCTGCTGGCCGGCGGGGCGCTGTCGCTCGCATCGGCCGGGGCGAGCGGCCGGACCACGGACACGGTGCGGCTGACCTGGGGTTATGGCGGCCTGACTCTGGTCGCCAAGGAGCGGGGTGTACTTGCCCCAGAGCTAGCCAAGCAGGGCATCAAGGTCGAGTGGCTGGGTCCGTTCCCCAACCATGCTCCTACGCTGCAGGCGGTGACTGGTGGCAGCGCCGATTTCAGTTTCGGCGGCAGCACCACGCCGGCACTTGCCGCACTGATCGCCGGCGCGCCGCTGGTGTTCGCTCAGTTCCTCGTCTACGAGCCGCGAACGACGGCCATCATCGCCAAGGACGGGTCCGGCATCGACAAGGTCGAGGACCTGGTTGGCAAATCCGTCGCGGTGAACCGGTCCGGCTTGGGCGAATTCCTGCTGGTGGCGGCGCTCGAGAAGCACGGCATTGACCGCGCCCGCGTCCGGTTCATCTACCTGAACCCACCGGATGCCGGCCCCGCTTTGGCCGCGGGGAAGGTTGACGCCTGGTCGATGTGGAGCCCCGGCGTGGACATCGCCCGCCTGCAATACGGGGCACATGACGTGTTCCTCGAAGGCCGCGACCTGGATTACCAGATCGACTACACCTCGTTCCTGGTGACGCGGGGCTTCGCTCGTGACAACCCCGACCTGGTCCGCGCGGTGATCGCGGGGCTGGCGCGGGAGGCAGCCTGGTCCGACGAGCACCCGGCGGAGTCCGAGCTGATGCTGCAGCAGGCCGCGCGCTACGACGATGCGATCCGCGAGCAATTCGTGCGGCTGCACCGCCGCTACCGGTTCTATCCGCCCAGCGATGCGCGCTTCGTGCAGCAGCTCCAGGACGCGGCGGACTGGCTGGCCAAGCGCCGCGTACTGCCGGAGCAGATCACGGTGTCCAACTATCTCGCGACGGTCTGAGGTCGATGGAACACTCGTTGCGGATTGGCCTCTGGGCGCTGGTGCACGGCAACCGGGCCGCGCTGCGCGACCCGGATGAGCCCTATGACGCCTCTTGGGACCGCAACCGGCGACTTGTGCTGGAGGCGGAGGCGCTCGGCTACGATTGCGTGCTGGTGGCGCAGCATACGATGAACCCGCATCGGCCGGACCTGGACCAGCTCGAAGCCTGGACCGCCTGCGCCGCGTTGGCCGCTGAGACGCACCGGATCGAGATCATCGCGGCGATCAAGCCGATGCTCTACCACCCCGTGGTGCTGGCGAAGATGGCCCTGGGGATCGAGGCGGTCAGCCATGGCCGCTTCGCGATCAACCTGGTGAACGCCTGGAACCGCAAGGAGATCGAGGACGCCGGCCTGGTCTTCCTGGAACATGACGAGCGCTACGCCTATGGCGCGGAGTGGCTGGGGCTGGTCGAGGCGCTGATGCGGGGCGAGCGCGTTCAGCACGAGGGCCGGTATTTCCGTGTTCGCGACTACCAGTTGCGCCCGGCCGGCACCTTCCGCGCCCGTCCACGCATCTATGTCGGCGGCGAATCCGCGCCCGCCCGAGACCTGGTCGCCGCCCAGGCGGATGTCTGGTTCATCAACGGCCAACTGCTCGACGGCGTGCAGGCCTTGATCGCCGACGTGCGCCGGCGCAAGCGAGCAGGAGCGCCGGTGCGTTTCGGCCTATCCTGCTTCGTCATCGCTCGCGAGACCGAGGCGGAGGCAAACGCTGCCTACGAACGGCTGCTGAAACTGTCGGAGTTGGATGCTGACATGAAGGCCTACGTCACGGCGAACACCGACCCGGCGGTCGTCATGCGCAAGACCATGGCGCAATCCCCGCGCGTCGGCACCAACGGCGGCACCGCCGCGGGCACCGTCGGCAGCTACGACCAGGTCGCCGAGCGGCTGGCCGCCTTCCATGCCGCCGGCATCGAGACGCTGCTGCTGCAGTTCCAGCCGTTCGAGGCCGAGATGCGCCGCTTCGCCCGAAACGTCATGCCGCGCCTGACGTCCCTGCGCGGGACGTCGGCTGCGATACCGGATCTTCATGCCGTAGGCGCTGCCTGAACGACGTGGCCTCGCAGCCGGGGCCGGCGACGGATCGCCACTACACGGCCATGCACTGGGGCATCTACGAGGTCGAGCCCCGTCCCGGGCAGCTCCCCGCGCTGCGCGGGTTGTCCACCGACCCGGACCCGTCCCCGATCGGGCTGGACATGCTGGACGCCAGCGTCAGCAGGCTGCGCGTATGCCGCCCGGCTATCCGGCGCGGCTGGCTGGAGAACGGTCCCGGCGCGACCACGGCCCGCGGAGCCGACGAGTTTGTCGAGGTGGGTTGGGACATCGCCCTGGGCCACGTGGCGGCCGAGATCGCCCGAGTCAGCGGCGCGTATGGGAACGGCGCGATCTTCGGCGGCTCCTACGGCTGGTCCAGTGCGGGGCGCTTCCATCACGCTCAAAGCCAGCTGCACCGCTTCCTTAACGTCGTCGGCGGTTACGTCCGCAGCGTGGACAGTTACAGCCTGGGCGCAGGGCGTGCGCTGCTGCCCTACCTGCTGATGTCGATGGACGAGTTGAACGCCGGGCACACCTCCTGGGAGTTGCTGGCGCAGAATTGCCGTCTGTTTGTCACCTTTGGCGGCGTGCCGCTGAAGAACACCCAGGTCTCTTCCGGCGGCGCCGGCGACCATCGTGCGCGCGCCGGGCTGCGCGCCATGGCGGCGGCGGGCACCCGCTTCGTCAACATCAGCCCGGTGCGCGACAACCTGGAGACGGGCGGCCCGGTGGAGTGGATCCCCATCCGCCCCAACACCGACACCGCGCTCATGCTCGCCCTGTGCCACGAGGTGCTGCACCATCCGCGCTTCGATCGCGCTTTCGTCGATCGCTGCACCGTCGGCTTCGACCGCGTGCAAACCTACCTCACCGGCAAGACCGACGGCACGGCTAAGACGCCGGAGTGGGCAGAGACGATCACCGGCGTGCCCGCCGCCCGCACCCGCGCCCTGGCGGATGAGTTGTTGTCGACGCGCAGCCTGGTCAATACCGCCTGGTCCCTGCAACGAGCGTCGCACGGCGAGCAGCCATTTTGGGCCGTCATCACCCTCGGCTGCCTTCTCGGCCAGGTCGGGCTGCCTGGCGGCGGCTTTGCCGTCGGTTACGGAACGATGAACACCCAGGGCAGCGCCCACCCACGCTTCAGTGGCCCCACCCTGCCGCAGGGCCACAACGCCGTGCCTGACTTCATCCCGGTCGCCCGCGTCGCCGACATGCTGCTGCATCCCGGCACCTCTTTCACCTATCGCGGCGAGACCCGCGTCTATCCCGACATCCGTCTGGTCTACTGGGCCGGCGGAAACCCGTTCCACCACCATCAGGACCTAAACCGTCTCCACCGTGCCTGGGGCCGACCCGAGACGGTGATCGTGCACGAGCCCTATTGGACCCCCACCGCGCGCCGTGCCGACATCGTGCTGCCCGCCACCACGCCGCTCGAGCGCAACGACATCGGCTACGCGACGCGAGAAGGCCACATCGTCGCCATGCACCGCGCCATCGCACCTCTCGCCGAGGCGCGGGACGACTACACGATCTTCTCCGCCCTCGCCGAACGTCTGGGACGGCACGAGATGTTCACCAAGCGACTGGACGAGATGGGATGGCTGCACCGCCTCTACGGCGAGAGCACGGCGCGTGCCGCCGCCGCCGGCATCGACCTTCCGTCCTTCCAGCAGTTCTGGAGCGAGGGCCTGATTCGCCTCGCGCCCCACCGTCGTCCTTTTACCCTGCTGGAAGCGTTCCGCGACGACCCGGAGGCGCATCGGCTGGCGACGCCCTCGGGCCGGATCGAGCTATTCTGCGACGCTATCGCCGGCTACGGGCTGGAGGACTGCCCGGGACAGGCGGTATGGCGCGAGCCGACGGAGTGGTTGGGTGCTCCGGAAGCGGCGCGTCACCCCCTGCACCTGCTCTCCGACCAGCCAACGCGCCGCTTGCATAGCCAGCTTGATCACAGCCCCTACAGCCAGGCCGGCAAGGTCGCGGGGCGGGAACCGGTGGACCTCCATCCCGAAGATGCTGCGGCGCGCGGCATCTTCGACGGCGACTTGGTCGAGCTATTTAACGACCGCGGACGCTGCCTTGCCGGCGCAATCATTACGCTGGACATCATGCCGGGCGTGGCGCGGCTCGCGACGGGCGCTTGGTTCGACCCGGAGAACGGGTTGGAAAAGAACGGCAACCCGAATGCACTGACCCTGGACCGCGGCGCGTCCGGCTTCTCTCAGGGGTGCGCTGCCCAGAGTTGCCTGATCCAGGCGCGCCGCCTCGAAGCGCCTCCACCACCGGTCACGGCCTACGCCCTACCGAGAGGGATTTCGAAGTAGACGTTCCACTTTCCTCACGATCGAGGATCTGTTGGAACAACGTCCTCTTCGCGCGCCCTGCCGCGAAAACCCCGACCATGCGCACCCGGAATTTTGCCTTTCTGTCTTGTTTACTGGCGCGCTGGTGACAGCCCATCATCTCTACGCAGCAACTGGCAGCTTTGCCGGCTTCCACGATTGACGGAGAGCATTCGATGACTGTCGAATTCATCGGCTATGTCGGCCACTTCAACTCGTCCGAGACGATGCGCCGCACCGGGCCGGCGCTAGATCCGGGCTATGTGGAGGCGGTGGCCACCGCGCACGAGTATGTCGGGTTCGACCGCGTGCTGGTCGCGTTCAACTCCACCTCCGCCGAGAGCATCCTGGTGGGCCAGCACATCGCCTCTGTCACCGACCGGCTCGGCCTGATGATCGCCCACCGGCCTGGCTTCACCGCGCCCACCCTGGCCGCGCGCCAGCTCGCGACTCTGGACCATTTCTCCCGCGGCCGGGCAGCGGTGCACATCATCACCGGCGGCAACGACACGGAACTGGCGCAGGACGGCGACCATCTGACCAAGGACGAGCGTTATGCCCGGACGAGCGAGTATCTCGACGTTTTGCGCCAGGAATGGACCGCCGAGACGCCGTTCGACTATGCCGGCAAATATTATCAGGTGGAGCGCGGCTTCGGCGACCTAAAGCCCTATACTGCCGCCGGTATCCCGGTCTATTTCGGCGGTGCGTCAGAAGCGGCGATTCCAGTCGCTGGCAAGCACGCCGACGTCTACGCGCTGTGGGGCGAGACCTACGAGCAGGTGCGCAGCCTGGTGGCGCGCATCCGTGCCGCTGCGGCACCGTTCGGGCGGCAACCCCGCTTCAGCCTTTCGCTGCGCCCGGTCCTGGCGGAGACGGAGGAAGCGGCCTGGGCCAAGGCGGACGCTATCCTCGAGCAGGCAAAATCGTTGAAGGCCAGCGGCGGCAGCGGCCGCTCGCCCCACAACGCCCGCATGGGCAAAGACGCGCCGCCCGCCAACGAGGGGTCGCGCCGCCTTCTGGAAGCTGCGGCCCAGGGATCCCGTCTGGACAAGCGGCTATGGACCGGGATCGCGGCGCTGACCGGCGCTCAGGGCAACTCCACCGGGCTGGTCGGCACGCCGGACCAGGTCGCCGACGCGATGCTCGACTACTACGACCTGGGCATCACGAGTTTCCTGATCCGCGGCTTCGACCCGCTGGTGGACGCGATCCAATATGGGCGCGAGCTGATCCCGCGTGTTCGCGCCCTGGTCGCCGCCCGCCAGGCCTTAACCGCCATCGCCGCCGAATAACGAGGAAATTGCCATGAACTACGTCTCCGCCAAGTCTGACATTGGCCCCGATTTCGTCAGCCTGTTGCGCGACATCGTCCCGCCTCGGTCGGTCGAAGAGGAGCGGCTTCACCGCAAGCAGCGCCTTGCCGCGACATTCCGCTTGTTCGCCCGCTACGGTTTCGACCAGGGCTTGGCCGGGCACGTGACTGCCCGGGATCCGGAACATACCGACAGCTTCTGGGTCAATCCGCTGGGCCAGCACTTCGGCCAGATCCGGGTCCGCGACCTGATCCGGGTCGACCACACCGGCGAGGTGGTGGAGGGCGATCGCCCGGTGAACCGCGCCGCCTTCGCGATCCACTCCGCTATCCATGCCGCCCGGCCGGACGTGGTGGCGGCCGCACACACGCATTCCACCTTCGGCAAGGCCTGGTCGACGCTCGGCCGCAAGCTCGACCCGCTGACCCAGGACAGCTGCAAGTTCTACGGCGACCATGAGGTGTTCGATGATTTCTCCGGCGTGGTGCTGGAGCAGAGCGAGGGCGAGCGGATCGCTGCCGCGCTCGGGCCCCACAAGGCTGTCATCCTACGCAACCATGGCATCCTGACCGTGGGCGACACCGTGGAAGCGGCGGCGTGGTGGTACATCTCCATGGACAACGCCGCGCAGACACAGCTGCTGGCGGAAGCCGCCGGCAACCCGATCTCGATCGACCACGAAACCGCGTCGCTGACCGTGAGCCAGGTCAGCCGTCCGCGCTCCGGCCTGCTGAGCTTTCAGCCGCTATGGGAGCTGGTGACGGCGCAAGAACCCGACCTGTTGGATTAAGATCGTGCCCGACACTCATCATACCGGCCAGCTCTCGCCATCTTGGCTCGACCTGCCGCCCGCCCCGTCGACACCGGAATTGGACGCGCTGTTCGACCGCACGCGGGACAAACTCGGCTACGTCAGGCACAGTCAGCGGGCCACTGCGTATCGCCCCGCGCTGACGCTGGCGCAAGACGCACTCAGCCGGGCGGTGAACAGCGATGCACCGGGCGGCCTGTCCCGTCGCGAACGGGAGCTGATCGCCTTGGTGGTCAGCACGGAAAACCGGTGCATCCCCTGCGTGTTCGGCCACGCTGCGGCGTTGCGCGAGGCCAGCGGCGACGCGGCGTGGGTGGCGCAGGTCGAGGCGAACTTTCGACACGCCGGTCTTTCGCCCCGGGAACGAAGCCTGGCCGACTTCGCATTGCTGATCACGCGCACGCCAGGGGAGATCGAGGCGCAACACGGGGTTCCGGTAGCAACGGAACTGAAACTGCATTTCAGCTCTCGTCGTCCACGAT